>JAISFS010000034.1 GCA_031263485.1 Deltaproteobacteria bacterium | reverse complement strand
CAACCGCGCGCTCGTGCGCGAGCGCGCGGAGACGCTCCGCCGCGACAGGATCCCGCTCCCCCCGGCGGTCGACAGGGCCGTCCAGGCCCTTTTGGCGGACGGCGAGCTGGACGCGGCTTCCGATCTCATCACCGAGGCAGTGCACAGGGAGCTTGCCGATGCCCCTCCGATGCGTCTCCCCGAGGGGGTCCCGTCCAGCCGTACCGAGGAGTTCTTCCGCCTGCTCCCGGAGCTCAAGGGCGCCGCCGACTTCTTCGCCGCTGCCCGCGAGGCCTGGGGCGACTCGCGTGCCGCGCGCGGCGCACGGCCTCCCGTCACCGGCCCGGCGGAGCGGATCTGGATGGAGCTCGCGGACTGCATCGCGCGGGAGTGTTCGGAGACCGAAGCGGCTCAGGCGCTGGAGAAGCTGTTGAAGTGGCTCGATCTGGGGGCCGGCAAGGGCTTTAGGGCCATGCCCGGCGGCTGGGGCGGCGGTGACTTCCCGTGGCGGGAATACTCGGCCGAGGCGCTGTTCACGCCCGTTCTGCCCGCCTGGGGCGAGGGCCCCAAGAAGTCGCTCTCCGTGATGGTCTGGCAGGGGGAAGGGGCATCGCCGGGGCACCTCATCGAGGCGCTGGAGGAGTGGCGCCCGGCGACCGGGTCGGTGCCGCTGGCCGTCTCGCTGGCGCCCCTGACCCCAGGGGGCAGGGGACTCCTCTGGGCCTGGGCACGTGAGGCCCGGCGCGACGTGGCGGTGCTGGACCCCGCTCTCATGGCGGTCACGGCCGTGGCCGCGCCCAGCCTGAAGGCCGCCCGCAGGGAGTGGCTGTTCACGGCGGGAGGGGTATACGGGGCCTACGCGCCCTACCGGCACCCGATTCCGCGGGCGGAGGCCTCGGGCGCGGACGGGCTCGCGGAGAGCCTTGTCGACTCCAAGGGGCTCGTGAGGCTCGAGGGGCCCGTTGGCGTAGGCAAGAGCTCCCTCTTGCGGCTGGTTCTGGACGACCCGGCGGTCTCCAAGCCCTCCGACGGTAACTGGGCCTGCCTGCTCGACTGGACCGGGGACGTTTCGCCCGCGTTGCAGGGCCGCGGGCCGCTTTCGGCGGCTCTTCACCTGGCCGCCTCGCGGCTGAGTCTCCCGGGGTGGAACCTGACCGAGACCGCCTCCGCGAACCTGGCGAGGCTTGAGGCCTCCCGGGGCCGCAAGGGATACCCGGCCCAGTTCACGGTCATGGTGGACGACGCGGACGGCATGATGGGCGCGATCGCCCTCGACCCGGCGGACACGGCGCTCCTGAACCGCGCGGTGACCGCTCAGGGGGCGTTCCGCCTGATTCTCGCGGGGAGGCGCCTGTCTCGGCGCCTGGAGCGCCACCCGGCCTCGCCCCTGGCGGCGCTGCCGTCCCCGCTCGCCCTCCGCGCGCCAGAGGCGGAGGGGCTCTGGGAGGCTTTGACGGCCCCCCTCATAGCCTCGGGCTGGATTTTCGAAACCCCGTCGCTCCCCTACAGGATCCTGGCCCGGGCGTACTGGAACCACGGGGCGTTGGCAGTGCTGATCACTCGCGTCCTGGAGGAGGCGGCAAGGGACATCCCCATCGATGCCCCGCCGCCCTTCGTCGTGACGGAGCGGGCCGTGAGCCGGGCGGCGGCCGACCCGGAGACGGAGGACGCCCTCCGCGGGCTGGCCGCCTCCGCCCTGGAGGCTGACCCCCTGCACCGGGCCCTGGCGCTTGTCGCGAGCTACATGGAGCACGCGGGCGAGCGCGAGTTCGAGGGCGCGGGGCTCTCGCTCGCGGGCATGCTCCAGAACCTCAAGGACTTCTGGCCCGAGGCGTTCCGGGACGCCGAACTGGACGAGATCCGCTACCTGGCCACCGAACTGGCCCGTTTCGGGCTCCTGGCCCTGGACCCCCGGGGGATGCGTTTCCGCTCAGCGGCGCTCGCGAGGCTCATGGGCGACCAGGACCGCGTGCTGGACGAGCTCTCCGCCCTGAAGGACCTCCCGGTCCCGCCGGACGCGTCGCTCCTTTCGGCCAGGCGGCTCATCCCCCCGACCGACTCGTTGGGCGAGTCGCCGGACGTCTCTTTGACCGAAGCCGGGCGCCTTGCCGGGCGCGTGCCCGCATCGATCGGCCCGGACGCCGTGGCGGCCGACGCCCTGGATTTTTCCGAGGACACGCTGCACGCCGCATGGGCCGCGACCCTTCTCGGTCGGAACTGGTCCGTCCGCCCGGACGGCGCGTGCGGGGCAGGCAACGGCAACGGGGCAGGCGTGAACGGCGGCGAGGGTGAAGGCGCGATCGGCGGCAACGGGACCGGCGTGAACGGCGGCCGCTGGGCCGACGCGAACGGCGGCAACGGGAAAGGCAACGGAAGCGGCAACGGGGCGAACGGCGCCTCGAGCCCCGGAGACGCGAAACCCGGGCCAGGCGCGAACGGCGGCGCCCCGAGGCGGCTCCCCGTGCCCAGCCCGCTCACGCTGCTCCAGGAGACCGAGCTATTCGAACGTGCCGCGCAGGAGAGGCCCTTCACGCTCGTGACCGGCTCCCCTGCCTCCGGCGCGGACCGGGCGCCCGTGGCGCTGGCCAGCCTGTGCGCGATGGAGGACTCCTCCGGGGCCTCTGCGGCGCTGTTCATAAGGATCCGTGGCGAGGACGGCTGCGTCACCAGGACGGACGTCCGGCGGGCATTCGACACGTTGAAGCCCGTAAGCCGCCAGGGCCGCAGGATCCGCGTGGTGGCCGACTCCATGACCTGCGAGGGCCCCGGAGGCAAGCGGGCCTTCGACGAGCTGGCGGCCTTTGCCGGGGCCAAGGACACCCGGAGGCAGGACGACCTGGCCGTTTGCTACCTCTGCCGTCCCGGCGAGGCGCTGGCCAGGGCCGACGGGCTCCCGGACCGCTCCGCCCGGGCTTACGCCCAACGCTGGACCCTGGGCGCCGTGGAGCTTTACCTCAAGATGTGCGGACTCGACCCGGTCGAGGCCCACGGGATCATGAAGCGCACGGGAGGCTGGGACGCCCTGGTCCTGGCGGAGGCCCGCGCCCTGGCCGGGATCCCCGCCGAGCGCCCCGGCTCCGCGGCGTTCCCGGATTGGGCTCCCGTTGAGCTCGCTGGCTTCGTGAGCGACCTGAGGGGCCTGGGCCCCGTGACCGCCGCCGAGGCCGCGGGCCTCTACGAGGGCGTGGACGAGGGCGGACGCGCCGAGATCCGCGCGCTTATGGGAGAGCTCGCCGGCCTCACCGTGTTGCTCCCCGCAGGCGAGAGGGACGGGGAGACCGTCTGGACCCTGGATCCCCGCTTCGCGTGACGGCCCGGCCCGCAGGCGGACGGCGGCCTGCCCCAGCCGAGCGTCCATCGCTTCTCCGGGCGCGCCCCCGGTACCGGATCGGACATGTCTCCATGACCTGCCGGGCGTGTCCGCGAAACCCGCCATGACGGCGAGCCCGATGTCAGCGGCACGCCGCAAGCCTCTCGCTTGAGCCCGTTCCCGGCGACCATTGCCCGACGATTCCGTGTTCGCCTCTCAAATTCCCGTTTTCGAATCGCATTTGAAACTCTCCGTCAATGCCTTTTCATCCGACCTTGTCGACAAGCCGTTTGCGGCGGCATTCACTCGAAGCTTTTTCTGGACCTTATCCGCAAGGGATTACGATTGACCTGTCATGATACTGTTTATGCCATGTCAATCGTTGCGGTGGCATATGCCTCGTCGCCTTTTGGACAAGGCATCTGTCCTGGAATCCCGCGAGCCGGTTTAAATTTCGCCTCATCGCGCCAAAGAGTTCACTTTGTCCCGTATTGACAAGGCATTCTCCTTGCCGTAATCTGACATGTCTGTTTTTCTTGCGCTTATCGCCATGCATTATATTTAACCTTTATATTCTGGGCATTTTCCATGTCCGTTCCCGGCAAGCCGTCTGCCTTGCCTCTCGCGCAGGCATCGACCCGAAATTTCAGGAGCCGCTTCATGAGGCGTCTGGGCCTTGTCATGGTCCGACGGGATCTTCCATCCCGGAAGGACGGGAACTCCGGAAAATCATTTTCAACGCTCCGCGCGAGAAAACCTCAGCGGCTTGCCGCGGAAAGGAATCCGCATTCCTTGTCTTTTTCTACGGCTTGTGGTAGATGTGGGACATGAAACGCGCCGTGAACCTAAAACTGGTTATTTTCCCCGAACGGAACGGGGATACCGCAGGCCTGCTTACAGCCTTCGCCGGAGGCCTTCAACCTGGCAGCCCATCCCGGCGGCCGAGGGAGGATCGCCTGCGGAATCATGCCGCACCCTGCGGCTTATCATGCCGTTCGTGACATGCTCCCAGCCCCCTGCTCCCGGACGGCCCGCGATGCCGTGCGGAAGGACCCCGCGTCCCGCAGGCCGCTTATCGTCCGGACGTTCCCCGAAGGAGACTCCCGTGACTTGTTCCCATCCCCCCTAACCCTCTCAGAAGCACGTCCGGCGGCTCTCGCCGGCACCCGGCACCCGGTGCCCCAGCCAGCGGCGGCCCGGCGGCCCCGCCAGTGCCAGGGGTCGCACTTACGCCTTGGACCCAACCGAACCCGATTCAACGGTAACGTTAAGTGTCATCGCGTTTCCGGTCGGATCACCTACCCGCTCCCCGCTCCGCCTGCGGGCGCTCCGCTCGACTGCACGTCCGCTGTTCAGGGGCGATTCCCCTCGCCTCCGACCGGTTGCTCCAGGCGGCTACCGGTACCGTCGGGCGCTTCCCTTCGCGCCCGGGTTTTCTCGTCCGTCCGCGGGACGGCGCGCATTCCAGTGAGGAATCATGACTCGACAACGGATTTCTATCGGCACGGGCCCTGGCCCGGAAAGGCAGCTGAAGCCATGGAATATATGAAGATTCTTGAGACGCCGGGAGGTTCCGGGTATGTGAAGAGGGCGATGGCCGCCCTCGCTGGGGGCTGGAACGTCGTCTTGCTCCTTCCCGACACGGTTAGGAACCAGACGTTCGTGGATACCGCCAAAAAGAGTCTTCGGGCCCAAGGCGGCCCGTTGCTGAATGTGGCGGACGCCTCCAGGCACGCCGACGCGGCCGGGCTGGGCGAGATCATGGCGGCCATGCCCGTCACGGATCGGAAAAAGAAACGCAGGACATTCGCCGAGCATTTCCGTCCTCAGGACAGCGACTATCTGAAGGTTACCGCCTTCATAGGCCTGGAACGACTCTCAGAGCAGGCCCAGCTGGTCGCCGCGAAGGAGTTCGCCGCCGCGGCCGAGACCTCTTTCGAAGGCCCGCAGGGCGGCGAGGGCAGGGAGGGCATGCGCTTTATGGCGCTGGTCCGTCCGGGGTTCCCTCAGATTCCCGAGGCGCGGGGCATCAGGTACTTCCCCTGGTGGGGGGCGACCTCCCGCGCCGACTTCGATCTCCTGTTCGAGGAGGCGGCCACCGGAAACGGCAAGGAGCTCTCGGAAGCCGACTACTGGTGGTGCAAGGCAGTGGCCGCCGGGGTCGGAGGGGACGATCCCGTGCTCATCGGGACCGTGGTGGAACGCGAACCCAAGGGCATCGAGGACGTCCGCGCGATCCTCTCGGCACACCCGCTGGCGCACAGGATCCCCCAAGACTTCAGCTTCGAGTCGAACCTCCTTTACCCGGGCATCAGCCCGTCCAGATCGGCGCCTCCGGACCGCGGCCGCGATCAGGAAATGTGGGCCGAAGGGCTTTTGTCCCCCAACCGCTACACCCTTTACCATCCGGCGCTCCTTTCCTCCGGCGGCGCGCTCCTGGACCGCTTCCTGTCACGGGGGCAGCGGGACGTGCTCTTCCCCCTCGTGGACCAGGTCCACGGGGCGGTGGTGCGGATCCTGGAGGACGAGCTGGGTCCGGGCTGCTGGGAGCATTACGTGACCGATGATTCGTTGCGGGACGCGGCCTTGAGGGAGATGGGCCCGCTTGCCAAAGCCATGAAGGATTACATCCGCCCCGAGAGCAGCGGCCTGAGATTCTTCGTGAAGGAGCTCTGCGATCTGGCCTACGGCTGGAAGCTCGTCCGCCACTCCGCCGCGCATTCCCAGATGCTGGATTACTGGAACTGGGTGAGGGCGGTGGATCTCTACCAGAAGTACCGCGAAAAGCAGCAGAACGGACAGCTGTCCGGGGCTCGGCTCAGGGCCTATTAGAGGACCAGTGGGAAGTTGCCGTCCTTAGTCTCTCCCGGCGGCCCGCCAACGCCTGACTCCGGCGGGGGCGGGCCGCCCGCCGTTCGGGAAGTCTGCTTCGCGCGGGAGCGGTTGAGTTCGTCGGCATGGCGGACGGAGTCTATATGGAGGAGGTCGCGGGCGCGGCGGCGGAGTCGATATGGAGGCAGCGGGCGCGGCAACCTTTGCCGCCTGGGACACGGATGCGTTGCACGACTCTAGATGCGAATACGGTTTCATTTCGGATTGTTCGGCTTTTCGAAAAACGTCCGGCTCCGAGTCGGTTTCGACTGGATATCTGATCCGGCGCCGGTTCTGTTTCCCTGCCGGTTGCCCTGTAACCTATGGCGCGTCATCGGGATGGAATCGTCAGTTCCGATTCGGTGCCGCATCGGGATTTCGGTCGTATCGGATAAGGATGGTATGCCGGAGATTCGCCGCAGTCGCGCCCCTTCGTCCGCCGTCTTGTGACTTGCCTCGCCTCCAAGCCGAAGGTCGCGGGCGAGAGGACTGCGGCAGACGCGCCGCATGTCGGGAAAAGATCCGGGATCACCCGGTTATGGCCGGATTTGGGAGGGAGCAGGCGGGAGAGAGAGGCGCCCCTATCAATTTCGGTCTGTTCTGGTAAAGTATCGTATGTTGAATTGAATTGAATTGAAGCGTGACGATGCGGTCGAGCCGGATACTGCATAGGCGTGCCCAGCCCCTTCCGTCTGCCCGTGCCCCTGTCCGCGTCATTTGGGTCGGGCCTCCCATCCTGTCTGATGCGGGCGATCCCGCCCGGCGTAGCCGTGAGATTCAGGCAACCCCCTAAGAGTTCCCCTGCGCCTCCCCCATCGGGGAGGCTCCCGGGCGGTCGCGGCCGAGGGCCAGGCCGCCGAACCAGAGATGAGGCATCCCCATGTCCGAAGTGCTTAAGGCCATCCGGGAGAGACGGAGCATCCGCGTCTTCGGCGAGGGCCCCGTCGCGCCCGAAGAGCTGGACGCCATCCTGGAGGCCGCCTCCTACGCGCCGAGCTCGCTGAATTCCCAGCCGTGCCACGTGACGGCATTGGTCGGCCTCGTCAGGATAAGCGAGCTGAACGATGCCCTGAAGCGGGCCTCAGCCAAGCCGGGCTTCGACCGCTACAAGGACTACGTGGGCCAGAATGGCTACTCGATCAACTTCCAGAAGGCGCCGCTGTTCCTCATCGTGGGCGTAGACAGGCTCAAAAGCTTCTGCCCCGTGGAGGACGGCTCCATGGTGATGGCCAACATCCTCCTGGCCGCACACGCCCTGGGCCTGGGCGCCGTCTGGGTCAACCAGCTTGGCGCGGCGGCGGACGAGAGCAACTTCCGGAAGGTGCTGACCTCCTTCGGCTTCCCGTCCACGCACGCCGTCATAGGTTCCGCCGCGATAGGCCGCCGCGTCGGCCCGAACCCGCCGGCCCCGCCCAGGGTTACCGGTCAGTCCAACATAGTCAGGGGGTAGCCGGGCGTCTGCCCGCTTGCGAGGCGAGGCGACCGGTCGGAATATCGCGGCGTTGCGATTCCAGATGCGGCGCGTTTCCAGATGCGGCGCGTTTCCAGATGCGGCGCGTTTCCTGAGGCAATAGGGGCTTCGGGGATATTCGGGTTGACATGGCGATTTTGCGCCTTCTGATCGCCATGAGAGCGCGTGGCGCGGCCCTGCCCCTGCTATGCGATCTGGAGTTCCGGTTTGGGAAGCAATGTCAACGACTTAAGTTGGAAATCGACGGTTTCTCTGATATTTTCATCAATGATATCAGTCGTTTGCCTGACGCCGCAACTCTAAGGTTGTTGACATTGGTTTTGGAAGGACTTCCCGTAGCGGTGATGGGCTCTCCGGCTCCATGGAAATACGTCCTGAATGGGACGAGGAAGCCCGGCAGACCGCTTCGGAAAAGTCATGGCCCGGCATTCGTCCTGTTGTCAGCGCCTCATTTGCAGGATACCGGGTGTCTTGCCGACCGACGGCTTCTTGCTGACGTCGGTCACGGGACGGCCCGGTGTTGCGGTCAGCGACCGCCGGGCTCGATTGCCAGGACTTCGGCCGCGGTTTCGGCAGCCGCGCGGTCTTACGCCAGGAATTGCCCTTTTTGATGTTCCGGCAGTGAAAGAATTGACCGGCAGCCGCCGCTGGCTATCCTGATCCAGTCGATCTTGACGGTGGACTTGACCCAACGGTCTGGCTCAGCGAGCACGCCGCACGTTGCGTGGCCATCTCTGTTTCCTGTTGCATAGGCTGTTGTCGTTTGGCATTGCTCGCCTTTCAGACAAAGGTTTCGGATCATGTCCTCAATCGGGATTGCGCTGGATTCTTCAGTTCCTGATCCGTGACAGGGATCATGATTCGGGGTCGAGGCCGGGGTCAGACGGCGCTTGCTTGGATTTGGCCTGCGACAATCGGCAATCTTGTCAGTCGGAAATGTCCGTCAAAAAATATGTCAAGTTTCTGTCATCTCTGGACAGTCGTGCGAACCTTACCATCACGACAGAAGTCCCGTAGATAGCTCTATGGCTGCAGCGTAAACTTTCGTCGAGCCCCACAGATATTTCCGGCCATAGTGCCTGTCGACTATCTGACTGAAGGCTTTGCGGATATCGGTGTTCAGGCTGTTAAGGACGCGGGCGTCTTCTTTGCCCGACTGGCCTTTTACACTTATTAGCGCGACTCCGGAATCGCCGGGGGTAGCGCTTGAAGGCTTGACGCTGCGGCTGGAGGCATTCCTGTGCGTATGGGCATCCGAGACGGCATTACTGTGTTTTATCTCCAGGATGATCCAGTCTCCATCGGGGGTCTGCATGCTGATGTCCGAACGTCCGATGTCAGAAGGGTCTTCCGGTAAAGTCAGTTTATTGCCGAATCCGAGAAGAATCCGTAGCAGACCTCGGTAGAAGAATTCATCGGTTCCTTTGGGTTCAGCTTGGGGAATGCCGGAGAAAATGGATGACAGGAGGCTTTCAGATTCAGTTTCGTCGAATGTGCCGAACGCATTTATGAATTGCATGAACTTTTCGTTGATGAATTTCTTTGGGGAATTCGTACCCTTGGGGACAATGTATCTTGACAGGAGTTCGATTCTTGCTGCGTTAAGAATTTCGTTGTTGGGTATCTTCAAATGGTATGTCTTATTTTCTTCGGGACCGCTTACCGTGTCGATGGTCAGGTATCCTGCCTGCATAAGTATAGACGTCTCGCTGATATCGTTGGCGTCCCATGCCGGAAATTCGGTGTCGAAAGACAGATTGTTTTCGAATAGCCTGAAATAATCGATGGCGTCTGACTTGTTTCTGCTGGTCATCCTTGATGCGCCTGAATTATACCAATAGTTGTCAAAGGCGTTGTGCTTAAAGAGATTTATTACCGAGAAAGGATTGATGACTCTCGAAACGCCATCCCAGCAATAGCCATCATACCATTTCAGCAATTTATCCTCCAGATCGGTCACCTTCGCGTCCGTGGCAAGCTCGGACTTTTTCTTCATGGCGGCGATTGCCGTCTTGTAATACTTCTTGAATGTCGATTGGATTTCTTCCATCGTGAATCCGCATATCGTCGAATATGCGGAGGAGAGGTAAATGTCTTCCGTGTGGTTCATGCCGGAGAATAGTGACGACTGGCGAAATTTTGTTATGCCGGTTATGAAGGTGAAACGAAGCAGACTAGAGCAAGATTTTACGGATGAATAAAAAGTATAGAGAATTTCACGAATAATTTCTGTTTTGGCGGAATTGCCCATATTGCCAAGGAGGGGAAAGTCGTATTCGTCGATCAGAAGTACGACGTTTTTCGTGCCGAAAGGATTTTTGGCGAATTCTTTCGGGTACGTTTCCTTATGTTTCAGATGAAGTTTTGTGATCAGTTCGTTTATTGCAAGGCTAGGGGATTTCGCACGAATTTCCTCATCCGAGAAGGTTCCGGCCGGTTGGATAAGCCCGAGCAAGTCGTTTTTGAACAATCTGGGATCGAAATCGATTCCGTGCATATTGAGTCGAATTACGGGATAATGCAACCAATCGTATTCGAGGTCATTGATCTTGAGTCCCGCGAAAAGATCTCTGTCGCCTTCGGCAACCTTCTTGATCGTGTCGAGCAGGAGCGTTTTGCCGAATCGTCTGGGGCGAGACAGGAAGAACGGCCCCGCCGAGTTGGCGAAGAGACTGTGAATCAAGTGCGTTTTATCTACATAGACAGCCTTGCCTAAGGCGAACATGTCGAAGTTCTGCTCGTTTGGCAGAAATTTGTTTGTCTTATCCATCAAAGCAATCCTCCATCGTGCGGATATTTTAGGCTGAGGCAAGCGGAAAATCAAGCATGGAGCACGGGATAGCTTCGGCACCACGTCGTCGTCATCCCGTCAAGGGCATTCCTGCGTTCGCCTGGGAGCCTGTTGCATAAAGGGTTTGGATGAAGGGCACGAGGATTGATATGGCAGGCAAGAAGTAGTCCATCCACAACTAATAGGTCCGTGACAATGCAGTCGCGAATTATGCGACAGGATCCTATGAGAGAATCTGGTGAGCATTCCGGATTTGGTCGCGGTTCGGGCACGCTCGTTCGTTGGCCATCTCAGAAATGCCCTTGATTTTTGGATGATTTGCCTTGAACCTTCAGGTTGCGTTACGGGAGCCTATTTCGAGTTCGACTGAAAGTATCGACTGGGACTTGCTGTTGGCGGATATGATTTCAAGGATAAGAGAGGAACTCGTCCGTTTGCCGTGAAGGCAGGGATCGGGGGGTACCTGTATATCGCCCGAACCTGCTTGGCCAAATTGCCCCAGAGTGGCCAAATTGCCCAGAAGTGATTAGGGAAAATATGAGTCTAACCACCTTGATTTATTGATGAAATTATTCTGGAAGTTAGACTCGGACCGATTTCGGCTTGTGGCGATGGACGGAAAGGCAGGAGCGGCCGTGTAGGCGGCGTTGACCTGGAAATCATGGCTGCCTGGAAATCGTGGCTGCCGGGAAAGCGTGGCGAGGGACGGGATGGTGGAGGTGGCGGGGATGATCGAATGCGGCAACCCGTCTGGTTCCTCCCCTTGGAGAAAAGGTTGGCTCAGTGACTCCAACGCATTTGGGCCTTCACGAAGGTTGAGGTGGTCCGGTCGCTCCGGAGTCATCCCGGAAAACGCGAGGCCATGGCGTGCCCGTCAGGTAACCATGGAGCCATTAGGGCTAAAGCGCAATCTGTAGTTGGAAAGTGGATTAACGGTACTTTATCTATTTGATCAGAGGGGATTTTGGGATTGTACTCTATGGGGCACATGTCCCGAGTAGGGAGGTTTTTGTCCGTTTTGGCCGCTTTGGCGGTCATTGATCAGAAAAAAGAACTAAAGATAATAATTAAGCATGAAAATTGATATTTGCCGTGCTATAATCCCCACAAATTTTCCGACTCGCCTAACTTGCGAATCCTGAATCCTGGGGGCGGCACATGCACGATTTGAAGTTCGTACGGGAGAACATGGACGTCCTGCGCGAGGCCCTTTCCAAGCGCCAGATGGACTCCGGCGCCTTGGACCGTTTCGGGGGCCTGGACGCCAGGCGGCGCGAGCTCCTCCGCGAGTCCGAAGAGCTCAAGGCAAGGCGCAACCGGGCAAACGACGAGATGGCGGCCCTCAAGAAGTCCGGCGGGGACGCGGGGGAGCTTCTCGCGGAGCTCAAGATCCTCGCGGGGCGCGTGAAGGCCCTGGAGCCGGAGATAACCAGGGTCGAGGAGGAGGAGCAGGGGATACTCAAGTCCATCCCCAACCTGGTCCACCCCGACGTGCCCGTGGGGCCGGAGGGCGCATTCCGGCTGGAGATCGTCTGGGGCGAGATCCGCGAGTTTCCCTTCAAGCCCCTCAACCACTGGGAGCTGGGGGCGGCGACGGGGCTCATGGACCTGCCCCGGGCCGCCAAGATCGCGGGGGCCAGGTTCGCGGTGCTGTTCGGGAAGCTCGCGAGGCTCAACCGCGCGATCATCAGCCTGATGCTCGACATGCATACCAACCTCCACGGCTACCGTGAGTGCTGGCCGCCCGCCATCGTGAACTCCAAGTCGCTCTTCGGCACGGGACAGCTCCCCAAGTTCGGGGAGGACCTCTTCAGGCTTGACGGCACGGACTGGTACCTCATCCCCACCGCCGAGGTCCCGGTCACCAACCTCTTCCGGGACGAGACCCTGAGCGAGGCGGATCTGCCCGTGAGCCTGTGCGCCTACACGCCCTGCTTCCGCGCCGAGGCCGGGGCCGCCGGCAAGGATACCCGTGGGCTTATCCGCATGCACCAGTTCGACAAGGTGGAGCTCGTCAAGTTCGCGAGCCCCGACGGGTCCATGGACGAGCTGGAGAAGCTCGCGTCCGACGCCGAGGCCGTGCTCCGCGCGCTCGGGCTCCCTTACCGCAAGGTGACGCTACCCTCCGGCGATCTGGGCTTCTCGTCCACCAAGACCTATGACCTGGAGGTCTGGCTCCCGGGCGCCGGCGTTTACAGGGAGATAAGCTCCTGCTCATGCTTCACCGACTTCCAGGCCAGGCGGGCCAACATCCGCTTCAAGGGCAAGGGCGGCGGCAAGGCCCAATTCCTCCACACCCTTAACGGGTCGGGGCTGGCCGTGGGCAGGACGCTCGCGGCGATTCTGGAGAACTTCCAAAACGAGGACGGGAGCGTGACCGTGCCCGAGGCCCTGCGGCCGTACATGGGCGGTGACATGCTTATCGAGGGGCAGCCCGCCGGCGGCCCGGAGCGGGGTTAGGGACATGGACGCCCGCGAGGCAGGCGCCACGCGCGATCCCCGTGCGGCTGGCCGGGCCGGTTTCCCGGAGGACATCGAGCTGGAAGCGCACTTTCTGGAGCGCCCGGCAGTGCAGGTTGCCGCGTCCTGGCATGGCTCCGGGACGGGGGGCACCGGTGCCGCGCGCCCCGGCGGGCCTGAAGGCGATGCGGGCCCGCTCCGGGTCCAAGCCGAATCCCGAACCCCGGATCATGCACCGACTCAAGCCGGGGCCCAGGCCCAGGGCAGGACCCGGGCCCCTCGCGTGTTACAGGCCCGGAGCCGGATCCCGGGTCCTATCAACGCCGGATTTAAGGACCCTGCCCATTCCCTCGGCTCTGCCCATCTCGAAACGGAGGCGCCTTCCGCGGTACCGGGCAATCGCCGCGTCAGGCCGCTGGGTGCGCCGCCGCCGTGGCTCACGACATCAGGTGGGCCGTTGCCCCAGCTTCAGCCTCCAAGGTCAGCGTCGGCCATAAGACCCGTATCCGGTCGCGGCGGGGGCTTCGGCGCGGGAAAGGCATCCGGTCGGGGCGACGGCGGACCCTTGGCCAGAAGCAGGGGCGGCGCAGGCACGGGCGAGGCGTTCGTGCAGAGGTCCGGATCGCCGCCTGCGGTCCCGGTCTCCCTGAACGCGCCCAAGTCCGCGCCCGGGGCTCGCCAGTCAGCCCCGTCGGGTGCCGCCGCGCGTCTCCTCGTGCCGCATCAGGCCCCGTCGGCGCGTCCCGCCGTGCTTGGGCAAGCCCCTTCATCGCGTCCCGCAGTGTCCGCGCAGGGCCCTTTCGCGCGTCCCGCAGTGTCTGCGCAGGGCCCTTTAGCGCGTCCCGCAGCGTCCGCGCAGGGCCATACCGCGTGTCCCGCCATGTCTGCCCAAGACCTTTCCGCGCGTCCCGCCGTGTCTGCCCAAGGCCCGTCTGCGGGTCAAGCGACCGTAGGCCGTTTTTCGGGGGCCAGGCACTCGGCCATGCTGCCGGAAGGTCTCGCGGCGATTCAGGGCGGGGTAGCGGGAATTCGCTTTGCCGGGTCCGGCGGTTTGCCTGCCGCGGCGGTCGATACCGCGTCTAGCGAGTCGCGAAGGTTTCCGGACTTTCAGACGGACTGTCGGACTCCCAGCGGCTTCGCCTGGGCCCTGCCCGATTCCGGGCTCGAGGCGGAATCCGAGACGGAACTTGCGGCCGGGCTAGCGGAGGCGATGACGGAGGGACTGGAGCGGGAGATCCTGGCCGGACTCGATTCTGAGACGACGGTCGCGGGGACGGAGAATCCGACCCCCTCGCGCCTGTCGGGGGACGGGATCAGCATCACGGCCCCGTCCGCCGCCTCGCTCAAAGCCAAGGAAAAGTTCCACCGGAACCTGGCCAAGTCGCTGGCCGTGAAGGTCGCCAGGCCGGAAAGGTCCTGGGGTCACCTCATGGTCTCCGGGCTCCTGTTCCTGTTCCTCCTGACTGCCGCCGCGGCCGGGCTGTACAGGATGGTCCTGGACGGAGGCGCCCGGGAAGCCTCCGCCCAGTCGGGGGACTTCCCGCTGTTCGCCCCTTCGGCAGAAGTCCCCGTTCCCGACTCTTACGCGCCGGCCCCTGGCGGCCCGGATCCTTACTCTTCGACAGTCGGCGGAGCGGGCGCGGCGAACCGCCCCGATTCCGCGGACTCCCCCCCGGACTGGGAAGACGATGATTTCGTGCCGGCGTCAGGCGCCTACGCCCCGGCTTCCGAGGGCGATTACGCGTGGGAGGCGGGCGGGACGGCGGCAGCTCCGATCATGGCCTCGGCTGGGCACGGGCTGGGTATCGCGTCTCCGGCGTCCGCGCCGGATCCGGCCGTAACGGGCGAGGCGGGGGCACCGACGGGCCCGGAGTTGGAAGCCGGGTCGGCCGGATCGGCGGTTTCCGCGGCAGAAGGCGCCAGTGACGGAACCGGGACGGCAGTCGACGGGATTGGCCTGAAGGCCGCCTCGCTCCCGGACCAGCCCCCGACGTTCTTCGCGCCCGGACCCGAGGCCGGGGCCGGCGGCGCGGCAACTTTCGCCGATGGCTTGCCGGAGAGGGCCGGGGTCCAGGGAGCCTCCAGGAGGACGGCGTCCGCCGCAGGCCCCGGCGGCGTGCCGGCGGACTTGCGGGGGGCGGGCGAGCTCGCCGGTTCGGACTCCGTGTCCGCCGCCTTCTTCGCGGCGGCGGTTCCTTCCGGGCCTGCGGCGCGCTCGACGGCCGGCGACACGTCGGCTGAGGCGGATCGCGCGTCACGCGCCGGCCAGGCCTCGTCCCGTGCCGGCCAGGCGTCGGTCCGGGACGGACAGGCAGCCAGGCCGGCCCTGGCGCCCTCCGAACCCGATGCGGGTGCCCGTGCGCGGAAGATCGGCCAGATCGTGGCCACGGTGCGCCCCAGGACGGCGGAACATCCGCCTTCCGCAGGGGACGGGGCGAGCGGTCCGTCGGACGAAGCCGGGGCGTCGGTCGAGGGCCGGGGCACGGACGGGGGTTCCGGCGCGGTTTCCGGACGGGTTTCCTCGAAGGATTCCGGCGCCGGCTCGGCGCGGGCCGCGTCACGGAAGGCCGCCGATGCCGTCAAGCCGCCCGTGAGGCGCGTGGTGGGAAGGATCGCCCTGACCCCCGACAACCCGCTAACGCGCGGGGAGCTTCAGGGGCTTTTGAAGGACACGGCGCTGGAGCCGGACGCCTCGGGGGCGCTGACTTTTCCCGGGCCGAACGGGGAGAACCTCACGGCCTCCACAGCCTTGGACCCCGACTTCCAGGCCCAGGCGGCAAAGTGGGTCAGGAACGCCGGGAGCGTCCGCGCGGCGCTGGTCGCCGTGGACCCACGGGACGGGAGGGTCCTGGCCATCGCCTCTCTGGGAGGCGGGGGGGACGAGCCAGGCTCCGCGCTCTCGGGCGCCATCCCCGCGGCGAGCGTGTTCAAGATCGTGACCGCCGCCGCCGCCATTGAGCGCAACAGTTACGACCGCGACTCGTACGTGCTCTTCGACGGGGGGAAGCACACCCTGTTCAAGAGCAACGTGGTGAAGGAACCGGACCGCGGGATCCACCGGGCGACATTGGAGTCGGGCTTCGCGGAGAGCATCAACTCCGTCTTCGGGAAGCTGGGCGTCTACACGCTGGGTCCTGAAGAGCTTCACGGTTACGCCGAGAAGGTCGGCTTCAACCGCACCATCCCCTTCGATCTGGAGGTGGAGCCCTCCGTCTACGAGCCCGGCGACCCTGACGACCCCTTCAGGCTGGCGGAACTCTCCTCGGGCTTCAACCGCACGACCACCGTCTCCCCCTTGCACGCGGCCCTTCTGGCCGGCGGGATCCTTTCCGACGGGCTCATGGCCGAGCCGTGGATCGTGAAGGCCGTTAAGGCCCCCGGAGGCCGCGAGGTCTACCGCAGGACGCCCAGGCCGCTCATGCGCGTCATGAGCCGCAGGACCGCGGGCGAGCTGGCGGCCATGATGCGGGCCACCGTATCCGAAGGGACCGGGCGGCGGGGGTTCTGGGACGCGGCCAGCCACCGGACGCTCTCCCGGCTCGAGCTGGGCGGCAAGAGCGGCACCATAAACGACACCGAGGGACGGCACGTGGACTGGTTCGTGGCTTCGGCCGCCCTCTCGGCTCCAGCCGACGGGGACAGGAGGCCTTTGGCGGTCGCGGCGGTGGTGGTCCACGACGGTCGCACCAGGGAGACAAGCCGGGAGCTTGTCCGGAAGGCCCTGATCGGCTACTATGGGCCAATCCTTAAGGATTCCGGGGGGACCGGCAGGTCCTCCTGAGGGTACCGTGGCAGCCAGGCGCCGACGGACCTCGCAAGGCGCCGGGCTTCGGCGCGCCAGGACGCCTTGCGCCGAAAGCCCCGCTTGAGGTCGGGCGGGGTGCCCTGACTCGTTGGGATTGAGTGCTGAACGGCTTCCGGGCCGGAGGTTTTCCGGGCCCTGAAGGTTCCGTGCCGCAGGGATTCCGGGCCCTGAAGGTTCCTTGCCGAGGGGATTCCGGGCCTGAAGATTCCGTGCCGAAAGGATTCCGTGCCGAAAGGATTCCGGGCCCTGAAGGTTCCCTGCCGAGGGGATTCCGGGCCCTGAAGGTTCCCTGCCAGGGGATTCCGGGCCCTGGAACGTCCATGCCGAGGGGATCAGGGCTTAAGGCCTTAAGGTTCATGGCGACGTTTGCCGCCCGTGCCTTGGACTTCGTCATCACGCGGCCTTGAACCTTAAGGTTCCGGCATCGCTCGGCGTTTGCGCCTTATGGTATGGGCGACGCGCATGGGCCGCGCCTGAAGGCCCTGGCGCCGTGACATCCCTTGCCATCGGGCCACAATCCATTATTTCATCAAGCTGTCGAAGGCCTGCCGGACGCCGCGGGGGCCTCGTGGGAGAAAAGCTATATCATGACGGTTCTGGCTGTAAACGGGAGCCCCCGCAAGGGCGGCAACACCTCCATAATGCTGGGATGGGTCCTGGAAGAGCTCGAGGGCGAGGGCTTCAGGACCGAGGTCTTCCAGGCAGGCGGCCTGGACGTGAAGGGCTGCAAGGCCTGCGGCGGCTGCGCCAAGATGACGGAGTACCGCTGCGTCCAGGACGACGAGATCAACGCCTTCATCCGGAAGGCCAAGGAGGCGGAGGCCCTCGTAATCGGTTCGCCCGTGTACTTCGCGGACATTACGCCGGAGACCAAGTGCGTCATCGACCGGCTGGGGTACGTTGACCTCCACCACGGGAACCTTCTTCGCCGCAAGCCCGGGGCGGCGGTGGTGGTGGCCAGGCGCGCGGGCCAGGTGCATTCCTACGATTCCATAAACCACCTCTTCGGCATCACCCAGATGCTGACCGTCGGCTCGCGCTACTGGAACCTGGGAGTCGCCCAGGCGCACGGGGCGGTGAGGGACGACAGGGAGGCCGAGGAGACCATGCGCCTGTTGGGCGGAAACATGGCCTGGCTCCTGAAGAAGCTCCAGGGCTGAGGCGCCCCGGGCCTAGCCCCGGGCCTACGTGGGGAGGTGACAGAGGTGACTGGTATCGGCCACGGCATGATGTTCTGGTTCATCCTGGGTTTCGTGCTTCTCATCATGGAGATAGCCACCCCGGGGGTCTTCTTCGTCTTCTTCGGCCTGGGCGCCTGGTGCGTCCTGCTGCTGACCGCCCTGCTGCCGATCCCGCCGTGGGCCCAATGGGCGCTTTTCGCCGTCGTCTCCGTCACCTGCCTCGTACTCCTGCGCCGCCACGTGATAGCCTTCCTGGCTTCCCGCAAGGCACCCAAGACGGACAGCCTGAGCGAACCGATGGTGGCGGAGCGCTACCTGGGCCAGGAGGTGGACGTCTTGGCCGACATGCCCCCTGGCCGTCCCGGCACCGTCGAGTTCAACGGCACCCGCTGGCAGGCCAAGTGCCCTTTCCCCCTCAATGAGGGCGACCGCGCCCGCATAGTCGATCTTGAGGGCCTCACCTTCCTCGTCGAGCCCCTGGCGGCGCCGGTTCAGGCGACCGCGCCCCCTGCGGATCACGGGCCCGCAGGCGCCTGAAACCTCGCCTGCCAAACGCGGGTTGCGGTCACGCCAGAGGCGTCCCGGCGGGCGCATTGGCGACGGGATACGGAAATCAGATCCGTCATGTCAGGCGCACGGGTGAAGGGATCCGGAAACCGGAACCGCCCGGACGCTAGCCGGCGCGAACCTGATTCCGGTTCGCTTCAGACCCTGCCCCCGAGCGATCCTTGACCCCGATACGCCTTGACCCGGGCGTCCGCGCGGCCCATGACTCCGATCCGCCTGCCCGCGCTCCGCGCCGGTTCGATTCCCGATCCGCCGGCACACCGCGCCGCGCGGGACCCGCCCCTCCCCAACCTACCTGCAAGCGAGGCACCATGGGCTCCACTACCCTTCTGGTCATCTGCATCGGCGTGGCCGTCTTCCTCCTGTTCCTCTTCGTCAACTACATCAGGATCGTCCCCCAGAACGAGGCCTACGTCGTAGAGAGGCTCGGCAAGTACTCGGGCACCCTCCTCTCGGGCTTCCACGTGCTCATCCCCTTCTTCGACCGCGTGGGCTACCGCCACACCCTCAAGGAGCAGGTGATAGACGTGCCGCCCCAGATCTGCATCACCCGCGACAACATCTCGGTGGAAGTGGACGGCGTCCTGTACATGACCGTCATGGACCCCCAGCGGGCGAGCTACGGAGTGTCCAACTATCACATGGCTGCGGTGCAGATGGCCCAGACGACCATGAGGAGCGTCATCGGCAAGCTGGAGCTGGACCGCACCTTCGAGGAACGCGAGACGATTAACGCCGAGATCATCAACGCCGTCGACAAGGCCTCCGCGCCCTGGGGCGTGAAGGTCAACCGCTACGAGGTCAAGAACATCACTCCCCCCCAATCCAGCAAGGACGCCATGGAGAAGCAGATGAGGGCCGAGCGGGAGAAGCGGGCGCTCATCGCCGAGTCCGAGGGCGAGAAGATGGCCATGATCAACAAGGCCGAGGGCGACAAGCAGGCCAAGATCAACATCGCCGAGGGCGAGCGCCAGAAGCTCATCAACATCTCCGAGGGCGAGAAGCAGCGCCGCATCAACGAGGCCGAGGGCCGCGCCCAGGAGATCCTGCTCGTGGCCGACGCGACCGCGGAGGCCCTGAAGCGCGTGGGCGCCGCCATCCTCTCCTCCGGCGGCCAGGACGCGGTCTCCCTCCGGATCGTCGAGGGCTACCTGGGCGAGTTCGGCAAGCTCGCCAAGGCCAACAACACCATGATCATCCCCTCGAACGTGGTGGACCTGGCTTCCGTGGTGGCCGTGGGCAAGGAGGTCCTGAAGTCCGGCCGCGAGGCGTCGTCCGCGGGCCGGTAGCCCGTGTCCGGGAAGCAGCCGGGAGAGCCTTCCGGAAACCCGCTCACGGGCGTCTGAGCTCCGGGGCCCGGCATCTCCTGCTCAACGGGAGCCTTGGCTCGCCAGGCGTTTTTCCCCTCCGGAACATTTGTTTCTCCGGGAGCTGTGGCCCTCTGAACCTCTGCCTCTCCGGGAGCTTCTTGGAACCGAAGCCCCAGGAACAAACTGCAGATTCACGTCGAAGGCCTGTTCCCGCTCGTGTGGGGACGGGCCTTCGGCATTCTGGGAGAGACGGCCGTGGACAGGACGGCGGGGAACCTGAAGCGCGGAGGACGGATGGAGAGGCGGCAGGCAACGGCGAAGCCGCTGACGGTAGAGAGGAGGCGGAAGGGGCAGTCGCGGGGCGAGGCGATTGAAGGGGCTCCTGCAGGGCTGGGTTTGCCACCAGCTCAGGAGAGGCCAGGGCTTGCCGCCAGGAGGAGACGCCAGGGTAGGCTAACAGGTCAGGAGTGGCCAGTGAAGGCCGCCAGGTCAGGAGTGGCCGGTGAAGGCCGCCAGGTCAGGAGTGGCCGGTGAAGGCCGCCGCGTCAGGAGTGGCCGGTGAAGGCCATGCATGTCGAATCGGAAATAACCTCTAGAACACAAGAAATGGGGGGTTGACCAAGTTGGCAGCTGACGGACGAAGGGGGCATACCAGGGTACGGCAGAGGGGGGCAGAACGCCTGGGGCTGAGCGGGGTCAGGGGAGGGAGGGCCGGAGGCCGGGGCGGCCTTCCTCTGGGTCCTGGACGGCCTTCCTTCAGGCTAGGGACGGCCATCTTCCAGGTTCGGGCCGGTCTTATAGGTTTGCACTAGTTGGCACCAGAGCATTGTGGCTGTTTTGGCCGCTGCCAACTGGTCAACCTACCTTTCTCTCTCCGCCGAGTTATTTCCGATTCGACATATATACTTGACTATGAATCGCCCCCAAAATGAGGAAGAAGATTCCGGGATTTAAATGGACGGGTGATAATACTTTATTCGGCATCACTGTAAACAATATCTTCGGAATACACGGGATTGGCCACGGCTCCGCCATGCTACATATTACGCTTCCGGAAAAATATTAGAAAATGTTGAAAACTTTTCCCACATTATGGGAGCGAGTCAGGGCAAAGAGATACCAGATCTGGAGTCTTGCACTGATTTCTCACCCCTGGAACGATACCCAAATTTAGAACATTTAACCGAACTCGTAATAGCACCTGTAACCTGATGTCAGCCTTCCATGTCAACATCCGAGTTAAATTTCCTGAACAGGGCGGTCAACTAAAGGGTTGAAAGCTGATCATGCATTTAGGCAGGTTAAGATGTAATTTGTTGGCTACATGGAATATTCAATAATGCCTAATTTATTGCGGGGCTTGGAAAGGACCTTACAAAAGTAGGCTACATATTTATTTCACTTTAGTGCTGAATTACCCTTTCACTTAAATATTACCCAATGGATCGTCGAGCTGGCAAAGCCGACAAGCTCTGGCGGCGACCGGATATTGGTCCCTTTGGACCGTATGATAAGCCTTTAGAGACCTTAGACACGATTAATTACGGCTTGGATCCATGTTTCTTATTAGGCCCAGTACCCCACATCCGTTCATATTTACGTGAAAGTGTAATATAAGGTTTTTTGAGATGAAGCTACGGTAGTTAGGCTCAAGAAGACGCAGATAATCATCGACGGCAACCTTAAGGTGTGAACGAGCGAAGGGATCGACCGTCCTATCAACAAAATGGTCCGAAAGCAGGAGCTTCTGACCCTGGAATACGCGCTGTACTTCGACCACAAGTGGAACACGACCGCCTTAGCGCAAGCATGGGGATGATGATGACAAGAAATGGGGGATGCTTTTTTTATGGCCATTTTCAGTCGGAAGCGAGTTATCTTGTATTTCCCGTTTAATCAAATGTTGGAATTTGGCAATCAGTCCTGAAATGGAAAGGTCGGGTAACCCCTCCAGCACTGGTATCTTCTTGCTATGATTCGCTACTGAAATATGGAAGAAGATTCCGACATTTGATTAAACGGGTAATAACACCGGATGCGAAAATTCCCACGAGGCTCTCTCCGAATGGCGTGGTAGACATTTTCGAGCGAAAGCTTTTTTGGGGGGAAGGGGAGATTCCGGGAGGTGGACGGGCTCAGGGGGACGTCCCGGGTAGGCTGGGGGCAATAGCATCGACATCGATGGCATTGGAACAAGGACATGGGCCGGCTATATTGCTTCGTTCGCCTGGAGTGGCGCTGTTTCTTCCAGCAACGGGGGAAAAACCGCTTTCCTATAACGAAATCGAGGACTTAAAAAATGGCCAATAAGGCATACGTCCACAAATTTAGTCTTGGGAAAGTCATTCGTATCATTTGCCTAGCCACTGGGCCGACTTGGAAAGACGTTCTTGCGAAGGAATAGTTTGATCACCCGATGTGTTGTGTTATCACAGACTGTGGGTGTCCCCTGGGCGGGAGGACTCTGCGAAAGGCACGAATCTCCCTCGTGAACTAAAGATAGTCAAAGCTTGCATATGGTAGAATATAATTAAAAGATATGCATCATATTGTTTGCAAAAAAATTCTCATCTTTTAAATTGTTGACATTGATTCATCTGCAGGTCGAAATAAAGAAGGTTTACATCGAATCAACTTTTTGGATTTTTGCCTTTGCCGTACGATAAAAATGCTGCAAAAACGGCTGAAATCGCTGTAAAGAAGGGCAGAGCAAGCTTTAATAGCTGAAAACCGTTCGTCTGTGCCGACTCAGCGATGGTGAATACGGAACCAATAAAGGCGAAAAGCGCGACTCCAAGACAGATCCTTTTCAGCTTGCTGTTTTCGACTTCAACGCGGTCATGATCCCTGAGTACTGTATTCGATTTCTCCATTATTTCTCTGAGTTCCACGTTTTTAATCTCTATAGTATTTATGAGTTCCGCATCCTTTAATTCAATTATTTCCTTGAGTTCCGTGTTCTTTTCCTCAAGTTTGGAGGTTAGCTTGCTGGCCTGTGATTTTAGGTCCGCGATTTCTTGACGCAAAGACAACGTGATTCTGTGACCAGCCGGCAGTTTTTCGAATGCTAGAGTGCCGATGTTGGGGCTCTCGTCATCAGTTTTAGTCGCCTGTTCGCTTACAGGCAACGACGTTAGCTCAAATTTTTTTTTGTTGTTCATGTTATTGGTTTTTCGGCAAATACGACTTGAAATAGGATTTTATCAGTTCCACCGGAATTACTGAATTGAAGCCGATTCCCTCCCATGAGGTATCGTCTCCCTCCCCGATGTTGCCGAGCGAGTTGGCCACTATCTCCCACGGGGAGCCCTTCGCGTGGGTGATGCCCACGAGTTTCCATGCACTTTCATTGGAATACCGATCCCAGACAGACCTCATGAAGTCCTCGGTGTCATCGTCCAGCGGGATCATTTCAGGCGTGCCAAGCGGCGAATAGGCATTCCCCCGGACCACATACCCCTCAATCGGAACGGTTATGCTCTCGCTCTTCGGGCGGGAGCTGAGGGCGAAGTAAACGGCAGCCACGACGGGTCCGTACTTCCATGCCTCGATAGGGTCCTCGAAGAGGGGGAAGTCGAAATAGGCCAAGTGCCACCCCTGGGCGAGGAACAGCATCTTCTGGAGCTTTAGGTGGGTCATGTCGCCGCTGACTTCCTGGTTTCTGCTGATGAACCAGTTTGCAACGGCGACGGCTGAATAGATTAACCGGGCGGGCTCGGCATCGTCCGTCATGGTCAACCTCCTGGGCATGGGCGGAAAAGGAAGTCCAGCTGGAACTGCCAAAACACCATGGTATTTTAATTATACATGATTATAGACTTGTGAGGAAAGGAATTTTTTTTTTAGCTTTTGGCACTACTTTTTTTAGCTTTTGGCACTACTGATGTTGCGTAGTTTGCGAAGTGCCTAAAGACTGTCCCGGTGGCGAAGCGATTATGGACTGCCGTTGACATGGCCTTGATGGGTCGGTGCGGAGGGCACCTCGGCTGGTTGAGGTGTTGTGGAGCTACTATTACCCGTCTTTTTAAACGTCAGAATCTAATTTCATATTTCGGGAGCAAAGCATGGTGAGGAGATACCAGATTTGGGGGTTTGCCCACTCTTTCAGCGCCTGCATTAAAAGCAAAAATTCAACATTTAAATGGACGAGTAATATAATCCAAAATTTAGAGGGTACCTGAATGGGTACGACAAGATTTATATCTCAGCAACAACCTGCTGGGCTAGCCTTACATTTACTTCAAGCCCCCCTATATTCATCGTGAGGGACCACATCGTCATGGCCGCAATCGACCAGGAGATCGAGCTCGTGATCAATGGCTATGATCGTATGTCTGGCGGCCTGCCCCTGTCGGTGGACCATCTCATCTGTGGGTGTTTCACGCCCCTTTCGGGAGCGTCCCGAAGAATTGCGAGGAGATGACCGGTAGGTGCCTCGAGATGGCGCGTGTCATGTAGCAAAGGACCGGGGACTCGATCTACTACGAAACTTCCGACATGTTGCGGCGTCCCTCGATGACGCAGCAACATGTCGACCCTCCGGGAGGGCCCCCGGGGACCGCCCGGAGGTGCCGGGCTCCCAGCGGTCGGTCCTGCGGCCGGGGGCGCGGCGTACGGGCTTGTCGAGCCCGTACACAATTTTCGGCACTTGGTGAACCCGCTGGCTGCGGCGGGAGGGGTACTACTACGAAACTTCCGACATGTTGAGGCGTCCATCGATGACGCCGCGACATGTCGGACCTCTGGGAGGGCCCCCGGGGACCGCCCGGAGGTGCCGGGCTCCCAGCGGCCGGTCCTGCGGCCGGGGGTGCGGCGTACGGGCTTGTCGAGCCAGTACACAACTTTCAGCATTGGTAAATCCACTGGCCGCGGCGGGAGGGTTACTAATACGCAACTTCCGACATGTTGGGCGTGCATTGTAGACGCCGCGACATGTCGGGCCTTCGGGAGGGCCCCCGAGGACCGCCCGGAGGTGCCGGGTTCCCAGCGACCGGTCCTGCGTCCGTGAGCCCGGCGCATGGGCATGTCGACCCAGTACACAACTTTCAGCATTTGTGAATCTGCTGGACGCGACATGAGGTGTGTTTGTTTGAAACTGCTTATATTTTGATGCTTAACCGGATGCACAAGGGATATGCAGCAGTTTCTTTGTTCATGTTGTCCGGGCGAATAAATGTCAGCGGTGTAAAGTGTGATGTTTATGCTCCCATGGACAAAAGAGACAGAATTGTAGTTTTCTGATTTCCATACTAATTTTTATCAACTCATCCATTTATTGGTGATAAATTTGCTAGAGCCTACTGGTTTAGCGATTTAAATGGCTTTCTCAACGAGAATGCAAAATCAGAGCAAAATTAAGGTATTAGCGCATAAACCCCTAACTTTGGATAAGGATGTGCGTTGGAATTCGTGGAGACTATTCGAGTAAATTCGCATTTTTGCTGACATTTATCCGCCTGGGTAATAATGCCGTTAGCCGCTGTGGGCAAGAGGCTCGGCTGCTTCGTTCTCACTGAGATTTACGCCGTTGTGGCGCGGGGCGACATCGCTTCACCGGACCTCATCACAAAATACTGGAAGGAATTTATCAATACGCCTCCCTCCCCCAATCAACTCATGAAAGAGCTGTTTGATTCGTATGTTGGCGTCCTGGCCGAGAAGAACGAGGCCCAGGCTAAGGAGATCATGTCCAAGGATCTGGAGATCATGTCAAAGGAGCAGGAGAAAGCCAAACTGAAGACCACCAATTCTGTCCTGTCCATGTACGCCTTCAACAAGAGCCCGGAGGGGATAAGCGCGAAGCTGGGGCTCGAGCTGGCCGAGGTCAACAGAATCCTGGAGACCGCCGCCGGAGCCGTTTGACGCCCACGCCCTGGGGTCTTCATTCAGCGCCTGCCCCGCCGGGCCTCGTGCCCTGACGCGTCCGCCGAGAGCGTGGAGGGGCCTGAGCTGCCTCGGGCCGGCTTGACTCGCGATCGTCCGTCTGCATGGCGAAGCGTCGGCTTGTCCTGCCGGGGGCCGTTTCTCGTCACGCCTGGGTTTTTGTGAACCCCGGCAACAAGCTTTTCCTGCAGCACGTTCACATTGCAGGCGTTGTCCAGCAGCTTTCCCGGTCGCAGGGACGCCCCATGATTGGACTGGCGCCAGCTGCCATGTGAGTCCGGGCCTTGAAAAGGCACGTTGCCAGGCCATGCGGACGTCGCAGGTGCCGGCAGCAGGACAGTCAAAGTGCCGTTTCCCGTCATCCGCCGCAGGATGGGAGCCTTGCGCGAGGGATGCGGCGACATGACCATTTTCAGGCGTAGCGGGTGAGTAGCACTCCCCGGCTCCACGGGCCCGGGACGCCACTCCAGCAAGTGATGAGTCGGAGGCTGAAGCGGGGTCGGCCTGTCAGCCAACGATGAGTCGGATGCTGAGACGTGGACGTCATGCCAGCCTACGGAAATTCGGAAGATGATGTGGAAATGCCCCGTCAGCCAGCTATGAGGCTGAAGCAGTTTCGGAGACACCGTGCCAGCCAACGAAAATGCGAAAGCGTGTGCTTGGTAGCCTGCAAGCCAGCGGATAGGCTAAAGCTGAGGCGGGATCGTCCTGCCAGCCGATGATAGCTCCGAACCTGAAACTTGGACGCAAAGCAAGCCAATAGAATTGCTGTAGCTTATGCGGGGTATTATTAACCGTCCATCTAAATGCCTGAATTTTCTTCCATATTTTGGTAGCTAATTATATCGGCGAGATACCAGATTTGGTGGTTTTTCTGTCCTTTCCGCCTCAGGACTGATGCTCAAATTCCGATATTACCCGGACGGATAAATGTCAGCGGCGTAAAGTGTGAGGTTTATGCTCCCATGGACATAAGATACAGAATTGTCGATTTCTGATCTCTGTGCTAATTTTTTTCAACTCATCCATT
>JAISFS010000004.1 GCA_031263485.1 Deltaproteobacteria bacterium | reverse complement strand
GCGTCCCGCCATCGGCGGGACCGCCCCTTTCGGCGGCCGGTCGCGAGACCGCAACCCCGCCAATGAGATGCGGCGTCGTCAAGCTTCAGTGCAGGCCGCTCTCTCGTCTCACCTCCTTTAAGGGGGGGTGAACGGATACAGTAAGTTGTAGACATTTGGAATATAAAAAAATGCTTTTCATTTTTCCTCCCTTGAACCCCCTCCCCTCATACCCTCTCCAAGCGTCATCCTTGCCCCGTCCGCCGCAACAGGATCCCCTTCGGACTCCGCTAAGGCCGCGAACGCGTCGCAGACGGCGGTAGCCTCCTCGAAGGCCCCCTGGGAACAAAGTCCTGCTATGACAGCCTCCGCCGTGGCCTTCTTGGCGGGAAGCAGGCCCGGAAACGCGCAGGCGGCGAACAGGAAAGTTGCCGCCTTCCTGAATTCCTTCGCCTCGGCCATGAAATATGCGGCTATGGCTGTGGCACGGTCGCCGGGCCCGCCCTTAGGCCGCGGGGGGAGACCGTCAGGCGCCTGGGCGGTCAGGTCACCGGCCGCCCGCCTCGCGTCCGCCGCGGCGGACTCGGGCACCCTGCCGTCTGCGAGGGCTTCGTCTTCCGTGGCGGAAGCTCCCGGGGCAACTCCGCCCGGAGAAGAAGGGGCACCCTCGGATGCAGCCAAAGCCTTGAAAACGGCCTCCCAGGCCGCCATCGACTCCGACGCCGTCTCAAGGAGAAGGCCTTCCATGGCGTCGGTCCTGCCGGAAACGCCCAGACGCACCAGCATGGCGTCAAGAAGGTCTTCGCGCAGACCGGGGTCCATTTTAGCCTTCATCAGATCCTCGAACAGCCCCGCCACCTCCGGGTCCAGCTCCGTCTCCTCCGCGATGGACTTGAAGATCTCCATGCGCAACAGTGCGGCCGCCGCACCGGCCAGTTCCGGGGTGCGGGGGAAAGCCAGCGCTGCCTTCAGTGCCGGACGGACCGCGCCGTGGAGACCTGCTTTCTGGGTCCTCAAAATTATGTCGAAGAAGGCGGGCCCGATGAAAATCTCCGTGAAGAAAGGAGTGGCCAGGGCGTCCTCAGGGCACAGCGCCGCCGCATAATACAGAGCCGGCCAAAGTCGCTCGTCGGACGCCGAGGCGATTAGGGATGCGGCCCAGACAAGGTAGAAGAAGCCCTCCAAGCCACCCCCCCCGCGCCGGAAAGGACCGGCCGGTTCCGCCCAGAGCTGCGCCAGGTTCATAAAAGGCCTGACGGGATTCCAGGGAGCGGCAACCCGTGCCTCGCTGTCCCCCTTCCCCCTGGCCCCGTCCGTCACATTGGGTCCTTTCTCATCCCTCTCATCGTCTTCGCCATCGTCGTCATGGACCTCGCGATCTTCGCCGCCGTCGACATCCTCATCGGGGTCGTGCCAGTCCGGACCAGCCGCAACTTGCGCAAGGCTCCCAGCGGCGGCGAGCGCCGCAGACTCGCGCGGCCTTTCCGGGGCCTTGAGGGCCGAGCTCCTGTGAGCCACGGCTCGGGATGCCAGGTCATAGTCCAACAGGGGCGGCCCGGAGCAATCCCGGACGAGCACGCACGAAAGGAGGTAGCGGAAGAGCGCCAGCGGGTCCCCGCCCATCAGCCTGCCCTTGGCCATCTCAGCGAACGCCCCGGATATGGCGGACTGGTGCCGGATTCCGAAGGGAAGCATCAGCGAGAAAGGAAGCGCGCTCCAGAACCCCGCGTTGGCCGCACCCTCCCTCCAGGCGCCCAGGGTGAGAAGCAAGACGACGAGCTCCTCTTCCCTGGCCTCGCCGAAAGCCCTGCCCAGCCTGACGGCCAAGGTGTCAAGCCGGGCCGGGTCCGGGGCACCGGGCCCGCTCGCCCTCAGGCATTCCAGGACCCCGTCCTCGTCCAGGTCCTGGATCACCGCGAGCGCCGCCGCCCTCCCCGCCTCTCCCCCGTCCCTCATGTGAATGGAGGCCTCCAGGACGCCGTTGGCCAGCCTCAGGGCCCGGAACCCCGTGCTTCTGGGAGGTATGCCCAGCCGCTCCTTGATTTTCAGGAGCTCCACAAGGCTCAGGCCCTTCAGGGCCGGATCCTTCAGGATGGCGGCCACCGGCAGATCCGCGAGCGACTCGTCGGGGAGGCGGATCACAAGGCCCATGACCGTCCTGAGCGCCCCGCCGAAGGCCCCGAAGCCAGGCCTCGGGCCCCAGGAGGGAGGCTCCTCCCGGCCGAGCCTCAGGCTCAGGGCCACGAAGGTCGGCGAGAGGTCGGGAGCGCTCGCCAGGTCCTTGAGCGCCAGGAGCCGCGCCAGGAACCTGTCGGCTTCCCGGGCCCCGTCCCCGTCGGCGTTCAGGAGACCGACCGCTGCCGTGGCCAGGGCCCGTGCGTGGAGGGACAGGAGCGCGTCCCTTTCGGGGAAATCCAGTAGCCCGCCCGCGAGCCGCGCGGCGGCGCGGGCCTCCCTGGGAAACTCGGTCAGCGCGAGCCTGAGAAAGGAGAGGAGCCTAAGCCGGAGGGCCTCGTCCGGCGTGCCTTCACCCGCCACGTTCTTCAGGGCCGCCGCGAACAGTGCCTCTGCCCGAACGCCTTCGGGAAGGCCTTCCGGCGCGGAAACGGCGCGCAGGAGCGCCCTGGCCTCGGCAAGGGCGGGCGGGTCGGAAGGATCCGGCGTTACTGATACGCCCTCGAACGCCTCGCGGCAGTCAAAGACCTCCATCACGTTCGTCGGCCGCGCCTCGTTCTCCCCCCGGAAGACCCGGCCCCACAAGGAGATCCTCGCGGCGCGATCCCTCACTCTCCGCACGAAGTCCGGGCTGTCGCACAGGTCGTTTACCGCTATCGAATCCAATGACCCCTAACCTCCATGGCATCTCAAGCCGATTCCTGACTAAGGACTGCGGTCTACGGACTTCGGACCGAGGGAAGAAGCCGAAGAGCCCTGCGGCATTTCGAAAGACGATCCCTCACTGTCGGGTCCGCCATGTCGTTTCTGAGAGACAAGCCGAATAGCAACTCTACCGGAAATGTCCATCCGGCACAAGGACAATGCAGAGCGTCGGCGAGTTTGCCTGCCGGCGCTTCGGATTAAATTTGACTTCCCGGGCCACGGAACCCGGTCTCGTGGCGCACAACGGGTATAGGCCGCAAGAAATGTTTACGTTCGGCAATCTGGCGGGCTTGGGAACGGAAGAAAAGGTCAATGGGCATAAGGAGGCTTAAGGCGGGAGGACGGATGATGGAGGCTGGGGTCGGGTGGATGGGGATGGGGATGGGGATGGGGATGGGGCGGAGAATTGAAGGGGTGAACGGGAAGCCGAGATCGGAAACGGGAAGCCGAAATCTGAGAGTGAAACGGAACTCCATGATGGAGTGGGGAATCGAGGCGGAAACCGAATGGCGGCAGGCCCACTGCTCAGGTCCGGCGCGCCAAGCGACAATTCTGGCGGCGGCCTTCAAGCACTCCAGAAACCCCGGAAGAATCCCGACGCGATGGGAACGCCTAATGGAGAGTGCGCGGAGGCATGCTCCCCATGAGCGATCGCAACCTGCCCAGGCATTCCTCCACCTCGGGGTCGTGGCTGTAGCGGTCGATCTCGCTCGCCAGCATCCACGCCTCGCTGGCGTCGCCGCTGTTGTAGAAGCCAGCACAGAGGGCCGTGGCGGCCCTGGCCCAGTTCTGAAGGAAAGGGGGCTCGCGGTACCGGTCGGTGTCGATGGCGGAGAAATGCCGTCTCGCCTCGTCAATCCTGCCGCCGGCCGCGTAATAGGAGACCAGGTTGGTGGAGGCGGCGAGCTTCATCTCCATGCCCGTCTGGGTATAGTCGGAACTCCCGGCTATCCTTCCGTAGACGTCGGAGATGCGGCCGGGGTCCCCCTTTACCAGATAGAAAGGCAAGATGTTGGTCTCGACGAAAAGCCGACACTGCCGCACGACGGGGGAGTCGCGGAGCGGGAGGAGCGACTCGTAGACCTGCTCCATGTCGGAGAGGTTCTTGGCTCCGGGCCGTTCCAGGTACGCCGTGACGATGGCGGCCGCGGACTTGGCCTTCCAGTCGTCGGTGTTGGCGGGATGCGGGAACTTCACTATCCTGCGGTGGACGTCCATGGCCTCGCTGAACCGGTCCTGGCCTACCAGAGCGGAGACGAGCTCGAAGGCCGCCTCGGCCGCGAAGAAGACGGTCCGCGTGTCCTCGGTGTAGCTCTCGAGGGGCCTGAGGTAGAAGGCCCCGTCGGATGCCCGCTCGCCCGAGCGGCTGCAGCGCATGACCAGATCCCGGCTCAGCTCGGCCAGTCGCGCGAATTCGGCGTCCGTGGAGCAGTTTCCGACCAGTTCCAGGAACAGGCCCTTCACCTCCTGGCTCCTGTCCGTGTCTATGAGATCCGAGGCTATCGCCCTCACCGCGCAAAACTGCATCTGCAGGGCAACGTCCAGGCAGTTGACCCGCCTGGCGAAGGCCGAGGAAGGGAGCGGGCGCGGGGCCGTGCGGCGGGCGAGCTCGAAGGGGAACTGCTGGCCCAGGAACCTCACCACCTTGGCTATCCCCACGAAAGGCGGGACCTGCGGCACGGGAAGGCTGTCCAGGCCGCCTTCGCGGGCGACCACGGCCCTCAGGCTGTCCACCAGCTCCGCTATGAGATAATAGTAGGGAAGCGCCTCGTCCGGCCTCCCTTCCGCCAGGAGGCTGAAGAAGATGTTGAACGCCGCGGCGGCGCGGTCGGTCAGGAGCTCCCACCCCAGACCCTCGGACTTGATGGACGCGAAGGCTCGCTCGGCCGCGTCCGGGTCCTTGCGGAGGGTGGCCAGAAGCACCAGGAATGCCCCGGCCCTTACAGTAAAGGAGTCCCTGGCGTCGGGATGGATCTTCTTCTCGATCTCGGCGATGCAATCCCTGGCCCGGTCATAGACCCCGGCCAGGCACAATCCGTAAAGGGTGGCGGACCTGGCCATCAGGCAGGCCTCGGCCAGCCGCGCTCGCTCGGAATCGTCCATGCCGTCCTCGAACGGCCTCAGCTTGTCCAGGGTGTCGACGGCCTGGGAGTTGGAGTCCCTCACCTTGGCCAGGACATCGTCCACGGGCGGATGCATTCGCTTCTGGAAGTACCCGCGGGACAGCTTCTCCACCTCGGAGGCGTGGCCCTCGACGAGGGCAAGGAGGCGGTCTATGGTCCTGTGCGTGTCCATGCGGGGTCCTTCGGAAAAGTCGTGCCCCGCATCACGGGGCGGCGAAGCAACGGCCGAAATGCCCGCCCGGGGCGAAGACTGGCGAGCTGGCCATCGGGCTGTTCTTGCGGGCGTAGGGAAAGAGTAAGGCCTTGACCGCGGCCTGTCAAGGCCCGTCGGGGCTCACCGACCGGCCCTGACGGAAGCCGGAAACCGTCCGCCCGCCAGCCGACCGGCAAGTCGGCCAATCGGCCGACTTGTGCCCGCACGCACGACCGGGCGGGGCACCCCAAGGGCACCCTGAAGGCCGCTCCCGGGCATGAGGGGGCTCCCGGAGCCTAACGCGGACGGGGGGGCTCCGCCACTGAGGTCACCCTTGCTGCTCCCTGCGGCTTATCCCATATCTTGCGTGGCCACCTGTCATTTTCAACGTATCCCGCTCCAGAGGCCTGGGTACCTTGCCACAGAGAACCTCGCCCGGCATCCGGGAAGCCTCTCGGAGACTCCAGGATGATTTTCCGGTGCCCCTGCGACCCTGCCAAGGGACCGGAGCCCGCGCCGAAGCGCGCGCGAGTACTGCGACGCAACGCTCACCGGCGCGAGGAACATCGACCGCCCGGGAAGGGCGCTGAGGCGTAGAGACGCGACAACATACGATCGGGTACCTGCGGAGATTCTCGAGCAGGTTCGCTTTGCGCTATCGCGGTGGCTGGCGCTCCGTAAAGCGTAGCGGATGTCGAGACCGTCTCACGAGTGATTACCCCGAGGCTTCCAGACGAGATTCCGAACAGGATTCGGGACGGGATTCCGGCAAAGGTTCGGGAACGGAGATTTCCTGCAAGTCAGATGATTACAGGAAACTCCAAAATTCCTCTCTTGATAGGAGGCCCTTAGGGATAACAGCCCCATCGAAACGGCGATGCCGATAGAAATTTCCAAGGTCTGCAATAATTTTTCATGGCTATAGACATGACGGGAGCTAGACCCTAATCCAAATGAAAAGTTTGTGGGCTTGGTTTGTGTCATGCCTTGACAGCGAAACATGGGCTAGCTGGACGATTTTCACCCTGTCGCCGCCATGTTTATGGGGAAGTCGGGGTTGTTTAGCCCCCGTCATGTCTATAGCCAGGAATTTTTTTTTTACCGACTGATTTTTCCAACTTAACTTTCAGGCACCGCAAATATTGAATATTCAAGGAAAAACATTCGAAATCGCCAGTACTCTAAGCATCCGGCTTTTCCGCCGCCTTTTCCTTCCCATCCGCCTGCCATCCGTCGGCCGAAGCCGCCCGCGCGACCGCGCGATAGCCGAAAAACAGGCAGACGAGGGCCGCCAAGGACGCGACGAAGATCATAAACGTGATCGGCATCGCCACGGCACCCGTCACCGCACTCAATCCGGCGCTTACCGCGCCGGCCGCCGCGAACTGCATGACGCCCAGGACCGAGGAGGCGCTCCCGGCGAAACGTCCGCAGTCGTGCATGGCTATCGCGACGGAGTTCGCGATAGCCAGCGGGAACGGCAGGAAGCAGATGAGCATGAGGGGCAGGACAAGGCGGATCCCCGGAAGGCCCCGCAACTCGCAGAGGACGGTCATGGCCAGGGAGGCCAGGCACATCCAGCCGAGCGTCCCGCGCATGATGCCCAGGGGCGTGAAGCGCTTGAGAAGAGGGTAGTTGAGTTGGCTAGCGGCGGCGATGAGCACAGAGTAAGCGGCGAAGGTCCAGCCGTACTGGGCCTCGTCGAAGCCGTAGCTTCCCATGAGGAGCGACGGGGAGCCGCTGATGAACGAGAACATGGCGCCGCCTCCAAAAGACCCGGCGAGCGCCGTCCAACGGAACACGGGGCGCCTCGTCACCGCGACGAAGCTCGCGAGCGACGCCTTCATGCCCTGCCTGACCCTCCTGTCGGCGGAAAGCGACTCCGGGAGAAAGAAACGCACGGCAGCTAGGGACATCAGGCCCAGCGCGGTCATGAAGACGAAGTTGGAGCCCCAGCCGGACACCCGTGTGAGGTAGGCCCCCGCCACCGGGGCGACCACGGGGCCCACGGACTGGACGGCCATGAGTATGGTGAAGACCCTGGTCGCCCCCGCGAGATCGTAGGAATCGCGGACCACCGCGCGGCCTATCACCATGCCGGAGCATCCGCCCACAGCCTGGAGGAACCGCAGGGTCAGGAAGCCGTCGATGTCCCTCACGAAGATCATGCAGGCCGTGGCCAGGATATAGAGCGCCAGCCCCCCGTACAGGGGGAGCTTGCGGCCCAGGCGGTCGCTCAGGGGGCCGTAGATGAGCTGGCCTGAGGCCAGCCCGAAGAAGAACACCGCCAGCGTCAGCTGTACGCGCTCGATGTCGGTCGCCATGTCCGCTGCCATCGCGGGAAAGGCCGCGAGGTACATGTCCGTGGAGAACGGCGCGAAGGTGCCAAGGAGGGCCAAGATGATCGATAGCCTGAAGGTGGAGGCGCCGACGCCTCTGGCGCCGGCTGCTGGTCCGTTCATGTAACCTGAAGCGTTCCTTCCCCCGGGCGCGTCTTGGCGCGCTCCGGGACCCCGCAGGCAAAGATCCCGCGAGGCTGGGCTGGTCGCGGCCCTCTGGCCGTGACGGAAATCGGGCAAGGGGCGGGGCGGAGGCGTGGGAGTACGGGACACGCACCCAGGGACGGAAGCTCCGGGACACGTACCCCGGGACGGAAATTCCTGGACACGTACCCCGGGACGGAAGTTCCTGGACACGTTCCCCGGGACGGAAGTTCCTGGACACGTTCCCCCGTGACTGAAGCTCCGGGACACGTTCCCCCGGAACGGAAGTTCCGGAACCGGGCGGATCTGGGACGAAGCCCTCAACGAAGGGTTCCGGGGGGAAGCACCTGAACGTGGGTTCCTGGACGAAAGCCCGAAAACGTGCCTCGAAGGTCAGCCTCGGAACGAAGGCCGGGGATCCCGGCTGAAAGAAAAGGCTTGCCGAAAGTCTGAGGCTTGAGGCAGGATTGCAGGTTCGAAACGAACGCGCGCAAGGCCGAAGCTTGAACACCGGCACGTTCGCCGCATTAGGCCAGCATGGACCGGTTCGACCGGGCACTGTCGGCCGGAACGTGAACTGAGGAAGGCGCTCGGCGTGGCATTTTGGCAGACGACGCGACAGGAATCAAGAGGGAGGGAGGGAGCCTTTGGGAAGAGGATCCGGAGGGAAGCCTGTTCGCCATGACAGGGCTACAACAGCCAAAGGCGCATCGCGTAACGCTCGGCGGCTTGCACGGAGCTTTCGAGGCGGTGCGTAAGCTAACCCAATGGCCACCGCGAACGGACGGGCCGCGTCAATAGCGGTAGACCCTTCAGTCAAACAGGCATGACAAGGTTCGCGCGAGAGACAATGGATATATTACCATATAGGGTCAGGCAAGGCAAAGGCAAAAAATTGAGGAAGAATAGCGAAGAAACCCAAAGAAAGATCAGAGGAACTGACAGGCTACGGCAAACGAAAAAAAACGGCGACGACCGAGACCGCCGAGGCGCCCCTCCCGCTTTCCGTCAGGGGCGCCTCTGCGAAGACGCGTAACCGCAAACGCGGCCAATCGCCTCCGGCATGTTCAGGGGAGCGGGTTGAGTACAGCGGCCGTCAGGAGGCTTTGCCAGTCCCGACCGCGACCGGGGCGGACATGGAGGGCTCCCCGTCCGCGCGGACTTTCGCCCCCGCCGCGCCTGAAGCGCCCGGCGAGCCCGCAGGTCCCTCAGGTCCCGCCGAGCCTTCAGCCGCCGCTACAGGGAACGCAGAACCGAGGGGGACGACCGATGCCCTGACGAGGTCCTCCGCCCTCTTCCGCCTGCGCTGGGCCAGATACACCCCGGCCATGATCACGAGGCCCGGAATGCCGAAGAGCCACTTGGAGGGCCTGGGCACCGGTATCTCGATGCCGAGCACCCTGGTCGGATCCTCCATGTTCACGCCCAGCCTCTCCAGGCGGCTCCCGTATCCCACATCGTCCACCATGAGGACGTCGCCTTCCCAGGCCAGGTAGACGCCGGCGCTCTCGAGCCTGCGCTCGGCGCCCTCCCCTTCGAAGGGCAGCACCACCGTCTGGCGCAGGATCCGCCCGTCCCCGAAGTCCGTCTCCAGCCGCAGGCGCATGATCTGGCCTTCCGGGAGTCTCTCCACCGTCTCCATCACCGCGGACGGCAGGAGCTCGCGGTAGGGCGGGTATACGATGTCCTGGGGTATGTCCGGACGGAAGAGGAACATCATGGCGCAGGCGAGCGCGACCATCTCCCAGATCCGGGTCTTCAGGATCATGTACCGCTGGGTGACGCTCGCGAAGGCGATGCAGGCCAAGGCGGAGGTGAAAAGCACCCACAGGAAGTGCCAGACGTTCCGGATGTTCAGGAGAAGGATCTCCTGGTTGTAAAGGAACACGAAGGGCAGGACCGCCGTCCTGAGCTCGTAGATGAAGCCCTGGATGCCCGTCTTGAACGGGTTGCCTCCCGAGATGCCCGAGGCGGCGAAGGCGGCCAGGGCCACCGGAGGGGTCGCGTCCGCCATCACCCCGAAGTAGAGGCAGAACAGATGCACTGCCAGATAAGGGACGCCAAGACCATGCGCGGCGCTGATGTTGTAGATGACCGGGGCGAGCAGGGTCGAGACGATGATGTAGTTGGCGGTGGTGGGAAGGCCCATGCCGAGCACGATGGCGAGCACGGCGGTCAGCACCAGTACGGCGGGAAGATAGCCGCCGGAAATGATCTCGACCAGGGAGGCCAGCACCTGGCCCACGCCGGTCAGGCTCACCGTGCCCACGACGATGCCTGCGGTCGCGGTGGCGAGCCCGATGCCCACCATGTTCTTGGCCCCGTTGATAAGGCTGGAGAGAAGCCGCGAGACCGCCTCCGAGATCCGGGGCCTCACCGGCTCGCGCCGAAATAGCGCGACCAGGGGCTTCTGGGTGAGGAGGATCAGGATCATCATGAGGCAGGCGTAGTACGCCGCGAGCCCCGGGCTCATCTCCATCACCATGAGCCCCCAGACGAGCACCGCGGTGGGGATGAGGAAGTAGAGCCCGGCGAAGAGGACCGGTGTGACCGCGCCTATGCGCATGAGCGCGTCCGTGTCGCCCTCGGCTATCTGCGGGAACCTGAGCGACACGGCGAGCAGGGCCACGTAAGCCGCGGCAAGGAGCGCGCCGAAGGCCAAAAAGGAGTACTTCCCGAAGACGCCGGGGATCCAGGCCAGGACGTAGTAGGCCAGACACACCGCCACGGCTCCCCCGGAGCACAGCAGAAGCCCCCTCACAAGCCGCGCCGAGAGCGGGGTCATGCTCTTCCCGGAACTCTCCATGCCCATCTTCACCGACTCGATATGCACGATGTACAGGAGGGAGAAGTACGCCAGAAGCGCCGGAACGAAGGCGTGCTTGATTATCTGCGAGTAGGGGATTCCCGTGTACTCGGCCATGAGGAAGGCCGCCGCGCCCATGACCGGCGGCATGATCTGGCCGTTGGAGCCGGCCGCCACCTCGATGGCCCCGGCCTTCTCCGCGGAGAAGCCCACCTTCTTCATCAGGAGGATCGTGACCGGTCCGCAGGTGAGAACGTTCGCGATGGAGGACCCGGAGATGAGCCCGTGGAGGCCCGAGGCCACCACTGCCGCCTTGGCGGGCCCGCCGCGCAGGCGGCCCAGAAGCGAAAACGAGAGCGCGGTCAGGTACGCCCCCGCCCCGGCGTTCTCCAGCATCGCGCCGAAGAGCACGTAAAGGAACACGAAGCTCGTCGACACCCCGATGGGCACCCCGAAGACGCCCTCCTGGGTGAGCCAGAACTGGGAGGCGGCCCGGGACAGGCTCGCGCCGCGGTGGGATATGAGATCGGGGAAATAGGGCCCCAGGAACGCGTAGACGAGGAAGGCTATGGCCAACAGCGTCATCGGCAGGCCCATCACCCTGCGGGTGGCCTCCAGCAGGAGGAGCACCCCCGCTATGGCCACCGCCACGTCCTGGGGGGCGGGTATGCCCGGCCTCCGGACCAGCTCGCTCTGGAAGATGAAAAGATACGAGGTGCAGAACGCCGCAGCGAAAGCCATCAGCCAGTCGTAGGCGGGAATGCGGCCCGAGGGGCTGGAGCGGAGGAATGGGAAGCCCAGGAAAGCCAGAAACACGGCGAAGCTCAGGTGGAGGGAGCGCGTGGCGGTGTCGTTGAAGACACCTATGCCCAGGTCGTACGGTATCGGCGAGCAGATCCAGAGCTGGAAGAGCGACCAGGAGACCGCGACGATGATGATGAGGGCGTGGGGAAGGCCTTTGGGCTTGCGCCGTCCGGTCTCCCTTTCCAGCATTTGGGCGATGACCGCGTTGGGCGGCCTGCGAGCTGCGTTGTGGGAAAACATGATTCTCCAAAGGCCGTGAACTAGAGACGTTGAGTACGGGCGCCCGAAACGGAAGTTCGGCGTTTCGTCGGAAGGCTACCGGAGCCCGGGCGTCAGGCGACACCGGCAGGAAACCGTCTGGGAGCATGCGGCTAGCACGGTCCGGACCCCCGGCTTATCCCGGCGGCCAGGAACACGGCGGACATGCGGGCACATCGGAAGGACGCGATAGGGCCTCGTAAGCTCCATATTGTAACAGGACCTCCGCAGAGGGGCATCCTATGAGAGCCTTCAGCTCAAGAGCCGGAATTGTCCTCCCCGGAAGAGCAATCGGGGAAGGAAAGGCCCAAGCGCGGAAGACCCAAGGAGGCACCGCAACATGCCTGTGCCGCAAAGGCTTCGAGAGATCCCCTCGGAGACTGTCGGAGGCGCCCGGAGCCTCCAGAGCGTTGGAGGCCCCGGAGGCTGTCGGAATCATCCGGAGCCTCCAGAGCATCGGAGGCCCCGGAGGCAGTCGGAATCACCCGGGGCTTCCAAAGCGTCGGAGGCCCCGGGGGATGTCGGAGGCGCCCGGAGGGTCCCGGAAGGGAACGGGAGGCACCCAAAGGCTCAGGAAGGTTCGGGAATGCCCCGTGATCCCACGGACAGCCGGTGGAATACGAGTCCCCTGGCTCAAAGCTCGCGGCTATTCCGGCACCTCTAGGCCGGCCTCCCTGAAGTATCTGATTGCCCCTGGATGGAACGGCGCGGAGTTGCCCTCGAGCATGTTCTGGGGGGTGAGGTCGGCCAGGGCCGGATGCATGCTCTTGAACTCCTCGAAATTGGTGAAGACGGCCCGGGTGAGCTGGTAGGCAACGTTCTCGGGAAGCTTGGAGGAGGTCATGAGCGTGGCCCTGGGACCGAAGGTCTGGACGTCGCGGGTGGAGCCCTTGTAAGTGCCGCCTTTGATGATCGCGACGGGGTAGAAGGGGAACTTTGCCATGAACGCCTCGACCTTAGGTCCGGTCACCGGAACAAGGTGCGAGTTGCAGGTGTTGGCGGCCTCCTGGATGGAGCCGTTGGGATGGCCGACCACATAGACGAAGGCGTCTATCTTGTTGTCGCAGAGCGCACCGGCCATTTCGGCGGGCTTCAGGTCCGTCGCCAGCTTGAAGACGGAGGGGGTCCAGCCGTACTCCTTCATGAGGAGCTCCAGGGTGTTACGGTTGCCGGAACCCGGGTCGCCCAGATTCATGCGCTTGCCCTGGAGTTCCTCGAAGGTCTGGATCCCGGCGTCGTCCCTGGCCACCAGGGTGAATGCCTCCGACTGCAGGGAGAAAAGCACCCTCAGGTCGGGATCGGGCCCTGGCTCCTGGAACTGTTCCACGCCGTTGAAGGCGTAGTACTGCACGTCGGACTGGACGATGCCTATGGACAGATCCCCCGACCGGATGGCGTTCACGTTGAAGACCGAGGCCCCGGTGGACTCAACCGAGCAACGGATGTTGTGCTCCTTGGCACGGCGGGTCTTGCCCATCAGGTTGCAGATGACCCCGCCGACCGGGTAGTAGACCCCGGTGACGCCGCCCGTCCCAAGGGTCACGAACTCCTGCCGTTGTTCCTCCTGGGCCTGGAGCTGGGCGGGTAGGGCTAAGGCGAGTGCCACGAGGGCGGCGATGGCTGTCCTGGCGAGAATGCTGTTCATTTGGAGTCTCCTTGAAGAATGGCGCGGAAGCCTGGGCTTTCAGAGCTGACCCGGGACGTTGCGGCTCCTTGCCGACTCGGCACCTGTCCCGCAGGGCTTGAGGGCGGGAAAACTGGATGCGAATACCCCCCCCGCTGCAGGTTTCCGGTGCGCGGCGGGGGGAACAGGAAAGGGCTAAGTTTGCGTTGATATCGGATTATAACAGAAAAACGGCTATATTCAAAAAGACAACAAATCACGTCATTCAGGCACTCCCTTACGAAGGGACGGGTGCATTGAAGTAGCCACAAATTCTCTAGCCGGTAATGACCTAGTGAGGAATACCCCGAGAAGCAAGGTGCTAGGCCAAGTTTCAGGCAACCCCTTCCGACGGCTCTGTTGACTCCGGTTATCCGGCATTTGCCTGACAGATGGCTATGCCTGGACTTCAAGAGGCATGTCGATAGCCTTTCATCTGGGGCAGTTCTTTTCGCAGGAGACTACGTATCCCCTCATCCGGCAGAAGGCATCTGCCGTCTCCTTCACCCTGAAGCAGTCGCTGACCTTCTTGTGTTCCTTGGGGATGCGTATCGGCAATTCAGCGGCCAAAGCGATACTTCGCATCGGGCTCGAGTGAGTCAAGCGTTCAAGCGGAGATGACATGTTGACTTGATAAAGCAACGAATCGGATAACATACAGGAAAATTCAAAGTTGCATCCCTATGGTCGAGAGCCCCAGGTTCTTCTGTTAGAAACGATGTCGAGGATCCAAGAAAGAATATTTCTGCTTCGTCAACGAAATGCTAATGATATCAAGGATTTTTCAAACACCATCATCCGTGGGTTGATGACATTGCTTTGCGATTGCCCTGGCTTACCGCGTGCGGAGGAACATTCAAGGCCTTCGGCGATGAGTGTCTTCAGGAAAGCGAGCTGTCCGTCCTGCGGAATCTCCAAAGCCGACTCTGCGACCCGCGCCTTTAGAGCTACGCGGTAACGTTATTTCTGGTCTAAAGAATCTTTCACCCGGATGGTGAATCTGGGGATCATGAGTCTGAAACCAGCAAAAGCATGGACGCTGAAGTTTGGGAGTCCGCGTTCGTGGATCAGGGTCCGCGTTCGACGTGTCAATCCCGGTCGGGTACCCGGAACCGTCTTGTCATCCTGGAATAATAATTCGGACGTCACCCTTCGTTGTTCCGGACTGAAGCTTTCGGTCGCGGAAATCAGTCAAGCCGACCCTAACGGATAAGGAGGTACCTGTGCAGGCTCGCCCGCTCCTTTGCCGCTGCCAGGACAGGGACCGAGTTTCGTCTGACGTAAGAGACAGGGTGACCCCATGTAACCACGACACCCTATGGAAGCGGTTATGCTGAAAAAGCCGTATCAATATGGTTTATACCGCGCGTGCAGGGGGGGGGCGGAAAACGACTATTGACAAACTTGTATCTGATTAAGTATGATAATTTAGTTGATTTATGGCCTCCTTGTCAATTCATAATTTGCTCTGTTGCATTCCAGGGCCGCCAGTGTCGATTCCCTTCTTGACTCCAGATACCATCGTCCTGAGTTTTGCATTTCTTTGCTGTTTTCTGTGTCCTAAGCTGTTTTCTGTATCCTAAGCTGTTTTCTGTATCGACCAAGACCTTTCAATGGCCGGACATTACTTGTCGGGGTTAGTGAAATGACAGAAGAAACCAAACATGACCATGCAAAGGAAACGGATGGGGACATTTCTCAGGAAGATGAACTCAAACCTCTGCTGGTAGGCTCTTCGATATTTGAAGACTTCATCACGGAAGAAGCGCCCTTAGTGGACAAAACCCGTCTAATCTTCAACTTGATCAAGCGTTATGAGCGACCGTATTTTCTGGCCAGACCGAGAAGATTCGGCAAGACATTTCTGCTAGATACGCTTCATGACATATTCATGGGCAAATGGAATAACTTCGCCAATCTCGCCATTGGAAAATTATTCCCAAAGGAGAAGTGGGAATCTTTTCCCATAATCCGCATAGACATGAGCTCTTTTGGCGCTGAGGAATATGGCAATGGCGTCGGTTTCTCGACTGTGCTGATTTCGTATCTTGCAGGCTTGGCTGCGGACTTCGGTATCGAGTTAGACACGACAAGTATAGGAAACGCCGTTACGTCTTTTATTTCTCGGTTATCGAGAGCGCATGGCAAATTTGGTTTTCTTAAAGGCAACGACAAGGACGTTGTGAATCCAAAAAACGTGGTTCTCCTTATCGATGAATACGATGATCCTTTGTTGAGCAATATCAACGACCAGGCCAAGTCGCAGGAGATCCGCCTTGTTCTTCGTAGATTCTATTCGGCCATAAAAGCCAATATCAAGAAGTTGCGTTTCGTTTTCATAACCGGTATCACCAGATTTAGACAGCTGTCGTTGTTTTCCTCCTTGAACACCATCAAGGACATTTCATTCGAACAGGATTTCTCTACCATCTGCGGCTTTACGGAGGATGAGATTTCTAATGTCTACGCTGAACACCTTGAGGCCGCTCTAGCCACCTTAAAGACACGAGGAGAATTCGAACAGAACTCTACCGTAGAGGACCTGATGCAAAAGATCAAAAATTGGTACGACGGCTACAGTTGGGACGGAACGAGACGGGTGTTCAATCCCGATTCGATAAAGATGTTTCTCGAGAGCGCAGGATTCAGCTATTACTGGTATCTTTCGGGGACGCCTTTGCTCACATATCTTCTCATGAACAAGAGTAGCGAGCCTTTCAAGATATTCGACAAAGATCTTGAGATCACGACTCCTTTGGGGCTTGAGGATACAATCGATATAAACAGCACATCGTTTCTTTTGTATTCAGGTTACCTTACCGTCAGCGATGCCAGCGGCAACCTCCCGAAAAAGACTTATCGACTTGAAATCCCAAACAATGAAATCAAATATGCTATAGAACGAGAACTTACAACAAAATATTTCGTGCCGTCCGGGGAGGCCGATCCGCCAAGCTATCTTGCCGGCAAGAAAAACAGTCTGCTTGCCGCCTTCTGTTCATTGAACGAAGTCGAGGCAGAAAGACGGCTGTCATCGGAATTCAGCACTTATGACAGAAAGCTTTATGAGGGCGGTGGCGAAAACATCTTTCATCTCCTGATAGGAGCGCTTCTGAAATACGGAGATGACCTTCCACAATCAAACCACCCATCCGCCGGCGGCATGCCGGATCTAGTCTTTCCTGTCCCCGGAGGTGACGACAGGATAGTCATAGAGATCAAATACCACAAAGCTGTGCCGAGGCCTGGCGAGGCTGACTCCAATATACGGCAACCGTCAACGTCGGAACGTGCGCGTATCCTGGAAGACGTCGGCGTCAAGGATGCCGGCAGCCAGCCGCCTGCCGTCGTTTCTGACAGGAAAATGTCTGTCCTGAAAGAGACCGAGCGCGTTGGCCATATCCTTAGCGGGTTGATTGATAAGGCATTTGCGCAGATTGCAGGTCAGTGTTATCACTTGCCCTATATGGAAAAGGAAGGAAAAGTATACGCCGCTGCCGTCGGGGTATACGACATCGCCACTGTCAGAGTCCGTTTCGCAGAGATGGTCTGGGAGAATACCGAGTCAGGAGTGCCGTCAATCAACGAGTTGCATCCCTCGGCTGGCTAGACGCCCCTTTTGTCTTGAATGGCGGAATACGGCATCGAACTTTTCCGAGCTATCACATGTTCCTTGCCAAGGCATCCTCTCATATCGATCTCAATAAGGGCGGACCGCTTTGCCGTCTTGGTATGGGGTTCAATGGCTTTAAGCCAATCCATGACGGTACCGATATTTTACGGAGAAGTTGCTAGAGGGCCAGGTGAACCCAACATGTTTAACCTCGGTGAAGCTGAGAGTGGGGCCGATGATGAGGCACAACGTACCGGCTGTTGGGTGGGTGACCGCAAAGTTATCCCGTTTCGGTCTCCAATGTCCCATACGGGCATTCATTGTGAATCCACCGTCGACACATTACGGAGACGTCTTCATGCGCTTCTTCCCAAGTCCCCGCAAGGATGGTTTCCAGCCCCTGTCGGAAGCCTCCAGACGCCCTGTCGATGCAGTAGAAGCAAGTCAAAGGAGAAAATATCCGGTTCATTCGGTCAGGTCCATTCAGTCAGGTTCAATCGGAAATCGTTTCCAGATGACAGATTCTTGGTTAAGCCAAAGTTCCCTGATGGCTGCAGGAGGCCGATGCTGTCATCGCGAGGACTATTTTCGCAGGCTCGCCATCTGGAACAGGGATACGGACAGGCACTCCATCCCAGTCAAGCATACGAGGAGGAAAAGCTCCGGCAACGGCTCCGATAGGTTCCGGCTCAACCGTCGGAGGAACTTCCCCTCCCAATGAAATTTCACCGAGCCGCCTTGTCAATTCCCTGACGAATGGTCTTCATCCGAAGAGGTACTATAAATGCTGGGGCTAGCTTGATACCGCCTCAATCGAGTGTCTCGAACTCCTTACCAGAAACTTCCCCCTCACCCTTGAACCAGTGATCTGGCTGGCGTACAAGTTCCTCAGTAAGCTGGCGACCAGCGCCCGATCATCTTCTATGGGGAACGCGGCAATAAACTGCAGATCGAAGCGACTTAAGACGCGGTCACGGTTAGGAACGGGTTATTCGGTGAGGCTACATACCGCTTGGGCGAAGGCAGAAAATAATCGCCCAGCAGGTGGGCGGCATGCTCATCGGGCAAGGCGCGTAAAAATCGCCCAGTAAGCGGGCAAGTATACCTCAGCGCGCCCCTGAGCGCGGCCCTCAGCGGGGATGGTCATCGTCACGGCAACGGAGGAACTGCCCCACGAAACGAAAGCCAGGCACTCCTTTCGTCCAGGGATCTTCTATACGTATACGGCGTCAAACGATGGGCCCGCTTTCGCCACGTCTAGCCCGAGAATTGCTGGTGATCAGGCTGGCGGTCAGGCGAGGACGCACCATTCACAGGCCCCTCCTGCGGCAGATGTCCTGTCCACCCCCCTGGCATGCGCACTGGGAGATCCCACGTTGTCGAACGCCGCTTAACGTGTCCTGCCATCCCGAGTCAGGGTGTTGACCCCCACCAATGGCTATCCGAGGCACAACAGCCGTTCGCTTGCATCAGTCTTGCAGGTCTCCTTGCATGCTGCCTTTCCGCCTCATCCATTCCCTGCCATGCTGAGGCATCGAGAACAACGATCTCGACAAGCGACTTCCCCAATCTGAAGGGCTTTAGAGAGTTCAGCGCTGCCTACCCATCGAGTTTCAGCAAGTCAGGGAAATCCAGCGTGCAACCGGACGTGTGAACTGCCAAAATTTGTATTGCCAGCGCTGACAGCTACGGCGAAAGGAGGAGCTTCATCGGACTGTCCGCCATGATCCCGACCCTCTACCCGGAGTACGTGCAGGCGCTGGGGGGCCCGTACGCTGATTCTGTTTGGGCATGGCAGGTACAGGACTTCCGCCAGGTTCCCGACGGACCCTTTTCCGGCGTCAGACCTTTCGCCTTCAAGGGGCTCAAAGCCGCAGACTTCGACCAATCATCTCTGATCAAGGGGGAGACCGTGAACGGAACCATGATTTGCCAGGTGAACGCCAGCCGAGCCGCAGTATCAGGACTCCGCATGTACATAGCCATATGCGTTGTGGCCGGACTTCCGAAGGATGAGGCGACGTTAGCTGATTTCGCGTCCCGCGAGATCCCCGAAGTGGCGGAAGTCTGCATTCTCTATTTCGATTGCATCGAAATCAAGTGACGATCTGCGCCTTCCATATCCGGCCTGGACCTTTTCTCCTTATCCGAGGCAACTCAGGGCGTTAAACTGATAATGCCGCGCCAGCCCTTTCCATCCGTCAGAAGGTGGCCTGGACAACGTCCTATAGAGCGGACGTTCCTAACCGAGGGGAGCCGAACGGTTGCCTTCAGGGTGCCTTTGAGTTGCAAATCGATCCGGCGGCGATTAACTCTTTGAATTCCGTATCTGTTCACCCCTTATCAGGGGTCAGC
>JAISFS010000335.1 GCA_031263485.1 Deltaproteobacteria bacterium | reverse complement strand
GCGTCCCGCCATCGGCGGGACCGCCCCTTTCGGCGGCCGGTCGCGAGACCGCAACCCCGCCAATGAGATGCGGCGTCGTCAAGCTTCAGTGCAGGCCGCTCTCTCGTCTCACCTCCTTTGAGGGGGGGGTGAACGGATACCTTTGACTTTGCGGCAACCAGGGCGTAAATTCCGTCCGCATCGCCGCCCTCCGCGCCGCCCATGGCGCCTCCAGGAGTCCTCCCGTCGATGCCGCCGCTTCCGCGCCTCCGGCAAGGCCTTCCCGTCGCCTGCCCCGTTCCCCGCGCCGCTGGCAGCCTTTCCCGCCGCCTGCGCCTCGGGCCACGGGAAAGACCGTCCGTTTGGCTTCACGGACCCGAAAACCACGAGCCCTACAAGTTTGATTCAACTGCAAAAACCCTCCACCTTGACAGGGAAGCGGATCTTCATGCGGCCATCGCATTGGCATCCTGGCGCTAAAGCCTTAACCCACCGCACATCCGCGCACCCTTTACCCAGACACCCTGCCCTCAAATGACTGCCAGGAGGTGAGGGATGGGGTTTTTGCAGTGGAATCAAGTTTCGCTCTGTGCGATAAGTTACTCTGTGCCGTGCCCCCAACGTCTTGGCCCACAAGGCGGCCGGGACACCATGATGCCGCAGGCCGGTAGCGCCCGGCCGCCGGGGCCGGAGGCCCCCAGCCGACCATGACCCCCAAAGCCACAGCCGTCCCGCTCGCGGCCCTAGCCTTGGCCCTGGCCTTCGTGGCCCTGCCCGCCCTGGCCCAGGACGGGGGAGGGGACGCCCCCGCCCTGCCCTCTCCCAAGATCTGGGTGGGCGTGATAGACACCGGCAAGGCCATAGACGCCTCGCGCCAGGGCAAGTCCGCCGCCTCCAGGATCCAGAAGCGGTACAAGGAGCTGGACGCGAGGCTGTCGGACCTCCAGAAGGCCGCCCAGGGCAAGGCCGAGGAGCTGAGCCGCGCGGCCGAGAGGCTCTCTCCTGCCGAATTCGAGTCGCGCCGAGCGGCCCTCCAGCGGGAGGTGGAGTCGGTCCAGGCCGAGACCGCCAAGGCCGAGTCCGAGCTGAAGTCGGCCGCCGAGGAGACCTACGGCCCTCTCTACGACAGGGCGGCGGCCCTGGCCTCGGACTACGCACGCGAAAAAGGCCTCCTTCTGGTGCTCGAGAATTCCGATGAGGACAAGGCGGTAATCTACGCGGACGCGGGCGTCAGCTTCATCGACATCACCGAGAGCGTGACCGGGCTTCTGGACTCCGGCGGGGCATCGGCCCCGAAGGGACGATCGGGCGGCTCCGGGGAGTCGAAATAGCCGCCGTCCGCCAAGGCTGGCCCGCCCGCCGGAAGGCCCCCGGAGAGCCCGCCGAACCTGTCCGTCTTCTTCCGGATTCCGTCCGCCGACCGGAAGGCCCGCCGCCCCGGCCTTCGCCGGGAATCCCTGCCGGTCCCGGCGATGCGGCCCGGCAACCGGGGCCGGCTGTCAGCCCCTGCCCTGCCCGCCGATGCCACCGCCGCGCCATGCGCCATCCGCCGCCGTCGCACCAACCGCCAGCGTGTCTTTTCCCTGCGGAAGGTGCTATAATGTCCAGTTTGAAACGCCACGGCGCGGGGCCCGCGGCCCCCGCCGGGAAGCCCTGTCCCGCGTCCGGCAACCGCGCGGCCCGGTCGCCAGGGCCCCTTCCCCGGCAACCATTCCCGGAGGTATCCATGCCCACTTTCAAGACCTTGACCGTCATCTCCCTCGCCGCCCTCGTCTCCGCAGCCATAGTCTGGGGCGCCTCCGAAGCCTACGCCCAGGGCGCGGGCTTCACGGTGGGCGTCGTGGACATCCGGAAGGCCATCGGCGACTCCAAGCAGGGGAAAGCGGCCTCCAGCAAGCTGGACACCAAGTACAAGTCCCTGAAGCGCACCCTGGAGACCAAGCAGGCCGAGCTCGAGAAGAAGGAAGAGGACCTGCGCAAGCAGGCCGCCACGCTCTCCCAGGATGCCCGCGAGCGCCGCAGTCAGGAGCTCATGCGGGAAATCTCGCAATATCAGGAGCAGGCCAGGAAATCCACCGAAGAGATGCAGAAGGCCTTCGAGGAAGCCATGGCGCCGCTGGCCGACAGGGCCGAGAAGATCACGGCCGAGATAGCCCGCTCCAAGGGCTTCGCGATGGTCATCGACTCCGCGGGCGGCGGGGTGCTCTTCGTGGACGCCTCATACAACATCACCGACGAGGTGACGCGCCGCCTGGACGGCGGGAAGTGATCCGGACCGCGTTTCCGCGAACCCCTGCTCCGCCCCGGCGCACGACCCGGACGCTCCTCGCGAGCGGTGAACCCCTGGAGGGCGTGGCCGCCCTCAAGCGGCTCGCGGGGCCGCCCGCGCCCGAATATCGGATCGCGCCCGGACAGACGCTCGAGCTCCTGAGACTCGCGCTTGCCGACGCGCGCCGGAAAAGCGCCGCCCTGGAAGGCGCTCCGTTGGCCAGGCCCGTGCCCAGGCCCCTTGACCTGGACGGGCGCGGCGGGAAGGGAGGCGACTGATGCTCCGGATAACCCCCCGCCCCCTGGACGCCCTCCTGGCCGAGGCCGTCGGCGCCATGGACAGGGTGCTCGCCGCGGCCGGCGGCGGTTCCCCGCCCGCCTACGAGATCCGGGGCGACCGGAAGACGGCGGTGGAGTGGCTGTGCGCCTTCAAGGAGAAGGCCCCGCCGGCCGCCATGACCTTCGCCGTGAAGGCCAAGTTCCTGGCGGAGGCCGTTGCCATGGGGGCCGCGGTGATCGTGACCTCCCCCGGCCTGGAGCCCCCGAGCCCCGCCCCCGTCCTGGTCGTCACCCCGGACCCGCGCCTGCTGTTCGTTTCCGTCCTGGAGACTGCCGAAAGGGAGTTGCGCCCCGACTGGCCCGAGTCCCGGCCCTACATGAAGGACGGCGCGACCGTGGAGCTGGGCCGGGACGTCGTCTTCGGGCCGGGGTGTTGCGTGGGCGCCGACGTCTCCCTGGGGGACCGGGTCAGGCTGGGCCCCGGGGTCGTGGTGGGAGACGGGGCGAAGGTGGGCCCCGACACCGTGATCCACCCCCGCGCGGTCCTGTGCTGGCAGGTGAGGATAGGCGCGCGCTGCGTGATAGGACCCGGCGCCGTTATCGGCTGGGACGGCTTCGGCTACACCCAGGTGCCGGACCCCGCCGCCGGTCGGGTCATCCATTACCGGAACCCCCATTTGGGGGGCGTCGTCATCGAGGACGACGTGGAGATTGGCGCCAACACCTGCGTGGACCGGGGCCTGGTCGAGGACACAGTGATCCGCCGCGGCACCAAGCTCGACAACCTGGTCCAGGTGGGCCACAACTGCGAGATAGGCCGGGATTGCCTTATCGCCTCCCAGGCGGGCACGGCCGGGCACTCGTTCGTGGGGGACAGGGCCATCGTACTGGGCCAGGCGGGGCTCTCCCACGGCACCCGGGTGGGGGCGGACGCCATCATAACCGGCCAGACCGGCGTCACCGGCGAGATCCCGCCCGGCCGCGAGGCCTGGTCGGGGACCCCCTCCATCAAGCTCGACGAGTCGCTGAGGGTCCAGGCCCTCGCCCGCCGCTTCCTGCCCCGGCTCCGGGTCTTCTTCAACCACTTCCACAAGAGCTCCTCCTTCGACGATCTCAAGGAACGCTACGCGGATCACGGGGAGGGACGGAAGTAGGCGCCACGCCGTCGCCCTGACCTTCGCCGTTTCCCCCGGACCCCGCCGACCGGGCCGGTCGGGCTTTCGCGGCCGGGGCGGCGGGACTGCCGCCTTTTCGCCTTCGGCGGCCTTTGCCGCCCATTCGCCTTCGGCGGCCCTTGCCGCCACCGTGCCGACGGACGCCTTGCCCCGAGCCCCTTGCCGCAACCTGTGACCCTCGCCCGCCCGCCGGGCCGACAATCGACCACCGGCCCGCTAAGCGGGAAGCGGCCCCTTCGGGGCCGATGCCGGAAACAAGGACGGAAAGAAACCAACCTCGACCCATGACCATCTACACCGCCGAACAGATAACCTCGTACATGCCCCACCGCTACCCCTTCAGGCTCGTGGACAGGGTGACATCCCTGGAGCCCTGGAAGTCGGTCACGGCCTACAAGAACGTGACCGTGAACGAGGAGTTCTTCCTGGGGCATTTCCCCGGCCGACCGGTCATGCCGGGGGTCCTCATCCTGGAGGCCATGGCCCAGACGGCACTCCTGATGCTCTCGATAAGCTTCCGCGAGCACGCCTCCGGATGCCCCGAAGGCATCTCCATGGACCGCATGGAGGCCGGGCTTTTCTTCCTCGCCAGCTGCGACAAGGTGAAGTTCCGGCGGCAGGTCACTCCCGGCGACCGCCTGGACCTCTCGGCCGATCTCATCCACGCCGCCTCGCACGCCTGGAAGGTCAAGGCCGAGGCCCTGGTGGACGGCGACAAGGCCGCCGAGGCCCTGATCACGGCGGCCTTTTGAGGCGCCGCCCCGGGCTTCCGTCCGGGCGCGGGGCGCGGGCGGGCCTGGCCCGCCGCAAGACTAAAGCGGCCGCTTCCGCGGCCTTCAGGCACACATGGGAATCCATCCGACAGCAATAGTCGACCCTTCCGCCGAGATAGGCTCCGGAGTCTCCGTGGGCCCCTTCAGCATCGTGGGGCCCCGCGTCGTCATCGGGGACGGGACCGAGGTGATGGGGCACGTCTTCATCGACAAGGACACCTCGATCGGGAGGGAGTGCCGGGTCTTCCCCTTCGCTTCGCTGGGCGCGGACCCCCAGGACATGAAATACGCGGGGGAACGCACCCGCCTCTCCATAGGCGACCGTGTCATCGTGCGCGAGTCGGTCACGATCCACCGCGGCACGGAACACGGCGGCGGGGAGACCAGGATAGGCAACGGCGTGCTCGTCATGGCCACGGTACACGTGGCCCACGACTGCAAGGTCGCGGACGACGTCATCCTCTCCAGCTACGCCGTCCTGGCGGGCCACGTCTCCGTGGGCTTCCAGGCCATCGTGAGCGGGTCCACCGCGATCCACCAGTTCGTGAGGGTAGGCGACCACGCCTTCGTGGGGGGCATGTCCGGGCTGGTGAAGGACGTGCCGCCGTTCATGATCGTGGCGGGCTTCCGCGACACCGTATCGGTCACGCCCAACATCGTGGGGCTCAGGCGCCGCAACTTCTCCGGCGAGGCGAGGGCCGCCATCATCGGCGTCTACAAGCTCATCCACAACCACAGGCCTCTGGCCGGGGTCCTGGACGAGGCCGAGCGCGGCTTCCCGGACTCGGAGGAGGCCAAGGCCATCATAGCCTTCTACCGCTCCTCGGAGAGGGGGGTGTACAGGTGAGCGGGACTTCCGGCCCGTCCGGGGGAGGCGGCCCGTCCGCCCGCAACGGCGGCCCCCCAGCCCTCGGCGGCGGCCCCCCAGGCAGGGACGCCCCCGCGCACCCGCGCGGCCCGGTGGGCTTCATCGCCGGCAACCTCTCGCTCCCCGTCCTGGCCGCCCGCAAGGTCAAGGAGGAGGGCCGCTTCCTGGCGGTCGCGGCCATCGCGGGCGAGGCGTCGGCCGAGCTCAGGAACCTTGCGGACCGCTACACCGAGCTCTCGCTGGGCGAGCTCGCGCCCATGGCCGGCTTCTTCCTGGACGCCGGGGTCACGGACGTGTGCATGGCCGGCGGCGTGAGCCGCGAGACCATCATCCGCAACTACCGCCCCGACGAGGAGGCCGTCAGGCTCCTGGAAGGTCTCGCGAGCTTCCAGACCGACACCATCCTCCGGGCCGTGGCGGGCTGGCTGGAGGTCCGAGGCCTCAGGCTCGTCGCGGTCACGGACCTCGTGCCCGAGATCCTGGTGAGACCCGGCAGGCTGGGCGCGACCGAGCCCTCCGGGGAGCTCATGGCCGATCTTGCCTTCGCGTTCCGGATAGCCCGCGAGCTGGGCCGGCTGGACGTCGGGCAGACCGCCGTCGCCTGCGACAAGATAGCGGTGGCCCTGGAGGGCGCGGACGGCACCGACGCCACCATCCGCCGCGGGGCCGCGCTGTGCTCCAAGCCGGTGGCCGTGGCCAAGGTCCTGAAGCCCAGCCAGGACACGCGGCTGGACCTTCCGGTAGTCGGGCCGCCCACGATAAGGCTTCTCGCGGAGGTGGGCGCCGGGGGCCTCGTCCTGGACGCCCGGGGACTCATACTCCTGGACGAGGAGGAGTGCGTGAGGCTGGCCGACGCGGCGGGCCTGGCGCTTCTCGCGTGGCTGGACCCCCCCCGCGGGGGGGAGGAAGGCCGGGGCCATGACGGCGGCTGAGCTGAGGGTCATGATCTCCGCCGGCGAGGAGTCGGGCGATCTCCACGGGGCGGCGCTCATCCGCGAGGCGACGAGGCGCGGCGAGCGCGTCTCCTTCTTCGGCCTGGGCGGGGACCGCATGCGGGACGCCGGCTGCGCCCTTCTGGCGCACGCCAGGGAGACCGCCGTGATGGGGATCTTCGAGGTCCTGGGCCAGGCCCGCAGGCTCCACGCGCTCCGCGAGCGCCTGGCGGACGCCGCCGCGCGCGAGCGACCAGACGCGCTGGTCGTCATCGACAGCCCGGACTTCAACTTCCGCCTCGCCAGGAGGGCCTCGGAAGCGGGGGTGCCGGTCGTCTACTACATCTGCCCGCAGATCTGGGCCTGGCGGCCGGGCAGGATCCGCTTTCTGGCCCGCTACACGAGGCGCAGGCTGCTGATCCTGCCCTTCGAGCAGGAGTTCTACCGCGAACGGGGCGTCTCCTCGGACTTCGTGGGGCACCCGCTTCTGGACGAGCTGAGTCCGCTCCCGCGCGCCGAGGCCCGGGCCGCTCTCCCGCTCCCCGGAGAGGGCCGGCTCCTGGCCCTGCTTCCCGGGAGCCGCAGGTCCGTCTTCGCGCGCCTGGCGCCCGTCATGCTCGAGGCGGCCGCGAGGCTCCAGTCCGAGCGCCCCGACCTCGTGACGGCCGTGGCCCTGGCCCCCACGCTCCCAGAGGGCCTGGCGGAGAGGCTCCTTTCCGGCGCGCCGGAGCGGCTCAAGCCCCGCCTCCACGCCGTGAAGGGCCTCTCCCAGATCGCGCTGAACGCCGCCGACGCGGCGCTCATCGCCTCGGGCACCTCCGCGGCCGAAGCCGCCGTGCTGGGGACGCCTGCGGCGGTCTGCTACAGGACGAGCCCGCTGAGCTACCTCGCCGCAAGGCTTCTGGTTAAGACCGGGCACATCTCCATCCCCAACCTGGTCTCCGGCCGCCGGCTCCTGCCGGAGCTGGTCCAGGGGGACGCGACCCCGGAGCGGATAGCGGCCGCGGCCGCGCCGTTTCTGGACGGAGGGCCAGAGCGCGACTCGACCGTCTCCGGGCTCGCCGCCGTCGCCCGGGCCCTGGGGGGCCCAGGCGCCTCCGCGAGGGCCCTGGACATCGTGCTCGCCGAGGCAAGAGGCGTCCGCCCGTGACTTCCGGCGACGACAGGGCGCGGCCCCGCGCGGCGAAGGACGCCGATGCGGGGCGAGATGCGGTCACGGCGGTCTCTAGCGATCCCGCCGCCTTTGCGCGCGGCGGCGAGGCGGCGGGCGGCCCTGCGGAAGACGGCAGCCGCGAGGCGGCGGGCGGCCCCCCGAAGGACAGCGGCATGGCTATGGGGCCTCCGCGGGAGGATCTTTCCGCGCCGGCCATCGCGAAAGGCCTCCCGGCGCCCCGCAAGGGCCTGACGGGCGGCGACTCCGCGGACGCCAGGCGCCTCGCCGCCCTTCTGCGCCCGCACCTGAAGACGCTCGTCCTTGCCATGATCTCCATGGGCTTCGCGGCGCTGTCCACCGCAGGCATGGCCTGGCTCATCAAGCCCCTGCTGGACCAGGTCTTCGTCGAGCAGGACCTCGCGCTCCTGAACGCCCTGACCCTGCTCACGCTCGCGGTGTACTCCTCCTCCGGGGTCTTCACCTTCTTCCAGTCCTATTTCATGAACAAGATAGGCTACACGATAGTGAACGACCTGCGGGTCAGGCTCTACTCGCACATCGAGACCCAGTCGCTCGTCTTCTTCCACCGCCACCCTTCCGGGGAGCTCATCGGCAGGGTGGTAAACGACGTCTCCCTGATCCAGGCCTCGGTCACCCAGGTGGTGACGGGGCTCGTCCTGGACGTCTGCAAGGTGGCGGGGCTCCTCTTCGTGCTGGTGAGCCGGGAGCCCCTGCTCGCGCTCTTCGGGATAATCGCCATGCCGCTCGCGGCCTACCCCATCGCCCGCTTCGGGAAGCGCCTGAGGCGCCTCGCCACGGGCAGCCAGCTAATCATGGGGAGGCTCATCGCGGTCCTGACCGAGACCTTCCAGGGGGTGCGGGCCGTGCAGTCCAACAACATGGCCGACTTCGAGATCTCCCGCTTCGCCGCCGAGTGCAGGAGAAGCGTCGACAACCTCATGCGGGCCGTCACCTTCAAGAGCCTGTCTTCCTCGGTGATGGAGATAGTGGGCGGGATCTGCGTGGCGCTGGTGATCTGGCACGGGGGCAGGCAGGTCATAGCGGGCGAGAGCACCCAGGGGACCTTCTTCTCCTTCATGACGGCGCTCCTGCTCCTCTACGAGCCCCTGAAGAGGCTCTCCCGGCTCCACAACGAGGCCCAGCAGGGGCTCTCCGCCGCCCGGCGCATCTTCGAGGTGCTGGACACCCCGCCGTCGGTCGCGAGCCCCGCCGATCCCGTCCCGCTCGAGAGGCTCAAGGGCGAGATCGAGTACCGTGACGTGACCTTCGGCTACGCCCCGGGGAAGATAGCCGTAAACGGCGTGAGCCTCAGGATCGCCAAGGGCTCCATGCTCGCCCTGGTGGGCCCCTCCGGGGGGGGCAAGACCACCCTGGCCAACCTCCTCCCGCGCTTCTACGACCCCGACCGCGGGAGCGTCCTCATCGACGGGGTGCCGGTGGACCGGATGGATCTCGCGTTCCTGCGCTCCCAGATAGCCCTGGTGAGCCAGGAGACGACCCTGTTCGACGCCTCCGCCCGCCACAACATCGCCTACGGCAGGCCCTCGGCGACGGACGCCGAGATCCGCGCCGCGGCCGACGCGGCGCTCGCGACCGGCTTCATCGGCGAGCTCCCCGGCGGCCTGGAGGGGTCGGTGGGCGAGATGGGCATGAAGCTCTCCGGGGGACAGCGCCAGCGCCTGGCGGTGGCCCGCGCCATCCTGAAGGACGCGCCCATCCTCATCCTGGACGAGGCCACGAGCGCCCTGGACGCCGAGAGCGAGCGCTACGTGCAGGAGGCCCTGGACAACCTCACATTAGGCCGCACCACGCTCGTCATTGCCCACAGGCTCTCCACCGTGCGCCGCGCCGACCGCATCGTGGTGGTGAAGGACGGGCGCCTGGTCGAGGACGGGGACCACGCGAGCCTGCTCGCCCTGGGCGGCGAATACTTCCGGCTCCACGAGACGCAGTTCAGGGACGACCGCCCGGAGGGCGAGGGCCGGGACGCCCCCGGCGGGGAGGCCATGTCATGATCGTGGAGTTCCTGGAGGACAACCTCTTCATTGACGGCTGGGTCCTGGACTCCGCCGCCAACGGCAGGCTGGAGGTCATGGCGGACGGAAAGCCGGTGAAGATCCACCCGAAAAGGGCGCTCGTCACCTCCGACGCCCCCGATCCCGGCACCGCGGACGGGCGGCTGTCGCTCCTCGCGCGGACTGCCGCGAGGCGAGCCTCGCTCGCCGCGGAGGTGGATCTGGAGACGATCTGGGGGCTTCTGGAAGAGGAGCGGGAGGAAGCCGTCCGGGCCGCCGAAGGCGGCCCCGAAGGCGCCGGCCCCTCGCGTCCGGGCGGGGGAGGTGCCTCCGAGCCTTACGCTTACGCTGCCTTGGCCGAGCTGGAGTTCGGCCGCGGGGCCGACGCCGACCAGACCGCCGCCATGATGCGCGCCGTGCATCGCGACGGCCTGTACTTCAAGTTCACTCCCGAGGAGGCCCTCAAAAGGAGCCGCGAGGAGATCGAGCGCATACTGGAAATCCGGGCACGCGAGATCCGCAAGGCCGAGCTTCGCCGCGAGGGCATAGCCTGGCTGCGCCGGGCCCGCCTCGCCTATTACGGTGAGGGGCCCGGGGGCGCTCGGCGTGACGCCCCGGCGCCGCAGTCCTCCGGGGCTCCGGACGCTTCGCCCGGCACGGACGCCTCGCTTTCGGCGGAAACGAACCGCCCCGCCGACGCGGCTTCAGGGGAAGCCGCCCCTTCACCGGGAGCTTCACCGTCCGGGGATGCCGCCCTTCCCCCGGAGGGCTCGTCGCCCGCGGATGATTCCCTGTCCGCGCCGTACCCGCAAGTCTCCCCGCCCGCGGAAGCCCAGTCCCCGGCGGACGCTACGCGTTCTGCGGACTCGACCGCGCCATCGGTCTCCGCGAGCACTTCGGACGCATCGCCGTCCGCAACCGCGCCGGACACGGACGGAGCTGAACGCGCGGACGGCACGGGACGCACGGACGACTCGGACGGCACGGGACGCGCGGACGACAAGCCCGCCGCTTCGGACGGACCGGAAGCGGACGAGATCCCCGCCTTCCCGCCGCCCCCCGACGACGGGGGAATTCTGGTGAAAACCCTGACCGAGCTGGCCCTGGCCGTCGACGACCCGCCCCCCGCGCTGAAAGGCGCGGCCGAGGCCCTGATCGAGGCGGGCTTCAGCGGGGACGCCGCGGGCGCGGCCCGCGCCCTGGAGGCCACGGGGATCTTCAGGCCCCACGAGGATCTGGAGCTCCGCCGCCTGGGGCTTCCGCTGGAGTTCCCGCAGGAGGTCCTGGACGAGGCGGAGCGCCTGTTGGCGGACGAGGCCTGGCTCGGGGAGGACCGCCTGGATCTGACCGGCGAACTCATAGTCACCGTGGACTCTCCCGGAGCCATGGAGTTCGACGATGCCGTGAGCCTCGCGCCCAACGCCGGCGGCGGGCTCACCCTGGGCCTCCACATCGCGGACGCCTCGGCCTTCGTGGCTCCCGGAAGCGCCCTGGACCGCTTCGCGGCGGAGAGGGGGGCCTCCATCTACCTCCCCGAGTGCCGCCACCCCATGCTCCCGCTGAGCCTCACGCAGAACGCCCTGAGCCTTACCGCCGGCCAGGTGCGCCCTGCCTTCTCGATCCTCTGCGAGCTCGGCGAGGACGGCCAGGTGACCGACGCGGTGTTCAGGCCGAGCCTTATCAAGGTCGCGAGGCACCTCACCTTCGCGGAGGCGGACGAGGCCCTGGCCGGCGGTGGGGACAGGGAGCTCGCGCCCCTCCTGACCGAGCTGGCCGGGCTCTCGCAGAAGTTCCAGAAGCGCCGGGTCGCTGCCGGCGGGCACGTCTTCAACATCCCCGGCCAGCAGGTGTCCCTGGACGAGCGCGGAGACCCCGTCATCTCCCTCGTGGACTGGGACACCCCGGCCTGCGTGGCCGTGGGCGAGCTCATGATCACGGCCAACCACCTGGCGGCGAGCACGCTAAGGAACTCGGACTTCCCCTGCCCGTACCGCTACCAGATCGTCATGAAGGGCGGCCAGTCCCCCCCCCGCAAGCCGGCCAAGACCCCCGGCGAGCTGTTGGCCTGGCACCTGGCCCTCCGCAGGCGGCTGGGCCGCACGGGGGTGGGCGCCGAGCCCGTCCGCCACCGCGGGCTGGGACTGGACTGCTACACCTACTTCACCTCCCCCATGCGCCGCTACTTCGATCTCCTGGTCCACCGCCAGCTGAGGGCGCTCGCGGCCGGGGAAGGACCGGCCTACGACGAGAAGTCCCTGATGGGCGAGGCCTACAACGCCGACGGCGCGCTCCGCGCCATCCACAAGGTCCAGTCGGCCAGGACGCGCTACTGGATCCTCCACGTGCTCTCCGGGCGCGTGGGCGAGACCTTCCGGGCCCTGTGCTTCGACCGCCAGGGCCGCAGGGTGAGGGTGTGCCTGACCGACTGGATGATGGAGACGGAGTCGATGGGCTTCCCTGACTCCGTGGAGCCGGGCCATGATCTGGAAGTGCGCCTCATGCGCGCCGATCCCGCGAAGAAGGCCCTGGAGTGCGCGTTCGTGGCGAATCTGACCCTGGACGCTTCAAATCGCGCCTGAAAACCTGTACCATGGCCAGATGCGACCGGGCGGAACGCGCCCCGGCGCTACATCACGGACCGCCGGGGACCGCCTACGCCGCCGGGCCCCGTACCCGACCGCAGACCACACGTCCCGGCGGGCGCGCCCGCCCCGGACAGCCCATACCCCAGCCCGCGTCCCCGCCCGCCGGTCCCGCCGGCCCGCGACGCCGCGGGCATGACGACCTCCCGGCCCTCCGAGCCCGCGTATCGGCGGGCGTCCCCCGCCCGCGCCTTGAGGTGAGTCTCCGTGAGCGTCCTCAAGCCCCCACCGCGCATGAAGATCTTCCTCGCGGCATACTCGGGGGACCCGGATCTCGCGGATCTGGCCGTAAACGAGCTCTTCAGGGAGTTCAGGGGAGGGATCCTGGGGGCCCCGGACGTGCAGAGCCCGGACATGCCCATGCCCGGGGAGGACTACTACGCCCCGGAGATGGGCCGCGGCTTAAGGAAGCGCTACCTCTCCTCCCCGGCCCGCCTGGAGCCCGGCGAGCTGGTTGACCTGAAGCTCCTGGCCATGGAGATAGAGGCCAGGCGGCTTACTGCCTCAGGAGGCAGGCTCGTGAACCTCGATCCCGGCTACCTCTCGCTGGGCGGGCTGGTCCTTTCCACCGCCAAGGCCTCCGGGCACCGCCTCTGGCTGGGCCGCGGGGTCTGGGGGGAGCTCACCCTCCTTTACGTGAAGGGAGGCTTCGCCGCGCTCCCGTGGACCTACCGGGACTATCGGGACCCGGCGGTGCAGCGGCACCTGCTCGGGATGCGCCGCCGCCTGCTCGCGGCCGAACGCGAGGATCGAGCTCGCGGGGGGGAGGGCCCGGGACCGGCCGGAGCGCCCTGAAGGCGGATGCCATGCGGAGGCATCCGGGGCCTTTGGCGGGCCCTTTCTCTGGCTTCCCGGCCTCTCTGGCTTCCCGGCCCTTTCTCTGGGCTTCCCGGGGCCTTCACGGGCTTCTCGTCAGGGGCCTTTCGGGCTTCCCGGAGCCTTCACGGGCTTCTCAGGGGCTGGCTTCCCGAGCCTTCAAAGGGCTTCTCAGTGGCTTTTCGGGCCTTTACGGGACTTACGGAGCCTTTTGCGATACCTTCCGAGGCAGCTTCGATGGCCTGCCCCTCGGGAAGGACGGGCGGGACCCTTACGACAGGACAGGACGCGACTGATGATCAAAAGCATGACCGGCTTCGGCGCGGCGGTAGGCGAGATCCTGGGATGCCGCGCCCGCTTCGAGATAAAGACGCTCAACAACCGCTACCGGGAGTATCTCTTCCGGACGCCCCATTTCATGGGGGCGCTGGAGGAGCCCCTGAAGAAGCTCATCGGCGCCCAGGTCCACCGAGGCAGGATAGAGGTCTGGCTCCACCTGGATCCCGCCAAGGGCCAGTCCGTCCAGGTGAACCTCGAGGCCGCCCGTGACCTCCTTTCGGATCTGAGGCGGCTCTCGTCCGAACTGGGCATCCCCGACGAGGTGGGCCTGGGGCACCTCCTGCGCCTGGACAGGCTCTTCGTGAGCCAGGAGGCCTCGAGCCTCGACGGCTGCGACCCCTCCGCCGTTTGGGAGGACCTGAGGCTCCTGGCCTCGGAGGCCCTGGATCAGCTGGTGAAGATGCGCATGACCGAGGGCGAGAGCCTCCACAAGGACATCTGGGGCAGGCTGGGTGCGCTCACCGCGGACCTGAACGAGCTCAGGACGGCTGCCGCGACCCTGCCGCTGGCCGTCACCAAACGCTACCAGGCACGTCTGGAGGAGCTGGCGGAGACCATCATCGACCCCAACCGCCTGGCGCAGGAGGCGGCCATCCTGGGCGAGAAGATGGACATCACCGAGGAGATCACCCGCTTCGGGACGCATATCCAAAGCTTCCGGACGCTCATGGGCTCCGGCGAGCCCGTGGGCAGGCGCATTGAGTTCCTTCTGCAGGAGCTGGTGCGCGAGGCGAACACCATGGGCTCCAAGTCCCAGTCGCTGCCCATCACGGACACGGTGCTCCGCTTCAAGTCGGAACTGGAAAAGATCCGCGAACAAGTGTTGAATATCGAATGATGGCGGATCAATGGCATGGCCGAGCTCTTCATCAACATAGGACTGGGCAACGCGGCGCGGGCATCACAGGTGGTGGCCATCGTGAACCCTAGCTCGGCCCCGGTGGTGCGGCTCCGGGCCGAGGCCAAGCGCGCCGGGATGCTTGTGGACGCTTCCCAGGGCCACAGGACGCGCTCAGTGCTCGTCATGGCCTCCAGGCACGTGATCGAGTCCGCCCTGGACGTGCGCGTCCTGGCGGAACGCTTCAACAGGGCCTTGAGCGGACGCGGCTCCCTCTCGGGACGGGGGTCCCGCGAGCCGGACGTCTTCCCGGAAGGCCCGGACGGCGGAACCCCCGGCGGCTGGGACCCGGTCCCCCCCTCGGACGCCCGCCACCCGCGTTCTCCATCTGACCGGTACGAGGACCCGGACGGGGGAGCGGACTGGTACGAAGACGGCTGGGAGGCCGGGACCGCCCCGGATGCGGACGGGACGCTGGAAGACCGGCACGGGGACGCCGAGGCCGCCTTCCGCGGCGGAAGGACCGCTCCCCCCGGTTGGGGGGGGACCGGGCACGCCGAAGAAGCCGACGGCGGAGCGGAGGGCTGCGAAGGCGATGACGAAGACGGGGAGTAAGGCGCCTACGGCGCCGGCAAGGGCGATGGCGGCGACGGCCGCGGCTGACGCTTCGCCTCGGGCGCCGACCGGGCTTGCCCGAACCCCGCAGGCTACCGTGACGCCCGAGACGGGCCAGGCCGGCCCGGGGCCCGAGTCTGGGCAGGCCGACCTGAAGCCCGAGGCGAATCAGGCGGATGCGGACGATCAGGGGCGCCGCGAGGGCGCCCGCATGGGGAGGGAGTTCCCTATGGCTTATTCTGGCGGTCTCATAGTCCTTTCCGCTCCGTCCGGCAGCGGCAAGTCCTCCCTCATCAAGGCGCTCCTGAACGACCCGGCCATCGGAGGCCTGGCGTTCGCGGTTTCCCACACCTCCAGGAATCCCCGGCCCGGCGAAGTCGACGGCAAGGACTACCATTTCGTGAGCCCGGAGGAATTCCGGGCCATGGTCGACCGCGGGGAGTTTCTCGAGTGGACCGAGACCTTCGGCCGATACTACGGGACGTCCAGGGTCCTCATCGAGCGGCAGCTCGCTACGGGGCTCACGGTCATCGCCGACGTGGACGTGGTGGGCGCCCGGGCGATCAAGGCCTCCTTCCCCGATGCCCGGCTCGTCTTCGTGGTGCCGCCCTCCTTCAGGGCACTTACCGAGCGACTGGCCGGCCGCAACACGGAGAGCAAGCTGGCCGCCCGGACGCGCCTTGCCCGCGCCGCCGAGGAGACCGCCCAGCGGGACATCTTCGATTTCCTGATCATCAACGACGACTTCGGCGAGGCCGAAAGGGAGCTCGTGGACATCGTGACCAAAGGCGAGGGCCGCCCCGTGGAAGGCCCTCCCGGATTCTGGGAGGGCTTTTTCGAATGATTCCCCGACGCAACCCCCACCCCGAGGGCCCCGAAGGCCGTAGCGGCGGCCCGGGCGGCCCCCCGCAAGGCCGTCCGGGCAAAAAGCCGCGCTCCGTAAATCCCGGGCCGCGCGGCACGGAGGCCCGGAGGACCGGCGGCCCGAAGCCGCAGGGTCCCCGAGGGCAGGACCCCCGCGGCCAGCGTCCCGGGAAAACCCGATCCGGTCCGGGCTCCCATGCCGGCAACGCGCGGACTTCCCCCTACGGGCCGCCGCGCGGAGGCGGCGCGTCCGCCCGCAACGCGGCCGCCGCCCCCTACAGGCCGCCGCGCGGAGGCGGCGCGCCGGGCCGCACGGGAGCACAGCCGACCGGAAGCGGCCCCCTCAGGCCCCCTTACGCGAAAGGCAAGGGCCCATCCGCCCGGGGCAAGGATCCCTACGCGCCCGACAAGAGCTCCGCCGGTCAGGGCAAGCGCCTTCACACGAAAGGCAAGGGCTTCGCAGGTCAGACGGTCACCTTCGCGAAGGGCAGGGGCCACGCCGGGAAAGGCAAGGGCCCCGCCAAGCCGCGTGCGGGCTTTCTGGAGGAGTCTTCGCCTTTTCCCGCCAAACCCAGGAAAAAAATCCCCCGCACCCGGCTCGGGGCCTACGAGCCCAAGCCCGACAGGCCGGAGGCCCGCCGCAGCAGGACTCCGGGCGGCGCCGCGCCTGGCGGCGGCCGCCGCCCCGCAGCTTCAGTGAACATCCTGACCGCCGCCGGGCACGCCCCAGGGGAAAGCCGACCGACCGGACGCCGAAAGTTCCAGGGCAAGGGCAAGGGCGGGCGCGAAGTCCCGGGCCCCTCCCCTCACCGCAACAAGCCTCGCGGTCGCGGTTCCGAAATCCTCATGGAGCCTGAAAACAGGGACCACGAAGCGACCGGGACCTGGGATCCGGAAGAGCGGGAGAGCTGGGATCCGGAGGAGCAGGAGTCCTGGGATCCGGAGGAGCAGGAAAGCTGGGATCCGGAAGAGCGGGAGACCTGGGATCCGGAGGAGCAGGAGACCTGGGATCCGGAGGAGCAGGAGACCTGGAATCCGGAAGACTCCGAGTCCAGGGACTCCGAAGAGCACGAAACTGCGGTTCCCGAGGACGGAGAGGACGCCGAGACCCCAGTCCCCGAAAACGGGGAGGACGCCGAGACCGCGGTTTCCGAGGACGGGGAGGAGGACGCCGAGACCGAAACCCTTGCGGGTTCGGACGGCTTGGGCCGCGCCGAAAACGCATCGCCTGACGCGGACGCCGGGGACCTCGACGGACCCCCGATACCGCCGGAGGGTTCCCCGGCTTCCGGAAGGACGCCTCCATCCGCCACGGGACGCGGCGGGCACGGCCAGGCCGGGACAAAAGCGGGGGGGGGCTCCGAGGTGGTAGGCGTGAACGCCGTGACGGAGGCTCTGGAGGCCCGAGGGGACTCCCTGAGGCGCCTGTGCGTCAGCTCCTCACGCAGGCCGTCCGCCGCGGTGAAGCTCCTGATTGCCAAGGCGACCGCCCTGGGCGCCCCGCTGAGGCGGGTGCCTCCCTCCTATTTCGCCCGCTTCGCGCCGGCCGCGCACCAGGGAGTCTGCGCGGTCTTCGACGAGCTGGCTCCCCTTGACCTGGACGATTTCCTGGAGTCGCTCCCGCGCGAGGGGCCATCCCTCGTCCTGGCCCTGGACCACATAGAGGATCCCGGCAACCTCGGGGCGCTCGTCCGCTCTGCCTGGGCCTTCGGGGCGCACGGGGCGGTGGCGCCGAGGGACAGGTCCGCCGGCATCACGCCCGCGGCCGCCAAGGCAGCCGCGGGGGGCCTCGAGAAGGTGCCCCTGGCCCGCGCCGTTAACCTTCCCGCCGCCTTGAGGCTTCTCCAGAAACGTGGCTACTGGGTAGTGGGCGCCGAGGCATCGGGAGACGCCGATCTTGCAACCTTCGAGTTCCCGGAACGCACCGCGCTCGTGCTTGGCGGGGAAGGCCGGGGGTTGGGGAGGCTCGTCTCGTCGGTCGCGGACTTCCTGGTGAGGATCCCGCTTTCCGGCGGGGCGGAGTCCCTGAACGTTTCCGCCGCCGGCGCCGTCTTCATGTACGCCTACAGGTCCCGCTTCCCGCTGAACCGCTGAGACGGGAGCGGCCGTGCGCCCGCATGCCCGCCGGACACGGAGGATCGCTACGCGCCGTCCGGCATACAAGCCGACCCCGAAGCAGAGCCCCTTTGAAGCGGAGGGCCCGACGGGCCAAGGCGCGCCTGATTCCGGGCCGTCCCGTCATGCGTCCGGTCCCCATGCTTCATGCGGATCCGAGGGACGGCCCGCCCGGTTCCACCGCCAGGCTTTCGCGCCACCGGACGGTTTGCGGGACAGCCACGGCAAACGATGATGCCGCCGGAACGAGCGTTCTCAAAATTAAGTCGTATTTCATGCCATCGGACGAGAACCTTGATTCCACAGCAAAAACCCCCCTCCCTCACCTCCTGGCAGTCATTTGATGGCCGAGTATCTGGATAAGGGGTGCGCAGATGTACAGTGGTTTAAGGCTTTAGCGCAAGTATGCCGATGCGACGGCCGCATAAAGTCCCTCTTCCCTGTCGAGGTGGAGGGTTTTTTCAGTGGAATCAACCTTGAATTTCCATGCCATTCTCATGTGACGCCTCGATGAAGGAGTTGCCGTTTCCGTTTCCGGATCTTCGACTTCCTAAACTGGGAAAAGTTCCGGCCCGACGGCAATCCCAAACTCCACATCCTGTGTCATCAAGCGAAGCTCGCGTGCTTCGATGTAACGTCTGCTGACGCCAAAAGTCGTTTACGAACATGGCTACGCGCATGATGCTATGACGATCGGGCCCGTCAGTCGCGTTGCCGCAGAAAAGGATTCTCCGATCCACGTTTCGAGGCGGAGAGAGCACAGTCAGCGTACTCCACCGATTTCCTGAATCAGTTTGCGGGCCTGCTGGCCATTTCGATTCTTCCGGTGCCTAAGGGGCTTTCGCCGCTTTCTGCAATTCTGAGGCCTTCAAGTTTTCTGTTGCGAAGTTTCCGCTTACCGATCTTCGTCCCGCCTTAGTCCCGAGAAATCCCCATCGGTCCGGTCCTCCGCCAAAACCTCCAGCGAGGACGGGTAAAGCGGACAGCCTTCCAGGCGAAGGGCAAACCGATCAGAGAGGCGCGCCCCCGGCCTTCCACCGGACATCCCAAACGGCGAGGCGTCCGACCGCGGCGGCAGGCCTTATCGCCGGGCGCTCCAGGGCACGGCGGGGTGCCCGGGCTCACTGCGACTGCGCCGATTTCCCGCCGATGAGAAACAGGGACTCCCGCGACTGCTTTTCGCCGGATTCGGTCGGGGCCGACAAGGGCTTCATGTCCACAAGGGCCTTCCCGTGGAGTGCCGCCGCGCCTTCGACGTCGCCTGCGGCCTTGCGCTCGAGCCACTTGCAGGTCAACGCGACAGGGCCCTCCGGATCCGGGTCCCGCCCGCACTTTTCGAGGGCACTGTCCAGGGCGGCCCCGGCCTCGGCGGCATCGTCGCCCTGAAGCAGGGCCGCTGCCAGGCCTATCATGGCGCGGGACTTCAGGCCCGCGTCGTCGTCGCTATCGGCCGCGAGCGCCCCGCGGAACGCAGCCGCGGCCTCTTCTGGGGCCCCCTCCGCGTTGAAGAGCGACTGCCCGAGGAGAATCCAAGCGGTCACCGCAAGCCGGTCGCCGTCGCCGAAGATCCGGGCAAGCCGATCCGGGACACCATCAAGGATCAGGGTCGCGGCGAGGTCTTCCCCCATCTGCGCGAACTTCTCTGCCGCCATGAGCCTCAGGCGCAACGCGTCGGGATCGTCCGGACCCCCGGCCGCCTCCAGGGACTCCACCGCCTCGCCCCACGCCGCTCCGCCCTCCAAGTGGAACTCGCCATCGAGGAATGCCTCCCCCAGCCCGACCAGGGCCTTCAGGGCATCCCTGCCCCCCCCTCCAGGCAGATTCCTGAAGCCCGCGAGGGCCGCCATGAAATGGGGAACGGCCTCCTTGTGGCCGATGAGCGAGCGCACGGACCCGGCCCAGTCGCTCAAGGTGCCCAGGGCGAGCGGGTGCCTCTTCCCGAACATCTTCACGGCAACGTCCACCGCCGCCCGGCGCAGCCTCTCAGCGGCCGGGGGGTCCCCCAGCCGGACGAGCAGGTCCGCCGCCACGCGCGCGGCGGGGACGTCACCCGACGACAGCGTGGCCGCGCCGCCACCCGCGAGCGGAAGAAGCTCCCGGTACAGTCCCAGCGCATCCCTCAAGTCCTTTTCCGGCGGAAGCCCTTCGGGATATGGCGGAAGGAGCCTCATTGCCCCGAACCCGCCCGCGAGGAAGCGGGCGAGGGCTGCCCTGGCGTCCCTGGCGTCGGGATGATCGGCGCCCAGGATGGCCTCCAGGCCAGCTGACGCCTCGCGGAGGAACTCCTGCGCCCCGGAGTCCCCCGCTTCGGCGAGCGCGGCGCCCAGACGCGATCTCGCCACGAGCGCCTTACGGGTTCCGCGACCGCCCCCGTCCTCCTCAAGCGCGAGCTCCCGCCTCAAGGCTTCCGCCCTGTCCGCGAGTTCCGCCGCGGACGGCTCTGGGGCCATGAGGACCCGCTCCGGCACGCCTTCGTGGCAAATTCGCCAGCGGACTCCCTGTCCCTCTGGCGGCGGTCCGCCCGGGCAGGCCAGGGCCGCCGTCCGCCCGGCGAATGCCTCCTCGCTCCAAGGCTTCTTCCCTGAGGCGGCGTCCGCGAAGGGAGCCGCGTCCCCGCCGGGGCCAGATTCCGCACCGGGGTCGGATTCCCCGCCGGGGTCGGATTCCCCGCCGAGGGCCGCATCGGCGATCGGCGGAGCCCCTCTCCCTGGGGTTGCCCCTTCTGGGGATCCATCACGATTAGCGTCCCCCTCATCGGAAGGGGAATCGACCGCGGCGCGCTCGAGCCCGGCCAAGGCCTCCCGCGCCACGGCCCCTATCGCTTCCGCCGCGCCCCTGCCTTTCACGGCGAAAAGGGAACGGGCCGCGCGGGTCGCGGCGGCGCAGACCACCGGAGCGTCGGGTCCCAGGATCAGGAACCCGAGCGAACGCATCATCCCGAAAGTGCGGGCGGACAGGTGGTAGTCGCCCTCCAGCGCTTCCGTCTCGCCGAGAATGCGAAGCTGCTCCAAGGACCAGCAGATGGTCGGGAAAAACCATTCGGGCCAGCCGGGCGGCTCATCGGGAAAATCGCTCCACTTGGAGGGGGCGCACCACGCGTACTGGTCGTCCTCTTCCGGCCGGAGCGTCACTTTCGGCTGGAGTCTCCATTCGGGGGCGGGGATGGCGGCGCGGGGCTGCGGGCGGCGATTCTTGTCCCGGGGCGCGGGCTGCGTCCTGGCGGGGCCCTTGCCCTTGCCGCCGCGCTTTTTGGCGGCCGCGAAGACGGGGGGCGCGAAAAAGAGAATCCATGCCGCCGCCAGGGACAGGAATAGGGTCAGCGAGAGAGCGGGTTCGGTAATCTGCATAGATTTTCCTGGCGCTCGGGTCGGCCATATCCGTCCAGGCACGGGCCGGAACGTTGGCGCATCCTGCGCGATGGGGTTGGCGGCAGAAGGGACGGTTGCACCCGATTATAGCACTGGCGGGCGTCCCGCGCGTCATTAAGTCCGGATCGCAGGATCGGCAGACGACCGCTATCCGCAAGGCTAGCGAGAAGCCAGACGGCAGACCTTGCGCCGCCGAGGCCGCAGCAAGCCGCGAGGCTAAGACGCGCCGGCGCACGGCGCTTCTTGCCGGCCGCCTAATCGCCGGGCGGGACTCCCTTGGCCCCGTCGCCTGGCCGTAGCCCCGGCCTGCCCGTTCGGCCCGCGATCGCCGGCCTGCGGGGATCGTGCGCCCCCTCACGGTCCCCGGCGGCTTCCGCAGCCGGGCCCGCATCGCAAGGGCATCGGACGCCTGGCGCGGGTCACCTCCGGCGGCCCGCGCCACGCTCCCGAACTCCCTCCCGGAGAGCCGCCCGGCTTCGGCCGGATCTCCGCTTGCGGCGGACGGCCTTCCCAAGCCATTCCCGGACGGTCGCGACGGCGCTTTCATGGACGCCCTCCCGACCGTCAAGGAGGCCCAGCGCCACGCGCAGGCACTCCTCGGCCCCATCCGGGTCCTCCGCGTCCAGGCGCGCCATGCCCAGGATGATCCTGGCGCGGGCGCCCATGAGCGCCTCGTCCAGTGAAGCGCGGGCGGGCGGCGCGGCCGAAACGGGCAAGAGGCGCTCTGCCACTTCCGGCTCCCCGCGCTCGACCAGCTCCTCGGCCAACTGGCACCTCATCTCGAAGGCGTCCAGTCCGTCCGAGAGGCCGGCCGCCGCCCTCGCCTCCAAGGCCGAGATGGCCTCCAGCTCCAGCGCTTGACTGTGGATGCGCCATTTTGTGTCCGTCATGAGGTTCGCAACGTGGATAATATAGCCGATGGTGTCCGGGTGGCGTCCGCCCAGGCTTTTCCGGCTCTGCCTGAGCACTGCCGCGAGGCGTTTCTCTGCTTCGCCGGTCTTCCCGCCGGTACCGAGGGAATTGGCCTGGCCGAGGCGCGCCAACAACGCCAGCCTGTGCTCGGGCCCGTGCCTGCGGACTGCGGCGCTGAAGACGGCGAGGCACATCCTCCCGGCCTTCACGTGGTCGTCTTCCAGAAGCATGTCCGCCGTATCCGTCATGGCCTCCAGCGCCTCGTCGCTCGGCTCGGCACCGGCGGAATCGAGGGCCGACAGCGCTTCCTGATAGAGCCTGAGGCTTTCCGCCCGTTCCTCGACCGACGTCATCTCGTGATCGAAGAGCAACAGGAGCCCGCCGGGCCTGCGGGCGTCCAGCAGGAACCCGGCGAGGCGGATCTTGGCGTCCGCGGCCTCGGGGTGCCCGGAGCCCAGGAGCCTTTCCAGGCCTTCTGACGCGGAGCGGAGAAGGCCTTCCGCCTCCCCGCGCTCGCCTGCGGAGGCGAGCGCCTTGCCCAGAAGCGACCGCGCGACGAACGCGTCCCGGGACTCGGCGCCGCTCTTCCGTTCGTGTCGCTCCAGTTCCTTCCTCAGGCGCCCCAGTTCCTCCGGGGACGCCATGGTCCCGGTCCCGGCGAGATCGGGGAAGCTTTCGGGGTCCGCCCCGTAAATCGCCTCCTCCAGGCCTTCCAAAGGCTTCCAGAACTTCGCGCCCGGGCCGGCGGCCCGCGCGGCCATGTCCAGGGTCTGCCTCGCGAAGGCGGTCTCGGCGGAAAGATCCCGCTCGTTGCCGTCCGCCCCGACTGCCGCGCCTCCGTCCTGGCGCTCGAGTCCGGCAAGCGCCGCCGCGGCCGCGCGCCCCGCCGCCTCCGGGAATTCCCCGGCCGCGAGCAGGCATCGGGCCGCGCGGGACAGTGCGGCCCAGGAACGCGGATCGCCGGGGCCGTAGATGGCCTTCACGAACGCGCGCAGCAGATCCCAGACGTATGCCGCATGGGCGTGGATGCCGTTCTGGACGTTCACCTCGGCCCCCTTGCGCATCGTCGCGAGAAAGTCGCCTAAGGCAGGGAAATCCCAATCGGGCCAGCCGCGGATACTCAGGGGATCGGTCGTCCCGTCCCAGCCCACGTAATGGATGGCGCTCGTTGCGGCGTCCCGGCGAATCTGGGCATCGGCTTCGCTTCCCTTCGCGATCGGCAATTCGGCCGCAGGCTTCCGGGATGACGATTTTTTGGCGGCAGGCTTCCGGGAGGACGGTTGTGTGGCGGCAGACTTCCCGGCGACCGGTTTAGCGGCGGCCGGCTTCCTGGAAGCCTGTTTCCTGACAACGCGCTGCTTGTTTGCCGGATCCTCGGAAGCTGTTCTCCTGGCGACATGGGCAGAGGCGGTCCTCCTGGCGGAAGCGGCCTTGCCCGACGGTTTTTTCGGAGCGGCGAAGAGGCACGTCCCGCTAAAGATCACGAAGGCTACCGCCCCGGTGGCGGCAATTGCCATGAAACAGGGTAAAGCCATTGGTTCTCCTTTGGTTCTCCTTTGGTTCTCCTTTGGTTTCCTATTTTTCTCCTTGGAATTCATCGACGCGAGAGAAAGCGCTGAAATACGCGCCGCACGAAATACAGGAGGGGACGGGCGAGCCGCAAGGCGGCGGCGACCGAACCGCTCCCCCTTCCTCGCCGCGAACCTCTCGGGCACCGGAGTTCGCGGCGGGCGGCGGGTACGCCTGGCCTAAGCCTTCTGCTTGGACGGCAACACTCAAACCGTCCGCCACATGCGCCGACAACAGTATCGTTGGCCAGACCGCCCCATAATATCACAGAACACGCAGGGTGGCTGTCCCGCTCGGTCCGGCACCCCGCCCTCCCCGCTCCGCTCCGGCGAGCCCGAAAGGGGAACGTCGGTTTCCTCTTCCTCGCTACCGGCTACCGACGGAAACCTGAAGCCCGCCGGCGAAGAGACGGAAGCCTCGACGTCCGCCCCAAAAACCGGGGCGTGTCTCATCCGGTCAGGCCAGCCGGATCCGCGGAGGGGTCTTGAACCCGGCGGCAGTTCGCCGGCTGATGGCATTGCGACTGAAGGTCTTGAAGGTGATGGCGCAAGGATAGTCGGGCTTCAGACCCTGATTGCCACGCGGCTGGCCGACCGCGCCGCCCGCGAGCGACGGGACGTCTTCTTTGCACGTGCTCCGCACCGCCTGCGAGCGTGAGACCCGTGCGGCAAGCCTACGGAAGACCCGCGCGGAGCGCGGTCTGGCGCCCCGCTCCGTTGCGGACAGGAGGTGCGGCGCCTCCGCCCGCGAACCGTCCGCCGATACTCACGATTTCACGGAAGGCTTATGGCCTGGCAATCGTCCGGGACCTCCAGTCGAAAGCGCATCAGTTAGCTTGACGGCTCGCTCTCCCGCGGCGCCAGCAAAGGTGCCAGATAGGGACAAAGTCTCCGCGGTCGAGCCGTCGAAGATATTGCCCCTCATGGATCTCCGCGTGACATCCGAAACAGCCGCGCGAAGGCGGCCTGTCCTGAACGGCAAAATCAGGAAACTCGTCGTGCCCGTACACGGCGGACGCCGCATTTCACGGGCATTTCGGGCAAACGTCGCTTGACATAAGGCAGACGATTCCTTAGCATCTCCCTACCGCGCCCAAACCCGCCCGTCCAGGCCGAAATCCCTTGCGGGAGCGCACCGCCGCACCCGACCGCCCTCCCCGATGTCCCGCAACGCCGCGCGGCGCGATGCCCGAGGAGCATGATGCCAGACTTTCACGACGAGTTCTTCGGTCGGATTCTCGCGTCCGGCCTGCATCGGGAGATGCTGAAGGATCTCGCCGGCGGCCGGGGCGGTTATCCGGAGCTTATGGCTCGTCTCTGCCCCGGCCGTCTTCCCGGGAAGTGCGAAAGCCCGGCGGAGGCAGCGGGAGGCCTGGACGAACTGCCGGAGCCGTCCGGCCCCGAACTGCTGGCGCTCGCGAAGGCCTGGCGTTTCCTGGAAGAGGACAGCTGGCCCGCGCGCCCGTCCCGGCGGGACGCCAGGCTCAGGGCGCTGTCGCTTCACCTGATCGGACCGGGGAGCGTCCTTGACGGGGGAAACGGGGCGGGCCGGGACCGAGGCATGGACGAGGAGGAGGTGCTGGCGGCCCTCGGGCGCGATCCCTCGGAAGGGCCCGGACCCCTGGAAGAGGCCTGGACCACGGAGCTCGATCTCCTTGAGGCGGACCGCCTGCTGGCCCGGGTCGCGGGGGACCTCGCCCGGGCCCTCGGCGGGCTGGCCGAAATGGGGCCCGACGCGCCTGGAGCGGGGCCGGAAGATGCATCGGACGATCCGCCCTTCGTCAGGGAATTCGGGCGGGCGCAGGAAATACTCGGGAAGTGCAGGGACTCCGTGGCCGGAACCCTCGATCGCCTGGAGGAGTCTGGCGTCCTGGCCGGGTCGGGAGCCCCTCCCTTCTCCGACCCCGAGACGGACAGGGCGGACCCTCTGGCGCGTTTCGCCGCCTGCTTTCCCGCGTGGAAGGGCCACGTGGCCAAGCGCCTGGAGGAGGCCCGCGCCCGCCTGGCAGAGACCAGGAGGCGCCTGGACGAGGAGGAGAGCGCGAGGCTTGAGGGAGAGCGGCGGAAGGCCGAGGAGGAGCGCGAGAGGCTTGAGGAGGAAAGGCGGAAGGCCGAGGAGGAGCGCGAGAGACTGGAGAAGGAACGCCGGCGGGCCGGGCTGTTGCGGAACCTCCTCGCCACGGTGAGCCACCCTCTGGACGCCGGACTCCTGGAGGGGATTATCCGCATGATGGAGGGCGCCGATGAGGGGGATCCCCACCCTGCGGGCGCGATCATGGCGGATCGCCTGGAGGACGGCCTCCCGCTCGAGAGCGCACACTATCCGCACTTCACTCAGTTCACCTTCGGGTTCGTGTCCAGGCTTATCGGCGGAGGGCTCGACCGCCTCCCGGCCCGGACGCCCGATGACGCGGGCGGCGCCGAAGCAGGAGCGGGAACGGCGGGGGATGCCGACGCGAATCCGGAACCCGTGCAGGCACGGGAACCGCAAAGCGAGGGCGAGCAGGCTCTGGAACCGAAAAGCGAGGGCGAGCAGGCTCAGGAACCGCAAGGCGAGAGCGGGCAGGATCCGACGCACGGCGTGACTGGATCTCCTCCATACGGGTCAGCCGAGCCCGGAATGACGGCTGATCCGGTCTCAGCCCCCGAAATCTTCCTGGAACCCGACCGTCATCAGCCCGCGAAAGCCGCTCCCTCGGCTTCGCCGGAGACGCCGGGCGGGCACCGGCCCGAACCGAGCGGCATCGCGAAACGCGAACCGTACGAAGGTCCAGGCACCGGGGACGCGTCGGACCCGGAGCCTGTCGCTCGACTTGATCCCGCAACGGAAAATGGGCCATCGACAGGATCCCGGCTTGCGGCTACCCCGGAAACCTTTTCAGGAATCGGGCCGGTTTCCGCGCCTGAGCCTCAGGCGAAAATTCCTTCGGAAGCGGAAACGGGGTATGTCGAGAAAGATGTTCCTGTCGAAGTATGGATAACGGTTGGACCGGAGCCTGCGACCGGATCGGGGCTGACAGGGGAAGATTGGCCTAAAGATGAACCGGAGCCTGCGTTATGCGAGCAAACTGCTGAACCGGAGCTTACGGCCGCCCCGCATCCTGTCGGGAGAAACGTGCCGGCCGCTCAAGAGCCTCCAGCGGCGGAACCTGAACCTGCAACGGAAGATACCATGCCCTCTGAGCCTGAGCATGGCACTAAAGACGCACTAGTGGCAGAGCCGGAGCACGGCCAGGAAGAGGCGCAGACGGCAGAGCCGGAGCACGGCCAGGAAGAGGCGCAGACGGCAGAGCCGAAGCACGGCCAGGAAGAGGCGCAGACGGCAGAGCCGGAGCACGGCCAGGAAGAGGCGCAGACGGCAGAGCCGGAGCACGGCCAGGAAGAGGCGCAACCGGCAGAGCCGGAGCACGGCCAGGAAGAGGCGCAGCCGGCAGAGCCGGAGCACGGCCAGGAAGAGGCGCAACCGGCAGAGCCGGAGCACGGCCAGGAAGAGGCGCAACCGGCAGAGCCGGAGCACGGCCAGGAAGAGGCGCAACCGGCAGAGCC
>JAISFS010000317.1 GCA_031263485.1 Deltaproteobacteria bacterium | reverse complement strand
CGCCTCGAGATCCCCTGGCGCCCGCGCAGGGCCACGCCCGTGCCCAGGATTTCCGGCCAGGTGACCGCCTGGATCGACGGCTCGGGCACGGGGCACACCCCCGAGACGGACGGCTGGGGCCGCTACAAGATCCTCTTCCCCCTGGACGTCTCGGGGAGGGGGGACGGCAAGGCCAGCTCCTGGATCCGCATGGCCCAGCCGTACGTGGGAATGGGATACGGCCAGCACTTCCCGCTCACCCCCGGCACGGAGGTGCTCATCTCGTTCGTGGACGGGAACCCGGACCGCCCCGTCATCACGGGCGCCGTGCCGAACGCCGAGACGGGGAACCTGGTCAACGCCTCGAACCCGAACCAGGCCGTCATCGGATCCAAGGGAGGCGGGTCGCTCGTGTTCGGGAACGATCCCGAGAAGCAGAACGTCACCCTGTCCGCCGGTTCCGACCGGGGCCACCTGACCATCGCGTCCGGCTCGCCCACGACGGCGGCCATGTACGCGGACGTGACGTCCACCACGTCCACGGTGAACAGCACGACCAACGTGTTCATGTCCAACAACACGGCGGGCTACAGGTACGAGATCGGCGCCGGCGACACCAAGATGAGGAATGTCGTGCTCTGGATGGCCGCCGTGAGGGAGGCCGTCGAGACGGCGGCCTCGGCCTCCCAGGTAGCCGCGGACTACGACGGCAAGCCCGCCACCAACGAAATGGACTCCGCCGCGATCCTGTGCAACAACATCGGGAACATAGTGGACTTCGCCATCAACCCCTTGGCGCCGCTCATCGGGTTGTACTACGCCAACAAAGGTCTCCCCGAACCGGACCTGCGGCTGCCGGACCCGAACCTCCTGGCCATCGTGGGGGACGACTCGGGCTCCAAGACCACCTGGAACAGCAAGACCCCTTACGGGGCCAACACATGGAACAGCTGGTTAACGGCGTTCCTTCTGATCATGAAGCCGCTGAGGGACGCCATGAACTCCGCGGACACCATAGCCACCTTCAACGCCAATATGGAGAAGGACGAATTCAAGGAGCAGCCCGAAGCCCATAAGAAGGCCGCCAAGGGGGTGGCCTGGACGACCGAGACTTCGAAGATCGCGTGCGACCTCCTGGGCATGGGCGTCCTGCTGAAGACCCTGTGGGGCGCCTCCGGCAACCTGACCGCCAAGGGGATCCTGGTCCACAACAAGGATTCCTACGTGGACGTCCTGGCCCAGACCTGGGCCGGGATGTCGGCCAAGGGCGGGCCGCTCGTCCTGGAGTCGAGCGCGCAACAGGCGGCGGACGACCTGCGCTGCTCGGCGCCCATGGGGCTGACGTCGCTCCCCTTCTGCCTTGCGGGCGAATCCACAGGCGAACCGTCGGCCGAGCCCCTGAAAGAGAACGCCGTGCTCCTCCACGGGAAGCTCATACGCACGTTCTGCAACGAGTTGAGCCTTTCCGCCATGGACACCGTGGGGGTAAAATCGACCGGCAAGGTCAGAATCCTGCAGGCCGCCTCCGCGCCCCCCCCCATCCCGGCCTCGGGCCTGGAGGCCTTGCAGTCCAGAAACGTGATAATAAAAGACCCTCACGATTTCAGAAGGGGCATAGACATCACCTCCTTGGACCCGGGAGCGGCCATCAGGATCCAGACCACGCAGACCTCCTCCCCCGTAAGGATCTTCTGCGGGTCCGACGACGGGGACGACCAATGCCGCAAGCTCACCTTCGACGTCAATGGCACGACCCTCCAGCAGGACCAGAACGCCTCGCTCGTGATGAACCAGCAAGGCGTCACCCTCAAGGCCGACCCCGCGAAAAAACTGAGCATGGAGACGACCGGGGAGGTGAGTCTCACCCAGAGCCTCACGAACGGCCTCGCCTTCAACGACGACAATGCCCTCCTGGCGCACGTCCAGGCGACGAGCATATCGGGCGCCGGAGGGGAGTCGCTGCTCAAGCTGGACGTCAGCGGTTGCTCGATGACGGCCAAGGCCATCGCCCAGGTGAAAGCGCAGCTCGTGGACCTGGGGTGATCAGGTGGCCGCCGTCTCAACCTGGCGGCATGGATCTGGCAGCCGATCCGAGCGGACGGATCCCGCCGGGGTTTTGCTGAGATCCCTTCGGCAACTTCCCGGACGCGCCGTCCGGCGTGCCCGCGAGCGGCCCTTCTCATCCCGCCGGGCTTCCGGCGCCTTAAGTTCCGGGCAGGGACGACCGCCCCACACGGCGACCGGCGCACGCCTCGCCAGGACGCATGGCGGCGGGGCCGTTCCCGCCGCCCCTGCTCCGCGACGGGCGCCCGCCGGCCTCGCTTGAAGCCGCCGAGCGCCCCATGCCGGCCGGGACCCTGCGGCGCGGTCCGGTAGCCGTTCCCGCACCCGCGGCGGGCGGTCCATGCCGGCCCGGCAATCACGCATGACGCCCCGGCCCCCGTAGACGCCATCAGCCAGACAATCCCAAGGAGGACGCGGCTCATTGAAGAACGTGCCGCGCGAACCGATGAAAACACGCAAATTCGTGCAGAGCCCGCTTCTCGCCTCCTTGCAGCCGACGCGCTTCGGCGGCCGGCCGTTCCTGGCCGTCACGGCCTTCCTGGGCTTCAACCTGGACGGGGCCCCGGGGCTCCTGTCGCCTGCGGACGCCTTCGGGGCGTCCGCCAAGGCGCTCGCGCCCGTCCTGGACCAGGGCGTGGTCTTCGATCTGGGGCTCCCCAAGCCCAGGGGGGAATTCCTGGCCGCCGGCAACGCCTACGCCCCGCCGGAGGCCGCCCGGACCGGGTCGGTCGCGGCTTCCCTCCGGGTCGGACAGCTGTACCGCGAGTTCCTTGCGATAGGCGAGGCGCCCCAGCTCGGCCCCGCCCCCGGGGATCCGGCCCCCTTCAGGCAGCTCCCCCTGGACTGGGCCCGCACCGCCCGCTCCGCGATCAACCCACGCGGACAGGTCAGGGGGGAGACGCTCACGTCCTACGGGGCAGTCCTGGGCTACCCTCAGGTGACGGACCGCCGCGAGTCGGGAGGGGCCCTCAAGGCGGACTGGCCGCCAGCGGCCTCGCCCTTGCCCGAGCCCTTCGGTTCCAAGGTCGCCGGTTCCGGGACCTACGACCGCGACTGGCTGTTGGGCGCCTGGCCGGGCTTCCCCGCGGACTTCGATCTGAACGCCCTGAACATGGCCCAAGGCGCCCAGATCCTTCCCGAAGGCCACTTCGCGGGAAACGAGGCCGTATCGGTCCTCGGCATGCACCCGCTGCGCCGGGAGCTGAAATCCCGCCTGCCGGGACTCGCGCCCCGGATGGTGATAGCCAAGTTCCCGCCGGGCGTCGACCCGCCCGAGCCGCCCGAGATCTCCCCGGGGCCGGACGCGCCCATGCCGGAACCGGCCGCCCCGCCGGAAAGCCTCCTCTTCGAGGAGCCGGCGCTCGCCCTCGACACCGTCTGGCTCTTCCCGCTCTTCGGGGCCGGCATCATGATCTGGCACGGCTCGCTGGGGCTGGAGGACGCCGCGGGCGGGAACGTCTGGGGCCTGGCCGCGGCGCTGGCGACTCCCGGCCAAGGCGCCGAAGGCCCGCGGGAACTCTTCTTCAAGGGGGTCGAAGGCTTCCCGGATCTGCCGACGCTCCTCCCGTTCGACCCCGTCCAGGCGCCAACTCCGGAACCGGCGCCGACCGCGCCGGTCGTGTCGGTCATGTCGGTCGCGCCGCCGACGATTCCGGCGATCCCCGCCATGCCCGCCCCGGCGCCTGAAATACCGGAAACTCCCCCCGCGCCGACGGCTACTGTCGCGGCCGCCCTCGCTCCCGCCGTGCCGCAGTCCGCGGACGCCCTCCTTGACGAGGCGCGGAAGAGCCTTCGGGAGGATCTGCCGGAAATTAACCGGATGCTGGGCGAGCATGGCCTCAGGCCGCTCACCCAGGCGGATCTGGACGAGTCGCTGAACCGCTACGACGCGGGACTTCGGCAGGCATATGCCGAAAACGACAGGATTGACGCGGAGGACGCCGCCAAGGCCGCCATGAGCCCCGAGGAACGCGAGGCTGCCGAGGAGGCGACGATCGTGGCCGATCTCGTGCGGGGCGGGAGCACGCCCGAGGAGGCCGCTGACTTGCTGAAGGCCTGGAAGCTCCCGGTGCCCCTGGAGTCACAGTTCGCGACCGCAGAGGAGTTCGAGAAGGCGCTTTCCGGCTACGGATCGGAGTGGGCAAGGCTCACGGGCATGCCCGGGGAGTCCGGCAAGCTCATCGCGGATCGCCTGAAGGCGGCGTCCCTGATGGAGAAGGATCCCGCTGCCGGGGTCGAGGCGTTCCTTGCCCAGACGCTCGGCAAGGACAAGGCGGCGGCTCTCGCGAAGGAGCTCGCGGCCGACGTTCCCGCGCCCGCGATCGCCGGCCCGGAGGAGCTCGCGGACGAGCTCATGAAAGGCGGGATCTTCGGAAAGGAAGAGGCGGCGGCGCTGGCGAAGGGCATCGCGCACCTGGACTCCCTGCCAACGGGGGCCTCTCTGGCGGAGATAACCGAAGCCATGAAGGACTACGGGGACATCATGGCCCAGGGCTTCGGGCCGGGGGGCGAGGCCTTCACGGCCAAGCTCCTGGCGAACTTCCAGGCCGTGAAGTCCGCCTTGTGGAAGGACACGGAGCTGGGCAAGACCCTGGAGGCGATAGCGGCCGGACGCCCGGAAATCAAGGCCGCCCTCCCGGAACTGAACCGCCTCCGCGAAGGCGCCTCCGAACCCTTCGCCTCGCTCGCCGACATGGCCCGCCAGGCGGGGGTGAGTTCCCCGGAGGCCTTGGCCGAGATCGCCGCCGCGGACCCCTGGGCTCCCCCGCGCCCCAAGGCCCCGGAGGCTCCCGGCGCCGCCCCGGACTCCGAGGCTCCCCCGGAGACCCCGAAACCCGGGCCCGAGCCTGGCCCGGAGGCCGCGGCAACGGCTCCAGTGCTACACTCCCGCGCGGAGGTCGAAAGCCTTCTCGCCGCCGCCCGCGAACCGGACGGTTCGCCCGGGATCTTTTCCGGCAAGGTCATGCAGGGCCTGGCCTTGGCGGGGCTGGATTTCTCGGGGCTCGCCATGTCCGGCGCGAGGCTCACCGGGTCGGATCTATCGGGATGCGCCTTCAGGGACTGCGATCTTTCCGGGGCCGCCCTGGACGGATCGCGGGTGGGGGGAGCTGACTTTTCCCGGGCGCTGATGGCGGGTGCGGATCTCTCCCGCGTGGAGGGCGGGCCCTTCACGGTGGCGGGGGCCGACCTCACCAGGGCGGATCTCACCCGGGCGGATCTGGCCGGCGTCAGCTTCAGGGGCGCCAAGGCCCCCGGGGCGGTCTTCGGGGGGGCCATGATCCCCAAGGACTTCGCGGGCGCCGACCTGTCCGATGCCAGCCTGTCGCGCTGGAACGGCGAGGGCGCGGACTTCACGGGGGCGGATCTGAGCGGCGCCTCGTTCGCCAACGTGAACCTCCGGCAGGCCTCCTTCGGGGAAGCCGTATTGCCCCGCTGCACGTTCGTGACCTGCGATCTCTCCGACGCGGACTTCCGGAAGGCCGCCGCCTCCGGGGTCAGCTTCCATCTCCTTTCCCGCGCCACCGGCACGGACTTCGGCGGCGCGGACCTGACCGGGGCCACCTTCGATCTGCCCGAGGCCTCGGGCGCCAGCTTCAGGGGCGCCACGGGCGACCGCGCGAGCTTCACGGGCGCCCGCCTCAGGGGCTGCTCCTTCCAGGGCGCCAGCTTCCGGGAGGCCGTGTTCTCGGGCGCCGACCTCCGCGCGAGCGACTTCCACGGCGCGGACCTCATGCGCGCGGGCTTCGGGGGCGCCCAGCTCGCGGGCGCCGTCTTCGAGGGGGCGAGCCTGTACGCCGCGGACTTCTACCTCTCCCGACCGGACGCGACCACCTCCTTCAAGGGGGCGGATCTCACCAACACGGTCCTCGTGCTGGACGGCGAGAAAGTCGTCTGACGGCCGGGCCAGGACTGCGGACCCCGCATCCATGCGAGGCGATGCCCTGCAACGGTAACGCAGGGCGGTATCGGGCGCCCCGTGCCCGGCGGCATCGATGCCGGCCGGGAGCGGGAAGGCCGGAAGCCCGCCGCCGTTTTCCCTTACGAGTCGGCGGCGCCGAGGCGGTTTCCCGAAACGCGGCCCCGCAGCCATGCTTCCCAAAAACGCGGCCCCGCTGTTATGCTTCCCAAAAACGCGACCCCCCCGGCTATAATCGATGGCGGGATAACCGGTCGCCCTCCGAAAGGGATTCAAGATGACCTCCGGACATCATCATGACATACGGGACCCCCAGGCCGGGACCGTCGCGGCTCCGGTGCCCCGGGGGGCAGGGCTGAGCCTCGAGGACTTCATCGAGGACGGCCCGCTCCTTTTCCCGCCCTCCCCGCCGGCGCCCCGGCTCGCGGAGGGCACGGTGGGCGAGGCTGGAGACCGGGTCACGTGCGACATGGACGGCGAGGAGATAACGTGCCGCGTGGCACCCTCCTGCCTCCTGGCCCCCCAGCCGGGGGACAGGGTGCTCGTCTGCCGGACGGCGGCCGCCAGCTACCTGCTCGCCGTCCTGGAACGCGCCGGTCCCGCCTTGCTGACTCTCCCCGAAACGACCAGGATCCTGGGAGGAAGGCTCACCGTCTCCTCCGACACCTTGACGGTCGTCAACTCCGAAACCCTCGTGCGTTCGGCGAGGTTGAGCATCAAGGGGGTCCTGGCCAAACTGGACTTCACGTTCCTTACCCTGAAGGCCCGAGAGCTCGTGCGGCTCGCGACCCACTTCCTATCCCGCTCGAAGGCCTCGCGCGAAGAGGCCACCGAAGCCATGAAGCATTCCGCGCCGGAACTCTGGCTGGAAGCGGACGAGACCCTCCGCGCCCGGGCCGGCGCGGTGGACGTCAAGGCCGAAGGGGCCGCCAAACTGGACGGCGCGACCGTCCAGCTGGGGTGACGGCCATGACCGGCCGGCGCGCCCCGGCGCCTCGACCGGGGGAAGACAGGCGGCAGGCCCGTTCCGATCGGGTCTGCGGGAGGATATGAAATGTTCGCTCTGACAATCAAGGGGGGCATGGCCAACTCGCTCGCCCCCGACGTCTGCAAGGTCCCGGCGCCGCCAGCCGGGCCCATCCCCACGCCGCTCGTGAACATGTTCCAGCTGAACATGGCGAATCCCGGCACCGTGAGCACCAAGGTCATGATGGACGGGGCCTTCGCCCTGAACGTCCAGACCAAGGTGCCGCTTTCCAGCGGGGACGAGGCCGGCGTGGCGGGGGGCGTGGTCTCCAACGTGTTCATCCAGACCGGATCCTTCTCACCCGCCTCAGGCTCCATGAAGGTGATGGTCCAGGGCAAGCCTGCCGTCGCCATGACCGCCCAGACCTTCCACAACGGGGACGCGTCCTTCAACACCATGGGCATGTGCCCGATGGGCCAGAACACGAAGGTGATGGTGAACTGACGGCGGGCGACGGCGGGAATCCGGCCCGCGGGCCCCGCGACGGCGGACCGCAACGGTCGGCGTCCCCCTTCGGTCGCCTGGACGCGTCGACCGCGACCGGCAACCCTGTCGGACATCGGGACAGCCGAAAGACTCGCCCCGCATGGTCATCAAGCCCGGACGGGCGACGGAACGCCTCCGGGACAACTCCCCGCGAACGTCTTTCCGCAGGTCGCGCGGGCCGGGGCGGCTTCCGGGACCCTGTCCAGACAAGGGGCCTTCGGCCGCAGTGCCCTTGGCATCGAGCCGGAGAGTTCGCCCGGGCGTTTGCATGTCGCCATCCACGCCGTTGCGAAGACCGCGTACGTCCGGGGCATTCCCGCGGAACGCCGCGTCAGCCCTACCCATTCCGGAACTTCAGGACATCCGGTGACCGGATGTCAATGCCCCAAAGCAACGACCTCGGTCAGGAACACCGAGAGGATGACGGAACGGAACGGAACACCTGAACGGAACGGGCCGAACCTGAACGGAACGGACCGACCGCCGCGACCTGCAGGGGATAGGCAGGCGTGTCCCCTGAAAGGACCGAGCCCCTCCAAGCCAACGGGCAATCGAATCGGCGTCCGGTCGCGACACGGATGGACGTGCCTGCCGGTCAATCAAAAGCCGAGGGCCGCCCAGTCAAGGCGATTCGCCAGGTTTAACACGTTCAGTCAGAAGGGAAACATAAATTTACGCATGCCTCCTTGGAACCGATGCGTTCACGCCAAGATCAGGCATATCGACCCCGGATACCCGACCATCCCTCTATCCATCCTGATTAATATTCCCAAACATGAGGTCTGTGAAAAAACCCCCTCCGAGCCTGAAGAGAAGGGCAAAGCACATGCCTATCAATCAGGCCGGACTTCAATGTCGGATTGGGCGAAATATCGTCTCTGCGGTCAATACAGATGCGTTCGGGGCATCCATTGAATGGAAAGGCGCATTGTCTCCGTGAAGTCCAATTCATACTTTTTACACATAACTCAAACATGATTTATGACGGAACCGTAATAAGTCGGAACGGCAACATGGGTCAGGCAACGCCCCCTGGTCGCTGGCCACAGGGAAGCTGAAGGGTCAGTAAAACGTACCAGTTAAAGGGACATGACAGCCC
>JAISFS010000307.1 GCA_031263485.1 Deltaproteobacteria bacterium | reverse complement strand
CCGTCCCTCCTTACGATCGAATCCTCTCCCCCCTTACGATCGAATCCTCTCCCCCCTTACGATCGAATCCTCTCCCCCCTTACGATCGAATCCTCTCCCCCCTTACGATCGAATCCTCTCCCTCCTTCCGATCGAATCCGTCCTTCGAATCTAATCCTGCCTGCCGATGAAACATCGACTGCCGGTCCTTTCTGTCCGTACGGTTCAGACTGTTCAGTCCGGAACCTCACGAATACCCCGAATCCGTCCGGTTCCTGCCGAATCCTCCGATCCGTCCGAATGCCGGCGAATCTCCCGAACACTCGGAAAGCCGCGCCACGCCTGTACGTGACCGTCCTTCCGAACCCGGCGCCCCGCCTCCGATACCGTCGCGGAAGCTGACATCTCGCTCAAGCTTTAGCAGCCGCAGGCCATAAAAGGCAAACAATCCCGCGCGACTGCGACTGAGCCCGGGGAACGCGGCCACGCAAAGACCGGCTGTTTCTTTTTGCCATGCGACGGGATATAATTTCGCATTCGCGGCAATGCCCCGGGATCCCGCTGAAGGCCCTGCCGCGCCCTACGGCTTACCGTTCAGACAGCCCTCTCAGGCCCTTGACCCGCGCATGTCGCGACCGGGGCCCCATGCCGCCCTCCAAAAAGCCCCGGCGCGACCGCCGCAGGGCTTCCGGAAGACGGTGCGCCGCAAGGCCAGGCTCCGGTCAGGCCGGCGGCGCCCCAGCGGCACCCCCCGCCCACGGAGGCGCGTATGCTCTGCCCCAAGTGCGGCTACAACAGCTTCGATCACAACACCAACTGCCCCAAGTGCCGCAAGGATCTGGGACCGATCAGGAGACTGCTGTTCCTGAGCGAGCCCGCGCCCGGCGCCATCAACTTCTTCTCTGCCTTGGGCCAGGACGCGCTCCCGCAACCCCACGAGGAGGAAGAGTTCTTGGCCGAGGATGCGGACGTCGGGCCTACGGACATCGGGTTCACCCCCCACCCGGACCAGGGCGGCTTCGCCCCCCAGCCGGGCCCCGGCGGCTTCCCGCCCCAGCCGGGGTCGGGCGGCTTCGCCCCTCAGCCGGGCCCCGGCGGCTTCCCGCCACCGCTGGGGCAGCCTGCCTTCGGGCTCGGGGGTTTCCCGGAACCCCCCGGCCCCCCCGCGCCGCCGCCGGGGCCCGAGGCCCCCCCGTCAGGATTCGGCATGGGCGCCTTCCCGGAACCTCCGGGGCCGCCGGCGCCGCCCCCTTTGGCGCCGCCACCGCCGCCGATGCCTCCGGCCCCGCCTGAGGCCGTGCCGCCCCCTCTGGCGCCGCCACCGCCGCCGATGCCACCGGCCCCCCCCCGTGGCCGCGCCTCCCCCTCCCCCGCCGCCTACGCTTCCGGAGCCACCGGCTCCGAGGCTAGACAAGGTCGACGTTCCCGCCATACCCCCTTCCCCGTCCGACACCGGACAGCTGGACGTCTCACAGCTCCTGGAGGATGCCGAGGTGGCGGTGGCGCCGGGCGCCACCTCCGTCCCGCCGCGGGAACTCGAGCCCGAGCCCACCCAGGACACCATCCTGGACGTGGAACTGGTGGACGACGAGGAGTCCCATGCCGGGGCGGCGCCGCCCCCCGCGGCGCCCCTGCAGCCCTTCATGGCCTCTCCCGGCAAGGCATCGTCTCCCAGGCCCAAAGAAGCGTCGGAAACCTTCATGGTGCCCCAGGACAGCCTTGAGGAGGCCCCTCAGGCGGACATGGAGGACGACTTCTCCGTGGACGCCTCGCTGGACTCCCTGGACGACGACGAGGGGCTCGAGGTGGACGGCACGGACATGTCGGACGTTTCCGACATGCTTGACGGGCTGGACGACGACTGATCCTGCGCCGCTCCCCCCGACCGCCGGTGAGACGACAAGGAGCCTCGGCGGGCTCGCGCGGACGTCGCTCGCGGTGCCCCGTCCCGAATCCAGTTTCCTTTTCATGATCCCTTTCCGGGCGCGCCCTGCGCGCCCGGCGCCGTCTTGACCCCCCTCAGCCGTCGGACGCGTTCGCCTAAGCCAGGAAAGGCCTTCCCTTGCCGCCATCCGCGACCATCCCCTACGGCCCGTCGGACCCCCGCGCCCGACTGGTCTTCCCCCTGGACGTGCCCGATCTGGAAGGCGCCCTCCGTTTCGCGCGGACACTGGCGGGATCGGTCGGCTGGTTCAAGATAGGCCTTGAGCTCTTCACGGCCCTGGGCCCGGAATGCGTGGCCCGCGTCCGCGAGGCGGCGCCGGAAGCGGGCATTTTCCTGGACCTCAAGCTCCACGACATCCCCGCCACCGTGGCCGGAGCCATGCGGCGGGCCGCCGCGCTGGGCGCGGGGCTCGTGACCGTGCATGCCCAGGGGGGAAGCGAGATGCTCAAGGCCGCCGCCGAGAACTCCGGCGCCGCCTGCGTGCTCGCCGTGACGGTCCTCACAAGCCTCACGCCCGGGTCCATGGACTGGCTCGCCCCGGATTTCCGGAAGCCCGGGGCGCTCGCGCGGCGTCTGGCCGAGACGGCGCTCGGGGCCTCCTGCGGCGGGCTGGTCTGCTCCCCCCGCGAGGTCGCGGAGCTGAGGGGGCTGTCCGGCCCCGGGCCGCTTTTGGTCGTGCCCGGCGTACGCCCCGGCTGGGCGCGGGTGGACCGGGACGACCAGGCGCGCACGGGCACGCCCGCCCAGGCCATCGCTGACGGCGCTGATCTCCTGGTGGTGGGCCGCCCCGTGCGGGACGCGCCGGACCCGGCCCGCGCGGCAGGGATGCTGGCCGAGGAGATAGCCGGGGCCCTGGCGGGCCGCGCGGGCTGACGGGGCTCACGGGCGGACGATCCTTGACGAAGCGCTGCGAATACACGTCCCGCCAGGGCCCCGCCGAGAATCCGCGCCGCCGCCTTGCCGAGTCCGGGGAGCCGGATCCCCTGGACCCGAACGACCCGGACCCCGCCTTCAGTCCCCTGGCCCTGAAGGAGCCCGAATCCCTGGCGGACCCCGATGCCGCCTCCCTGCACGATCCGTTCCGGGATCTCCGCCGCGCCGGCGTCGGCGATACAGTTGCATCGGCCGGCACGACCGGCGCCTTGGCGGGCGAGGCCTCCTGTCCGTTGGGGAACCGCAGCGCGACCGACCGGCATGTCGCCTCAGGCTCAAGCTCAGAAGCCGATTCTTCCGATCCTTCAGGCACTTCCGGCATTTCCGGCATTTCCGGCATTTCCGGCACTTCCGGCATTTCCGCCACTTCAGCTCCATCCGGACCCTTAGGCCCCTCACTTCCTTTGAAGACCTTCAACCCTGCAGGCCCTCCCGGACCTCCCATGCCTCCCGAATCCCCCATGCCTCCCGGACCTCCCATGCCTCCCGAATCCCCCATGCCTGCCGGACCTCCCATGCCTCCCGGATCTCCCATGCCTTCCGGGACTTTCCGGCCACCCGAGCCTGCCGGGCCTTCCGGTCTGTCCGGTCTGTCCGCATCCTGCCCGGCGGCCTCACTGCCCCTGGACATCGAGCTCCTGAAGTCCGTCCAGAGACCGGGCCGCTATCTGGGCGGCGAGACGGGCGCGCGCCCCAACGAGGTCCCGGACGCCCGGGGCCGGATCTTCAGGGTGGCGCTCGCCTTCCCGGACGTCTACGAGATCGCCCACTCCCATCTGGGCCACAAGATCCTTTACTCTCTCGTAAATTCCGTCCCCGGCCTCTCCGCCGAGAGGTCCTACGCGCCCTGGACGGACATGGAGGCGGCGATGAGGGCGCGGGGGCTCCCGCTCGCTTCCCTGGAGTCGCGGAGGCCCCTGAGGCTCTTCGACCTCGTGGGCTTCTCGCTCCAGTACGAGTTGGGCTACACCAACATCCTGAACATGCTCGATCTGGCCGGTATCCCGCTCCTGAGCTCCGACAGGGCCGAAGGCGACCCGCTGGTGGCGGCGGGCGGACCCGGCTGCGCCAACCCCGAACCCCTGGCGGACTTCATCGACGTCTTCTTCCTGGGGGACGGGGAGCCGAACCTCGCGGCTGACCTCGAAGCCATAAGCGGCATGCGCGCCGAAGGCATGCCGCGCGGGAGGATCCTCCTCGAGCTGGCACGGCGCCCGGGCGTCTACGTGCCCTCGCTTTACGCGCCCGTTTACGCGGGCCCGGGGCTCTCCTCCGCCTTCCTCCGCCTGGAACCCCTGGTCCCCGGACTTCCGGAGCTCAGGCGGACCGCGGCGCCCGCCCTCTCCGGCCTGTTTTTCCCGGGATCCCAGATAGTCCCGCACGTGAAGCCCGTGCATGACCGGGTGGCCGTGGAGATAGCCCGGGGCTGCAGCCGCGGCTGCCGCTTCTGCCAGGCCGGCTACCTCTACCGGCCCGTAAGGGAACGCGCGGAGGGCGAGGCGCTTTCCCTCGTCGAGGCGAACCTCGCCGCCACCGGTCAAGACGAGGCGGCCTTCCTGTCGCTTTCCGCCGGGGACCACACCCGCATCGGCCCCCTGGTCAAGGGCTTCATGGACCGCTGGAGCGGCAGGGGCGTCTCGCTCTCGCTCCCCTCCCTCCGCGTGCGCTCGATAACCCGCGAGCTGGCCCTCGAGATCCAGAGGGCCCGCAAGACGGGCTTCACGATAGCCCCCGAGGCGGCGACAGCGAGGCTCCGGGCCGTCGTCAACAAGGATCTCGCGGAGGACGACATCCTCGCGGCCGCGGAGACGGCATTCTCGCTGGGATGGCGGACCCTCAAGCTCTACTTCATGTGCGGGCTCCCGACGGAGACCCCCGAGGATCTCGCGGCCATAGGCCGTCTCGCGAAAAGGATCAAGCGCTCCACCCGCGCGAAGCTGAACGTGGGCCTGGCCCACTTCACCCCCAAGGCGCACACGCCGTTCCAGTGGGAGCGCGGGACGCTCGCGGAAGGCATCCGGGAGAGGATCGCGCTAGTGAAGTCCGCCGCCCGCCTGGACGGCATCTCGGTCAAGCACGCGGACGCCGGGGCCTCCTTCGCCGAGAGCCTCATCGCCCGCGGGGACAGGCGCACGGGGCGGGTGATCCTGGAAGTCTTCCGAAGCGGCGCCCGCTTCGAGGCCTGGAACGATCTCTTCTCCCTGAAGCCGTGGGAGGAGGCCCTGGCCGCAGGGGGATTCGACGCCAACGCCTTCCTCGGCCCCAGGGACACCGATGCCCCTCTCCCCTGGGACCACATCTTCTACGGGGTTTCGAAGCCGTATCTCGTCGGGGAGCTCAGGCGAGCCTATGCGGGAGAGCCCACCCCGGACTGCCGGGACTCGGGTTGCCTGGGTTGCGGGGCCTGCGGGGACGGGGTCAGGATCGATCTGGCTGGGAACCTTTCCGTCCCGACCGCCGCACCCGGCGACCCAACCGCTCCGGAAACCGCGGCCCGTGCGGCTGCGCCCGGCCCCCCCCCGGCAACAGGCGCCGACCCCGCAACGATACCGTGCGCCTGGTCACCGGATGCCGGTTCCGGTACCGGTACCGCGCCGGACGCCGGATCCCAAGCAGCTACGGACGCCGGATCCCAAGCACCGCCGGACGCCGGGGCCCGGGCCGCGTCTCTCCCTGAAGCCGTGCCCGGCACAGGCCTTTTGCCGCCCGCCCCTCCGGGGCGGCCCGCCGCAAGGCAGTCCAAGGCTTCCGGACGGACTGGCCCCCCGAGCCCTGCGGCCCCCCACCAGTTCCCGCCCGAGTACAGGTACCTGGCCCGCTTCGAGAAGACCGGGCGTCCGGTCTTCCTGGGGCACCTGGAGCAGGTGGAGCTGTTCAAGCGGGCGTTCAGGCGCGGGGGGCTGAGCCTCGCCCTTTCGCACGGCTTCCACCCCTCGCCCAAGCTCTCGTTCATGACGGCCTTGCCTTTGGGGGTACCCAGCCTGGACGAGGTCATGATCTTCTCGCTCTCCGACGGCGTCCCGCCCGAGGAGATCCTGGCCTCCCTCGATCTCCCCGAGGGGCTCAGGCTCACGCGTCTGGCGCGGCTTCCCCTGGCCAGGCCCCGACCGGAGCTCAAGGGGTCCTCCTGGCTCGTGGCCGCCGGGAGCCCGGCCTTCGCGGACCCGCCCCTTTATCCGGACGCGCATCTGGGTTATACTGACAAGAAAGGGCGGGCGCGCGAGTACCTGATCCGTGACTTCATCCTTGAGACGCGCGCGCTTTCCCCGGCCAGGCTCGAGATCTCCCTCGCCTTCCGGGAAACGGGCTCACCCAAGCCGCTGGACTGCGTCCGGGCCCTCTGGGGCCTTCCGCCCTCCCTCCCTTTGGAGCTCTCCAAGCTCAAGACGCTTATCGGCTGAATCACCCGCGCGGCGCGCCGCGCCGCGGACGCCCGTACCGCGCGAAGGGCGGCGGCTTTTGCCACCATGACCTCGGAGCTTCTGATAAACCATCGTCCTTACGAGACCCGCACGGCTCTGGTCGAGAACGGCGAGACGGTGGAGTTCCGCCTGGAGCGGGCGGCGGGGCGCGGGCTTTCCGGCTCCGTCTACAAGGGCCGGGTGGTGCGCGTGATTCCCGGGCTCCAGGCCGCCTTCGTGGACATAGGCCTGGAGAAGGCCGCTTTCCTGTACGTGGACGACCTCTCCCCCTCCGGCTCCGGGCTCTCCCGGAGCCTGGGCGGCCCGTCGGTCCTGGACGCCGAAGTGCCCGGCCGGGACGGCCGGGGCGGCGCGGACGACGACCCCGACGGGGGCGGCCTCGCCGGGCTCATCGAGGGCCTGGAAGGGCTCGAGCTAAACCCTACCGAGGCCTCCCAGCTCCCCAAGGCCCCCATCGAGAGCCTCATCTCGGAGGGCCAGGAGCTCCTGGTCCAGGTCTCCCGGGAGCCGATGGGCCAGAAGGGCGCGCGGGTGACCACGCTGGTCTCCCTTCCGGGCAGGAGGCTTGTGCTTCTGTCGGCCGGGAGCCATCTGGGGGTATCCAAGCGCATCGAGGGCGAGGGAGAGCGGGCAAGGCTCCGCTCGCTTCTGGAAGCCTCCTCCCAAGGCGCGGGCTTCATCGCCCGCACGGCCGCCGAAGGCGCCGCGGACTACGAGATCCGTTCCGAGGCGAGCTTCCTCATCCAGCTCTGGGACAGGATCCGCGAGGACGCGCGGGCGGCCTCGGCCCCAGCGCTCATCCACCGGGAACTGGATCTCGCGCTCCGCGCCGTAAGGGACGTGTTCACCGACCGCGTGGAGAGGCTGGTCGTGGACGACCCGGCCGAACACGTCCGCATCGGGGAGTTCCTGTCCGCCTTCGCGCCGGACCTCCTGCCGGCGCTCACGCTCTACGGCGACCCCACCCCGCTTTTCCACGCCTTCAACGTGGAGACGGATCTGGCGCGGGCCCTCTCCCGCAAGGTCTGGCTCAAGAGCGGCGGTTACCTGGTGATAGACGCGACCGAGGCGCTGACCGTCATAGACGTGAACACCGGCCGCTACGTCGGCAGGCGCTGCCTGGAGGAGACCGTACTCAAGACCAACCTGGAGGCGGTCCGCGAGATAGCCCTGCAGCTGCGGCTCAGGAACACGGGGGGGCTCATCGTCATAGACTTCATAGACATGGAGCGGGAAGCCAGCCGCGAGCGGGTCACCGCGGCGTTGCGCGAGGCCCTGCGGCGCGACAGGGGCGCCGCCAAGGTCCTCCCCATGAGCGAGCTGTGCGTGGTGGAGATGACCCGCAAGCGCACCCGCGAGAACATCGACAGGCTCATGCGGGTCCCCTGCTGGTGCTGCCAGGGCCAGGGCTCGCTCCTGACCGGGGCCTCGGTCTGCCACCAGGCCCTCCGTGAGCTGGAGCTCGCCGCCGCGGACTGCCCCCGCGCCCCGCTGACCCTGAAGGTCCACCCATCCGTCCGGGACCACCTCCTGGAGGAGGGCCGCGCCGCCTTGGAGGATCTGGAGCGCCGCATCGGCTTTCCCGTGACCGTCAAGGCCGATCCGGGCCTCCACCCGGAGACCGCCGAGGTAGAGATAGCCCGCGGGCCCGACGCCGGGTCGCGTGAAACCTTCCCCCGCAGGCCCCGACCCGACGCGGCGGCCCCCTCCGCCCCGGAGCCTTCCTCGGAAGGCCCGGAAATCAAGGAAAGCCTGGGGGAACTGGGAGACCGGGGAGGCCAGGACGACCGGGGAGAACCGGGAAGCCGGGACGACCGGGGAGAACCGGGAAGCCGGGACGATCGGGGAGAACCGGGAAACCGGGACGATCGGGGAGAAAGTGGAAGCCGGGATGCCCTCGCGAGCCCCGACGGTCTCCGGGACCCGGGCGCCTTCCGGGACACCGATGCCCCGTCAGCGTCCGAAGGCCCCGATGCCCGCCGACCCGCAAGCCCGGCCTCCCTCTCCGGCCCAGAACGCCCGGACGCACTTCCGGGACGGGGCGCGACGTTCGCCGATGCCTCAACAGGCGCCGAGCGGGGCAGGGAGGCCGGACGATGAGCCAGCAGGTGTCCTTCGAGATGACGAGGCTCCAGCTGAACAGGTGCCATTTCGCCCGCAACGGGGCCTGGACCGGCCCGCCCGACGGACGCATCGCCGTGGCGACGCTCACGATCCGCAACTCCGGGGGCTTCACCGAGCGCGGGGACGAGGCGAGCTTCGTGCAGGCCTTCGGTACCGACAAGGGAGGGCTCATGCCCTTCAGCCTGGAGGTGGAGTACGGCGCCCATTTCGTGATGGACAGGCCCGTGCCCCCGGAGGGGCGGGCCTACTACATCCACCGGGCCTTTCCGCGCCTGGTCTTCCCCTTCATGAGGGAATACGTGGCGGAGACCACCCGCAGGGGCGGCTTCCCGCCGCTGGTGATAAACATGTCCGTCTCGCCCGATTCCCGCGACGGGCCTTCCGGAGGCGACACGGACCCCGTACCGGTGCTCAAGTGGATCCATTAGCCATATTCCACGGCGTCTACCAGGTCCTGGGCGGCATCATCGCCGCCCCGGCCATGTTCTTCTCGTCCCTGTCCGGCAGGGGCGGGGGGTTCTGGCTCGATCGGCTGGGTTGCCCGGCCGCGGGCGGCGGCAAGCCATACTGGCTGCACGCCGCCTCCGTGGGTGAGGCGGGGAGCGCCGCGGCCATCATCCGCGCCTGGAAGGAACTGGAGCCCGAGGCGTCCTTCGTCCTGTCGGTAGGCACCCCCGCAGGCCGGGCGCACGCCGAGTCCGCGCTTTCCGCCATGGACTGCGTGCAGTTCATGGCGCCGCCCCTGGACGTCTGGGGCGCCCCTGGCAGATGCCTGGCCCGGGTGGACCCCAGGGCGCTGGTCATCATCGAGACCGAAATCTGGCCCGGCCTCATCCGGGCGTGCCACAAGCGCCGCGTGCCCGTGATCCTTGCGGCGGGCCGCATCTCCGCGCGCACCTGCCGCCGCTTCGGGTGGGTCAAGAGCTTCTTCAGGCAGGTCCTGAACTTCATGGAGAGGCTTCTCGTCATTTCCGACGCGGACCGCGAGCGCTTCCTGTCGCTGGGCGTGGATCCCGCCAAGGTCGAGGTCCTGGGGAGCCCCAAGTTCGACGGTCTCATCGCCAGGGCCCGTGGCCCCGCGCCCCGACCGATCGTCAATGCCCCCCCCTATCTCCTGGTGGCCGGCTCCACCCACCCCGGCGAGGAGGAGATCCTCATCTCCGAGCTCCTGAAAACCCTCCTCGGCCGGGCCCTGCACAGCCAGGACAAGCCCAAGCCGCCCCCGACCTACGCGATCATGAGCGGGCCCGAGGTCCTGGAGGCCTGGAAGGACGTTAGGACCGAGACTGACCTCGCGAACGTCGCGCGCGACCGGAACGACCGGACCGAGAAGGGGATTGCGGAGGACGATGAAGCCGATGCCGAACGCTCCGGAAAGACGGGACACGGCGACTCCGGAACGACGGGACACGGCGACTCCGGAATGACGGGACACGGCGACTCCGGAATGACGGGACCCGATGACTCCGGAAAGGCGGGAACTGCGGAAGCCGTCGTGCCGGATGCGACGATCGCCGCAAAACCGGTCGAGGCGGATGCCCCCGAAAGGGCCGGAACGGGCTCGGGCGTCTCTGAGCCTGAATCCGCCCCGGCTTCCGAAAAGACCGTGCCGGACGCCCCCGCCTCGAGACCGGAAACCGCCATGGCCGTCACCTTTCTCCAGCCCGAGTCCAGGGAATCGGAGCCGAGCAGGCTCCATCCCGGCAATCCCTTCAAGCTCATAATCGTGCCACGTCACGTGCATCGGGCCAAGGAGGTGGCCGAACTGGCGCGCAAGAAAGGGTTCCAGACCGAGATCCTGACCGATCCGGAGATTCCCTTCTCCAGGCTCCCGGAAATCGGCGTGTTCGCGGCCGTGGGCCACCTCCTGCGCCTCTACGAGCGTTGCGATCTGTCCATCGTCTGCGGCAGCTTCGTTTCCGGACTCCAGGGGCACAACCCGCTTGAGCCATCCTCCGTGGCCCGGCCCATGATCTTCGGCCCGAACATGATGAGCTTCCACGAGCAGGCGAGGGCGCTCATGGAGCAGGCCGCCTGCATCATGGTGGTGCCCAACACCGTGCATACGGTGCTTTCCGAGTACGCCAAGGACCCCCACATCGCCCAGGTCTCCGGCAGGCGCGGCCGGGCCTACGTGGCGAGCCTCTCGCCCGTGGCCCCTCTGGTCGCGCAGGCTATCCGCAAGGCCCTGGGGGCCCCCGGAACGGCGGACGCGTCCCCCGCCGCGTCGGATGACACCCCCCCCGCCGCCTCATCAGACGCCGTCGCCGACGCGTCGGGGGACACCCCGTCCGGGGAGGCTGCCGGGGAAGGCCGGTGACGCCTGCCTTCGGCGCCATCTGGGCAAGGGCGCTTCCGCCGATAGCCCTCGCGGCGGCGGCTACGCTGTTGAGCGTCGCGCCCGCCTTCGCCTGGATCTCGTCGGAATGGCTGGGGGGCTGGCCCGGCGTGTGCGAGGACAGCTCGTGCGTGGACGACGGCACGCCCCTGGCCGCCTCCCCGCCGGATATCCGCCGCAACATCATCGAGCACCAGCTGAAAAGCCCCATCTGTCCGACGGATCTGGTCTTCATCTCGATCGAGTACCCGGAGAACACCGGCAACCCCGATCTGGACGTCAGGCTCGCGGACGCCGCCTCCGAGAGGTTCGCGGAGGCGAGGAAGCTCGCCCTGAAGCTGTCATGCAACGATCTTCTCGACGGCTGCGGCGGTCTCTGCCTGCCCGTCGGAGTGGAGAGCCGCTATTACCTTCACCAGTCCGCGCCCTGGACGCTGTCGATCTTCCGGGTGGACCGCTTCATCGGAAACTTCCGGCGCGGTCGCCATGAGCGCGGCACGGTGGACTACACGTTCGAGAACTACAGCCTCTTGACCGGCAAGCCGCTTACGATAAAGGAGATGTTCCCCGACCCGCCCGCCTCCGCCCGGCTTTTCTGGGCCAGGGCGGACGAGGTGCTTTCTTCCCGCGGGGCCTGCCCCTCGGCCCGCTACCGCGTGAACGGCCGGGCGGCGGGCAGGGACCTGCGGCCGGGCGACTTCCTCCTGAACGGCCGCGGCGCGACCCTGGCCCTCTACACGGGGACGGACAAGAAATGCCTCCCGCAGGCCCTGGACCTGCCCAAGGAGGAGCTTACGGCCATGGGCGCCTCCCCAGAGCTGTGGCTGGCCCCGGACGCTTTCCAGGCCCCCGCGAGGTAAACGGGAGCCCCGGACGCTTTCCAGGCCGCCACGGAGGAAACGGGAACCCCGGATCCGCCGCGGGTCCATCGTGTCAAAAGAGCGATATCCAGGCTTTCCCAGGGGCGGCATGGCCCCCCCGGTCAAAGCCTTCCGTGACTGCCCGTTTCAAGAAGCCGTTCACCCGCGCCGTTTAAGGCCGCAGACTTTTCGCCGCGGCTTTCGGACGCTGTCTTCAGGCCACCGCAAGGCCGTTGTTTTCGGCCGTCGCCGTCCGGCCAGCCAGTCGGCCGGGCACTCGACGGACATCCATCAGGGGGGAAACGCGCCTTGGCCCTGGTCATCATCGCGGGACGGAAGAAAGGCCTGAAGCTTGAGATACCGCCTCCGTCCGTCGCAAGGCCTACCGCCTCAAGGGTTCGGGAAGCCGTCTTCAGCATGGTTGCCGCGAAGGTCCCCGATGCCCGCGTCCTCGATCTGTACGCCGGAAGCGGTGCCATGGGCCTCGAGGCCGCCAGCCGGGGGGCCCGTGAGGCCGTCCTTTGCGATCGTGATCCCGAAGCCCTCGGGATCCTCAGGAAGAACGCCGCCCGGTTCCGGGACGGCTTCGACGTGAAGGTCGTCGGGCTGTCCTTCCCGGAAGGTTACCCGGCCCTCAAACGCCTCGGCCCCTTCGATCTGCTCCTCCTGGACCCTCCCTACGCGGACCCCGAGGCAGCGGCCGGCTTTCTCAGGGCCGCCCCGGACCTCGGGCTTTGCGCCCCGGAGGCCATGGCGGTCTGGGAGATGTCCCCCGGCACCCTGAAAAGCATCGCGGACTTCGATATCGGCTCCTTCCGCACCGTAAGGACCCGCGCCTGGGGCGCCCGCGCCGCCGCAATCCTGGCGCTTTAGAGGATGCACGAAGAGCCCTTAAAAGGACCGTAACGTACCGGATCCCGATTCCCCCGCGCCGAATCGGCGCGGCGAAGGGAAACAGACGCTCTCCCTGTCATGCAGACAGGAAACGATCGATTCGGTTCGGCTCGCTCCGGTCCAGCCAGACGATCATGATTTTAACGCTCCAGAAGCCTGGTGATAACTATCCAGACATATCGCCTCCTACCAAGAAAGAGGCATGTTCAACCGTAACCGATACGGCACACCGGGAAGGCAAGGCGTGCCGATCTGTCCATCGGCTGGACCATCGCGGTGGCATCGGCTGCGATTCGATGCTCACGGCTCAAACGATCGTTATGCCGATGTTTCGAGCTTATCCAAAACATCTCTATGGTCTGGAGGCTCAGCAGTTGACGATATATTTCGTAATTTTCCCGCTATCGTCGATTTCCCAAGAACTTTTTTCCTTAAGGGTTTTGGTTTCATCCCTGTCGAAAACCACCAGCCAACCCTCTGTCGCATTGCACCTGTCGATATATCCTTGAAGCTGATCAAGACTTTGGCGCCGCGACAATGCCCCTTTGATTTTGACTTCTATCGGATACCGCTTTCCCTTATATGTGGCTACAATATCGGCGAATTTTCTGCCTAAAGCGAATTCCCTTTGAATCAAAGCGCCGCCGTTCAACACCCTCTGTAAAAACGAGAAAAGCACCAGGACGCAGAAAGATTCGCTCAACAGGCTGGCGAGATTGACATTCCTGTCAGCCGCGGACAGAGGATCAGATCCCGCGTCATTGTCAAGGATGCCAAAGTCAATGTTGGCATGATTGGCGCTGACAAGAATTCGGCTGTCGGAGGCCATAAGCTCCCCGTTTTCCACCCAGTGTTTCTGAAATTCTTGTAGGAGTCCGCTCATATCCAATGATATGCCATCAGTCCATTTCGAGGAGATATCGGCAGGAACCGTCTTCATCAGTATTCCAGACGACAGAATCCTTACGATAACCTCCTGATAGATAGGGTTGGAGGGCCGCAAAGAACCGCTCCCGCCCTTATCGGGTTTCAATAGTCCGAGTTCGGTGCAATATCTTACATCATCTGGCAAAACGCCTTTGTGAAAGCGATCCGCTCCGGACACGACGGCATCCATGATCCTCAATACCCTAGGCTCCTTCAAACGTTCGGCGAGAGAATGAAAATGTGTCTGATTCTGAAGAATCAAATCGTTTGCCATGTCATCGATCATATCTCCGTCGATGGTCCTGGAATAATCATAATTCAACTTCAGGTCGATGATTAGGTTAGCCAGGGCGTTGACCAGCCATGGCTGTCCTTCGGTCCAATACCACGCCCTGTCTATCGCGCCGTCCGTAAAACTCTGGCGTGAGGCCGCTGTATGCTGCCCATAAAGCTCATAAATTTGTTTTTTGGAAAAATCAGGCAGTGACAAGGATTCTCTTCTGACATTGAAAGGGCTACTCGTTCCCGCTGAATAGCCGTCGGCTCTGACTTTGGTCTTATAGTCCGCAATATCAATCATGCCGACAAGGACCATCGATTTAGGGAATTTTTTGTTGGGCTTAAGCCTGTTCAGATATCCGTCCCTTATCTGACTCAAAAACGGGATAATAGCCGATCCAGGAATAGTATCTGCTTCATCGAAAAAGATAATCAACTCTTTTTCGAGAGCGTTGCACATGTTTCTCAGCATGTCTCTGATTCTGAATACATAGATGTCTTCGCGATTCCGATCGATTTCGTCTGCCAATGAAGCTATCGCAGGCAGGTTGGATGATTTGCATTCTTTGGCTATCGATTCTGCTATAACATCGAAAATGAAATTTATGTCCTCAGACACGTTAGCTCCGAACAATGAAATTTGTAAGGCATAATATTTTCCATCCCGGTTAATCTTCTCTGTCAACGCGTCAAGCAAAGTTGTTTTCCCAGACTGCCTTGGCGAGTGAATGACGAAATAGCTGCTCCGTTCGATCATGTCGGTTATACGATGATTTCGGTCAAGCGCGGGTATCATGTAATGTAGGGAAGGGTCGCATGAGCCAGTAATGTTGAATGTTTTAATCTCGTTTTGCTTCATGATGAATCCCCCGGACACAAACGGCTTGAATATCAGTCGTAAAAAACTCCATAGCCGCCATATTATCAAAAATCAACGATTATTGCAAAACTTGTGTCCTTTCCGTCGACCTGGCAGACAGACCTGCCTTGCCCATGACATCAGGCGAAGGACTGCCGCCCCTGGCCCTGTGACACGACCGTGCCAAGAACCTCAACGACCGATCGCCCTGCCGCCCCTGACTCGCGCCTACCATCTTGTGGTGTCGGGCCCGTCCGACCCAGACGGCACCTCCCCCCGCGCATCCTGCACACAATCACGTTTCCGTGAATAGAGCCGCGACTCAGACCTGGGACGGTCCCTCAGAACCGGGAGCGGCACACGGAAATCGAGTTTCCCAAGACCGCGCGACAAGGCGGACCCCGCGCCGCGAAGCGACCGGAAACCGGCCCAGCGCCTGGCAATCCGACACCTTTGGAAATACGCCCGGAATAAGTCCTCCACCTTTTCTGCAAGGCGAAATGGCCAGAATATCCATTCCATGGCTTTCAAAGTCTCGGCAGTCGCCATAACTGTCCGCCGTCGATAAGCGATAGCCTCCAAAAGTCACACGAAAGCCTTAAGGAGCTACGTCCGGACACACGGAAAGACCTCCTCCTCCTTCTTCTCCTCCATCAGGATGGAGTCAGAGTCCGCCCGCTTGGATTCCGGCGCTTCTCGCGAACGGATCCTGAAGTTTGATTCCACTGCAAAAACCCTCCACCTCGACAGGGAAGCGGAACTTTATGCGGCCGTCGCATTGGCATCCTTGCGCTAAAGCCTTAAACCACTGCACATCTGCGCACCCTTTACCCAGATACTCGGCCCTCAAATGACTGCCAGGAGGTGAGGTAGGGGGTTTTTGCAGTGGAATCAAGTTTCCCGCGAAACTTGATTCCTCCGCAGAAATCCTCCCCCCCGCGTCAGGGAAGAGCCACGCTATATGGAAATTTCACTGCCTTCCATCCAAGAACGGCACTTCTGGATGTCAGGATGATCATAACGCTAATCATCAACAAAAACATTTAATCATTGGACTCATTTATGAAAGCGCTGAAATCTAATGTGTCATGAATTTTTAGTCGTTTCAAACATAAATCCTTCATCTAATAGTGTTTTATCTGATGATCTATGATATCATGAATTCCTTCCACAAAAATATCTTGAACACTGACGGATCGATTCATCTACGCCACAACATCCCGTTTCTGCCATCAGCCTCCTATTTGACAAAGGACATCCGAACTCCTCCAATACGTTCCTTCTCGTTTTCCCTATCCACAGAGCTTTGCCAGTATTTGAACCGCTTCTGCCGACTTGCCTCAAAAGTAACGACTAAAGATCGATGGCATAGCATATCTCCAACGACAGATTATCCTCTACTCCGGCCCGGTGTCGCCAGCTACCGATCAAGGCCGACCAGCCCCGCCAGTTGTCTTCCATCTGCCGCCTGCCACCGTCAGAAATCAGCTCGCATCCCGGAACCTCTGAACAGCCTTTCATGAAAATATTCACCAAAACCTTTTTCCCGATGGCAACTTGGAAGAAATTCTGATGTGATGGCATGACTCTACCCTTTTCAACCTGCTTTCATTGGTGTGGATAGTCGGGACATCGTGATTAGACCCGCAATAACGATACGTTTATCGCGTCTTGTGGCCGACACGGGCACTTCCTTTCCCTGACGAAAATTCTATCACTTATCAATTATCAATTAGATATCCATCGATATCGAGTAAATTTCGAACGACATTTCTTTGGACACCGCTAACCCAGCCAGCCGTCATACTCTTTGAAGATTCTCATGCCGTGCAGCAGACATGCGTCAGCCGTATCTCCCGAACGCCTCAAATCATAATCTGGCCCCGGCCGCTTTCTGACTGAACCGCTCTCTGTCCCAGCGCCATGAACCATGGACATTACAGAATCCGCATACCCGCTCTTACCCGCTAACGCATGAGCACCTTCAGACTCTCCTCAAACCTCCCTTCCAGCTTCAGGAAGACATCGGCTATGGCGGGATCGAAATGTGTCCCTACCCCGTCGGCGATGACCCCGGCGGCCTTGCCGTGAGGCATGGGGTCCTTGTAGGGCCTCTGGGAGACAAGCGCGTCGTAGACATCTACCACGGCCATGAGCCTTCCCTGGAGGGGGATGACGGTCCCCGCAAGGCCTGCGGGGTATCCCGTGCCGTCCCACTTCTCGTGATGGCCAACCGCGAGCAGCTTGGCGTGCTCCATGAACTCCTGATCGGGATCCGGCAGGCTCGCCCTGATGCCGTCGATGATCTCTCCTCCTATGGCGGCGTGTCTCTTCATCTCCGAGTACTCTTCGGGAGTGAGAGAGGCGGGCTTTTTCAGGATCGCGTCGCTTATCGCTATCTTGCCCACATCGTGAAGCTTGGAACTCTGAAGCACGGTCTCCCGGTCCCAGCCCCGCGTCTCGTCCGCGTATAGGCCTCCCTCATCGAGTCCTTCAAGGAGAAGCTCCAGCCACCTCATGGTGCGGGTGATATGACCGCCGGTCACGTCGTCGCGGAACTCCACGAGGCTTGTCACCGTACTGAGGAGCGTCGCCTGGAGACGGGCTATCCGAGAGGATCCGGAATCCGCGCGAACAGCGGGTACAACGGCGGATTCCTTGAGGCTCGCCACCTCGGCCCCAAGCCGGGCTATCTCGGCCCGGGCCTCCCCAAGTTCCGTTTCCCTCACGTCGGCCGCGAGTTCGTGCCTCGCGAGCTTCATGAGCACCCATGCCTTTTCCAGGAGCGGCACGCCTGTCACGGGCTTTTTGACGAAGCAGGCCCAACCCGGCGGGCGCCCGGGCACGTCCAGCAGATCCGAAGGTTCCGTCGCCGCCTGGATGATCGATATTCCCTTCGCCTGCGGGTCAACGGCAATGCGCCGCAAGGTCTCCCTGAAGTCCATGGAAGGCTTCTCGATGTCCACCACGATCAGGGACGGCTTCTTCCCTCCCAATTCCGCGAAGAGCCCTTCGGCGTCCTGGACCGCCCGCACCTCGGCGAGCCCGTTAAAGGCCGTCTCCGCCCTCCGGATCTCGGTAGCGGTGAGCCCCGCCAGGAGGACCAGCTCGTCTTTGAACCATCTCTTCATGAGGACCTCCTTCGACCGCGCCATTGCTACTCCCACTCGAAAGGCCGTGACCGCCCGGTGCCTGTACCGAACTCCCCGTCTCCGCGTTTTGACTCACAGTCGCGGGAAAAGTGGAGCGGCACCATCCAACGAACGCTTCAGCTCCCGCCGATTATCTGACTCATACCGCAGATCCGGCTCGGGTTGACTGTCCGAACCTGACTGCGGATCCGGCTCTGGCAGACTATCCGCCCTAAACGCGGATCCGCTCAGGCAGACAGTCCTGCCCAGTCCGACTTGACGGCCAGGGAGGCAGATCTGGCCCAGGCCCGAGACTCTAGCCTTGTCCGCAGATCCGACTCAGTCCAATAAACCAACTTCGTCGGGTAATCAAGCCCTCCAAGAACCCTGCGGCTGGGCAACGATAACCGTACGTCCTCGAACGGTCCTTAAGCCCGGCGAGGCCCGGCGCCGCGTGACTTACGCGTGCCGCAAAAGCGTCACTCAAGATCGCGAAGGGCCATCGATCCGATACGGTCATGCATATGACCGCCGCTACGCCGCCCCGCAGTAGATTTCATCTCCCGAACGATGTCTTGAGGCGTCCGCGAGTCGGTCCACATCCGCGTGTCGTCCACGCATCGAGTTTCGTTCGCATGTCGAGGATCGTGCGCGCGTCGCGTATCGTTGGCGGCGAGACGGTTTCGGGTCAGCCAGCCGCCTCGCGGTCAGGTTCGAAGATCGACCGGCAGGCGACAGGCATCCTCCAGCCCACCCCGAATGCCTGGCCGGTGATACGCAGTACCGGAGCCGCCTGTCTCCGCTTGAACTCCGCCGCCCTGACCAGCCGCGCCACCCTGAATACAGTTTCCGTGTCGAAGCGTCCCTCGGAGGCGAGCTCGCCGGGGCTCTTGCGGAGCTCCAGCATCTCGCGGAGTATCGCGTCCAGCTCGGCGTAAGGCGGAAGGCTGTCCTGGTCGGTCTGGCCGGGCTTCAGCTCGGCCGAAGGGGGCTTCAGGATGGTGTTTTCCGGGATGACCGGCCCGTCCCTGTTGATCCATCTGGCCAGCCGGAAGACCTCGGTCTTGTACAGGTCCCCGATGACCGCGAGAGCCCCGCACATGTCCCCGTAGATCGTGCAGTACCCCACCGAGATCTCGCTCTTGTTGCCGGTGGTCAGCAACATCCTTCCGAACTTGTTGGCGACGGCCATGAGGAGCGTCCCCCGGATCCTGGCCTGGACGTTCTCCTCGGCGGCGTCCGGCGGAAGATCGCCGAACACCGGCGCGAGCGACTTCCCGAACGCCTCCATGGCCATGGTGATGGGCACGCGATCCAGGCGGCCCAGCATGAGGTTCGCGGCGAGCTCCTCCGCGTCCCTCACCGAGTGGACCGAGGAGTAGGGTGAAGGCATCACTAGCCCATGTACATTATCCGCCCCCACGGCCGCGGACGCTATGGCGGCGGTCAAGGCCGAGTCGATTCCTCCGGAGAGACCGAGGCATACCGACCTAATCCCGTTCTTGGCGCAGTAGTCGAGCACGCCCAGGCTCAAGGCCCGCCACGTCTCGCTTTCCGGGGCGAAATCGTCCGGGCACACGTCGGTCCCGGAAGAGCCCAGCTCGACCATCTTCACCTCCTCGGCGAAACCCTTCGCCCTGGCCGCCATCCTGCCATCCGGGCCGAAAAGGGAACTTCTGCCGTCGAAGATGAGTTCGTCGTTCGCGCCGGTCTGGTTCACGTAGAGGATCCACGCACCGCGCCTGGCTGACAGGGCAGATAGCATGTCCTCGCGCAACCGTTGCTTCCCGACCGAAAAGGGGGAGGCGGAGAGATTCACCAGAGCATCGAAGGGAGGGTGGCCATCCAGGGGATCGGCCCGGTAAAGGGGGGCGGGCCAGTAGGCCTCATCGTTCCAGACGTCCTCGCAGACCGTGACCGCGAGTCGCGTCCCTTCCTTCACGATGACCAGCGGGGCGTCCCCCGGCTCGAAGTACCGCGCCTCGTCGAAGACGTCGTAGGAGGGAAGGAGGCGCTTGGCGTAACTGTGGGCGATCTCCCCCCCCTCCATGACCAGCGCGAGGTTTCTAAGCGGCCTGCCCCTGCCGCGGTTGAAGCCTACGGAGCCAACGATCGCCGTGAGATCCAGATCCGCAAGCTCGCGGGCAAGCTCGGCCGCGCTCTCTTCCGCCTCCCTGACGAAGGCCGGGTACAGAAGCAGGTCCCTGGGCGGGTAGCCGGTCACCGCGAGCTCGGGCAACACGGCCAGCCTCGCTCCCTTAACGGCAGCGTCCCGTGCCGCTTCCAGGATCTTGCGGGCGTTCCCCCGGATGTCCCCCACCTTGGGGTTGAATTGGATCAGTGCGCATCTCATAAGCATCCTTTCATGGGGGGGAGCGGTACTACGGGCTCGCGGGCTTCTGCAGACGATTCCGGAGGCCGGGGCAGGTTTTCGGAGAGCCTTACGGTTGACTTGGCCGCATGCGCGGAGCCTGTTGCATAAATCGCGAAAGCATTGTCATGAGCCTATTGGCTGTTGATTGGCTATCCCTTGTCTACCACCTTCATCCTCGTCTACCACCTTCATCCTCATGCACTTCACCAGAACCCTTTAGTGCAACAGGCTCCAAGAGCAACCTGACAGCGGGGCCGTACCTCTTGCCTCCTAAAACGCGTTAGAAACTTGATTGAGTCATACGACCCTTTAACGCTTCAGGAACATGTCCGGTGTCCGCTCCGAGGGGCCAGGAGGATCCTCCTCTGGGTGGCCGGAGTTCCATCTGGAGGAAGCCAGGACGCGCTACGAGTGGGGGGTGGAACCAGGACGCTCACGGCGGGGTGAGCAGGTGCCCAAGGAGCGCTTTAACGACAGTCAAAACACAATAGAATCTCTTCCGGCGATTTTACAAGAGATTAAGGAAACAATTCTTGTGATTTTCTATCAAATTACCAGAATTGTTGCAAATCATCCTCCATGGCTTGAACTTTCATGACTCGGGACATTCCACAAGACTAGCATTATCGGCTGGATCGCGAGAAGAAGCCGTTGCGGTTAAGCGGAACGTAACCATGGACTGCAAGGACTCGAGAATCCCCGGCATCGTTTCCGGACAACGCATAATTCGGGAATCCGAAACTTGCAGATAGCCCTGAAAAATCATGGTGTACTGACTTTACATACCTGAATCAGGTTTGTCAAGCCCATGCCATGTACCATGTGCTTTGAGTAGGGGCAGCTTGCATGAAGGGAGAAGCAACCGATACGAAGTCAATAAGTCACCTTTTCGTACGGCAGGCTCCGTATCCGGACATTATCGAGACCCGGCCTCGTCATCGATTTGATGTCGAAGATGAAAATCGTTTGTCGGCTTCCGGAATAACTTATCCGTGCCGCATGAGCGGTGACCCGGTTTCTTAGGCCCAAAGCGCCTTGCCGTGAGGAAAACCGTTCGTACCCACGGTTACCCATAACTTGGACAGTGCCGTACCGTGATTGTTATTCATTACAATTACGGGCAGTTCAATTTTCTTACGAACTGAACATGTGACCGCGGACCATTTGCAACGACACTGTTGATCACTAAGCCAGTATCCGACAATCATTTTCTCTCATAAGCACCCGTCATGTGACTCCACATCGACTTCTTAAAATAAATTCTTTGCCACTTCACCTGCACCTGCACATGCCACCCTTAAGTCAGGCGTTGCTGGGTAGGCTCCATAACCTGCCGAATCCCAACCCTGTGCCCCAGGAGCGAGCAACCTTATGGTTTCTTCCGTGTGAACCGGTCAAGCAGGGGTAAGAGAAGCACCAGGTTCCAGCGGATACGTTCAAGAATGGTTCCCGTCAAAGCAAGAGTGGCAGTTTGCTGGGAAGCGTGAAGCATCGAGACATATCCGTATGGTCAACCAACCAGACGGCCAGGATGACCATCGGTACCGCTGCAAGGCGCAACGTCCAGTCGTGTCAGAGTGCAACTCATATCCGACGTTGGATCGACTGCGACAGGATCGTGAGAACACTGGTTTCATGGTATCATGGGCGGAATAGGGGATCCTGTTGATCGGACGGGTGGATTTCCATGATGTCCACCTCGCGGTCATCGCCTGATTTCCAAATGACTTTAGCGAAACGCACCATCACCGTTGATGTGTCATAAACCGCGATTGCGGTAGCTAGGACGGGTTTCCCAGCAACAAGGTAAGGTTTTGCGTAATCCTTGTCCGATATCTGCACGAAAGCTTCGGCGATTTTGTTCTCAAGGATACGCCTGACGTTATCCGTCACATTCCCTTGCTCAATGAGCCTGGAATAGCCGCTTAAGTCGGCTCGCGATTCACCGATTTCCGTATAATCTGGCCGGAACTGTATCGATCTGTTGGATTTTTTGTCAGGCACTGCATCGCCGCCTGTATCCACTCTATTCCCAACAGCGGCATATTTCAGCTCCATGACGATATAGCCTTTTCCGGAAACATCGAACACCAGATCGGCTCTACCGGCATCGGAGTACACCTCACCCATTGCTTCTAACATGTTGCCTGAGTAAACTGCACCTCCGAACCTCATAATAGCCATCAATATCAATTTATAACTTCCTTCGCCGCCGTTGCGATACCATTCTTTCGGATTTCCGGAAAATATTGAACCAAGAAGCTCTTCTGATTCATCTGCGTTGCATGACCATAATGATGACAACAGCCTGTCTTTCATGCTTGAAAATGTTTTTAAAGGATCGATGGAATTATTCATAAACTTGAGTTTCTTAACAAATTCCTGGAATTTTACAGACAGTTCTTTATCAATCGCATCCCTGATTTCCTTGTTTGGAATTTTCAGATGATATTTTCTAGAAATATTAGTCTTTTCGATGCTGTCGATGGTCAGATATCCTGCCTGAAAAAGTATCGCCTCACCGTTGATATTTGCTGTATCCTGAATTTTGAGAGGGCCGTCAATCGATATGTTTTTACCGAAAATCGCAAAGCGTTCTCCATCGAACGATTCGATAACATTGGAAAACAACGGGACTCCTGAGTCATACCAAAAATCATCGAATTCATGATTTTCAAGGAAACTCTTGATCGAAAAAGGGTTGAATACCCTTTTCCTGCCATCCCAGCTGTAGCCATCGTACCATTCGGAGATTTCTGCCATGATATCCTTAACAGTCGAGCCGGGCGGCAAAAACCCTTCGTTTATCCTTGCCGAAATTGCCCTGTCAAGGTATTTGCTGTATGATGTTGTGATTTCTTCACTGGTAAAACCGCAGATTGTTGAAAAATTTTTATCAAACGTTATATCCTTTACGTTGTTTAATGCTGAAAACAATGACAGTTGCTTGAATTTCGTGATTCCGGTTATGAAAACGAAACGCAGAAAATCGCTGCATCCTTTAATTGAGGAATAAAAATCATAGAGCATAGATCGAATTTTATCGATTTTAATGGGATCATGTAGGTGTTTCAACAAAGGAAAGTCGTACTCGTCAATAAGGAGAACAACATTTTTTCCGCCGATGTCGACGCGCTGGGCTTCACGTTTTTTCTCTTTCTGATTAGCGTATTTTATGGACATATTGATTATCAGGTCACTGATGGCTCCGGCAACGCTGGATCGGCTGATTTTGACCTTATACGATTTGGCTACCGGCAATAGTTTGCTTATCAGGTCGGTTTGAAACTGTTCCGGATCGGAACTCACGTTATTCATGTTGATCCTGATCACTGGAAATGTTTCCCACGTGAAATCAGGAGAAAGAGTTTCTATAGCCAGTCCTGTAAAAAGCTCCTTTCTCCCCTCGAATATCTGTCGGATCGTGTCGACGAGCAGGCTTTTGCCGAATCGCCTCGGCCTTGCAAGAAAAAACGGGCCACGTGATTTAACAAGCTCGAGTATGGAAGAGGTTTTGTCGACATATACCGCGCCTTGTAATCTCAATTCCCAAAACGAGTCCTCTGTGATTTCCAGAGATTTCAAGTCGTCTTCCATGGCTTGAACTCCAATGAGTCATGTCCCGCCGAAGTGCCATCTGTCGCGGCGGCTCCGATGTTTGAAAGTGATGCAGATGAGGGGTACGGAACACCCAACAGCGAGACACCGGCAGATAAGCCAACTTCCCAGATTATTCCGATTTGATAATCTGTACCTTGTAGGCTGCCAGCACAACCCTTGCTTGCGGCATTCTACATTTCTCAATCAGGCTTGTCAAGCATCCGTTCGCGGGGTCGCGGGGAGGGAAGAACGGCGTATCGGTCACCCAAGACCATTCTTATTCACATGTTTCCCCCTCTTCAAAGATGTTCTTACAATAAGGGGTCTAGCCTTGCAACAATGCCCCCTCCTCTGTGACATGATATCCCACTGTGAACGGATGCCTGAATAACTCTACAATATACTGGAGAAAGCAGGCCCTTATGCGTCGACTTTCCAGATGGCTGGACCTGGGAAGAACCTGGGCTGACCTTTCTGTTCACCTGATGGACCTTCCCCGTATATGGATACAGAAAAATGCAACGAATACTTGAGGACTGTAAAAAGCCATTCCTCGCCTGAAGAGAGGTACGAAGTTTCACATCAACCAATCTGACTGACTCAGAGGACAGACTGACTCAGAGGACAGACTGAACTCCAGGGACAGACTTGAAAAATATTTTGCAACAATTCATATATGTTAAGGATATTAATTATAATGCAGAAGTCCTTTAGCTTCGTGAAGTTCAATTCCACTCTCATTACAACACATGCCCATTTTCAAGATTCACAGATGATAGAGATCCTGGCTCGAAGCAATCTTCACTGGGTCTTGCGGCAATCTTAATAATCTCAGTCTGCTCCGTTCCGTTCCGTTCCGCTCCGCTCCGCTCAACTCGCTTACCCGCCCCCTGCAAGACAACCCGGCTCAACAACGGAAACGACACCCGATGTCCAATCACGCATGACGCCACTCCCCCCAAGAACTTTGAACTCGTCGAACTCTCCCTCCGACCTTGTACCCGCACGCTTTCTTGACGTAGCTACCTTCATCCAGGTGACCCCATCGCAATTTCCGTTACCGCGCCCCCCCCCGTCAATCCTGATTCGCCCGCCGCTCTCCCCCCGTGACGGACTCGCTCCCGGTCTCTCGGGCTCGACTACCTGTGACCTTG
>JAISFS010000261.1 GCA_031263485.1 Deltaproteobacteria bacterium | reverse complement strand
ACCCTCTAGCCTCCCGCCCTGAAACTTACCGCGAATCTCCCCTTGCCCCGCGACGGGGCAGCCCGGGTCAACCTGCCGCCCCAGCCTCCTGGCGGCACGGCAACGGCCCGGGCATTTTTTTGACTTGTTTATGGCCGTGTCTCATGAAATGCCGTCGTTATTTTTTCGGTTTTTGATTCTTCTTATGACATACGATACGGCCGGCCTGACATAGCCGATTGTTACCCCCGCGACGACAAGCGCCCCGCCAACATAATGGTTACATGGAGCGGAGAGTTGCAACGACATGAAGTTTTCGATGGACGCGATCATGCTGCCGAAAAGCGTAAACACGGCGGCAAGACCGTAATTCAAGGCGTAATCGCTTTCCGCTTCCTTTAGCCTGGCGTAGTCCTGCATCTGAATAAGTAATTTTTTGTTGTCGGCCTCCAAATTCTCGATATACAATCGCTGGGAGACGACGGTGCCTCTTTCGTATTTGTTTTCCTCCTCCATCCTTTTCAGTACGTACTGTACCGACGGTGAGGAAAAACAATCATCATGCCCTGCGTTTCCAGCCTGAGCGTCCATCGCTGTCCCCTTGCCTTCCGATCGATATGACATAATCCCGCATCGCGCAAGCTAATCCGCCGTATCGATTCAGCTTTTTTAGTACCGAATCGAAATAAGCCTTTATCGATTCAAGCGGTATGGCCGGGTAGTCATAGGAATCATCCTCGGCTAAGATTCTGTACCGAGCACACGGCCCGTCTTCCGTCACGCTCGCGTTGACAAGAACATCTGTCGATATTCCGGAACAGTCCTCCCAGAATGTTTCCAGCATATCTTTCGAGTCTTCGCTGTAAAACATGATTGTTGGTGCAACTAGCTTACAGGCGCCGTCTTCCGCGATATGTTCCTTCATAAGTTGAACAATATTGTCCTCGTGGCTGAACCTGCATAGTCTGATATAAACGGAAAATACCGCCGGACCGAATTTCCACGCGTCTGTAGAGTCGCTGAACAGGGGCATGATTTCTATCGGACCGCTGAACAGGGGCTTGGAAAAAATGGCAAGATGCATACCTTGGGAGAAATATAGAAGTGTCTGGATTTTTGAATGGGTTAGCCCCCTGGGTTCCGAACGGTTTTTATCGATGAACCAGTTCGCAACGGCAATCGCGGTATTCGGCTTCATAAGTTTAGGCATAATCGACCCCCGTTTCTTTGTTGATGGTTTTATATTGAATAGCATCCATTTTTCCGCAAATCAAGTCAATTGACATGATTCCGGTGCCGCTCGTCAAATCAGAATCCAGGGTTCCATAATCCGGAATCATGGCTGTCCGGTCGGCGGCCTCTCCCCGCTGTCCGGCGCCCCGGAGCCCGAAATCTGGGTTCCCGTGCGGCCCGCAGGGCTCCTTTTCCGTGCAAGCCGCATTCCGGGCCGCGTTCCTGGCATTGAGCCTCACGGGGCGAAAGAGAGAGCGCAAGATTCGCGCCAACGACGCCCCCGAACGGAAGTGGGGCAAGAAGTGGGGCAAGTGGGGTCTGATTATTTCTCCATATCTCATATGTCATAAGGCTTATCTTGATTTATATTCAGGCTTCTCCTGAGCCTCAAGGCCCCCAACTCGCCTGCGTACGCCTTCGACAGCCTCAAGCCGCCCCCTTTAGCCCCAAGGGATATCCCGTTCGACTGCACGGCGCTCGGGCCTCGCTATAGCTGGATTCTCAAAGACAACAGGGCTCAGTCCGCATACCACGCCATTGCTACGTCAGAGGAGGCGTTCTTCGCCGAACGCGGCAGGTACACCAACGACTACAACGAGCTTGTCCAATTTGGCGGGCTCGTCAGGGATGCAGAAATCTGCTACGGGGCCATCGAGCAGTCCACGAACAAGGAGACTGGATTGGATGGCTTCAAATTCGCTGTGAGACATAAGGATCTCTCCACGGCCTACTACTATGACAGCGTTTCATCCGGCTCTACAGTCAAAGTCCGGGAAAACGGGTTCGAATGCCTTGACTGGTGAGGTGGTGCCGAGGCGGATCTGCTCACAACCCCATCCCGGTGCGCAGGTCGGCTTCCCGCGAACCCGTGGACCGATGGGCGTTCCTCATATAGCCCTCAAGCGCATGAAGCGGGTGCCGCCCCTCGCTTTCCCGAGGGGAGGCGTTCCGGGCGGGGTGCCCCGCGAGGGTTAACGCGGCCTCCCCCCCCCACGCTTGCACGGGTCCTCTTGACCTCGATCAACGGCTATGGCAAAATGCTTTTGTTACGCAATGATCAAATATTCCCTGAATCGGACGCCTGAAAAGTTCGGGTAGCGTCCCTTACGGGCAGCAAGAAGAGCTCTGAGAGCTAAAGTGGCCTGACGCCAGCGTGTGAGAGGGTGCCTGGAGCGATTTTCCGTCCGGGGTAGGTGAGATGTGCGCAGTGACCTGGCATGATTCTGGCCCTTTCTCTGCTGAGGCTATCAGGCATCATGCCTAGGCTATAAGCCATCATGCCTAGGCTATAAGCCATCAGGCATAGGCCATCAGGCATGGGCCATCAGGTTGCTCGGTAGCCTGGCGAGCCGTTTTTCGTCTTCCTTTCCGTTGACTGATTAAGATGCGGCATTTCGGATTATGGGCACTTTTTTAAATTGCCCAATCTCAAACCTCTTCCGGTTCAGCCGGGATTCCCCGGGGGGTTGCAGTGAATTTCGATGAGGTCATGACCAAGTACCGGACCGAGGCCCGGTCCGAGAGAGAGAAGGGCGATGGCTTTGAGAGGCTGACGATCCGCTTCCTCAAGACCTATCCAGTCTATGATGACCGGTTCTCGGACGTCCTTCAATGGCAGGAATTCGCGAACAGCAAGGGAATTCGCGAGAGCGACTCCGGCATCGACATCGTTGTCAAGACGAACGATGGCGAGTACTGGGCGGTCCAGGTCAAGTTCTACCAGGAGGGAGGCCATGTTGCCAAGGCCGACCTGGACAGCTTCCTCGCCACTTCCGGCAGGTCATTCAGGTGTTCAGAGGAAACCGTCAGCTTCTCCCGAAGGATCCTCGTCTTCACGACCGATAACTGGTCCTCTAACGCCGAGAACTCGATCAAAGGTCAGAATCCGCCGGTATTCCGGATCCCCCTGACCGAACTCCGGAACGCGGACGTGGACTGGGGGAGACTGTACGAGGGGTTTTCAGGGCCCGAGGCGAGGCCGCCCAAAAAGGAGATCAGGGACTACCAGCAGGAGGCAATCGACAAAGCGCGAGAGGTTTACAAGTCACATAACCGAGGAAAGCTTATACTGCCTTGCGGTTGCGGAAAGACCTTCAACGCGCTCAAGATCGTCGAGAGCGAGACCGGCGGCAGGGGACTGGTCCTCTTCCTCGCGCCGTCCATCGCCCTGGTCGGCCAGACCCTGCGGGCGTGGAGCGCGGATGCGACCAGGCCGTTCTACGGGTTCTGCGTCTGCTCGGATCCTGCGATAAGCAAGGGGTCCTCCAGGATCAGCGACCAGGAGGACGAGGATTCATACGGGACGGTAGATCTGCCGTTGCCGGTCACGACGTCCCCGGAAGAGATCGCCCAGTACCTTAGAAAGGCCGCCAGGCTCCACGACAAGCGCCTGTCGGTGGTCTTCTCCACCTACCAGTCCGCTGGGGCAGTCTCCGCCGGGGCCAAGAAGGCCAAGACCACGTTCGACGTCATGGTCTGCGATGAGGCGCACCGGACTACAGGACTCGAGGAGCTCGAGGGAGGGAAGGAGAACAAGACCTTTTTCTCGAAGATACACGACGATGGGTTCATACCCGCCCGAAAACGCCTCTACATGACCGCCACGCCCAGGATCTACGTCGGCAACGCCCTGGTGCAGGCCGAAGCGAGGGGCCTCAGGCTGTTTTCGATGGACGACAAGGCCGTCTACGGCGAGGAGATCCATCGAATGTTCTTCTCTGCGGCGGTCGAGCGCGAGTATCTCTCTGATTACAAGGTCATAGTCCTCACGCTCGGCAAGGAGGAAGGCTCGCCGGAACTCGATGCCGTCCTGCGGGAGGTGATCGCGGCGGAGAAGGCGAAGGGCAAAAATGAGATTGACACGGACTACGTAACCAGGTTCATGGGGTGTCTCTATGCCTTCTCCAAAAGGATGGACACCGAGAGCGAGCTCATAAAGGACATCGATCCGGCCCCGATGAGGAAAGTCGTAGCGTTCTGCGAGAGTATCAGAAAATCCCGCCAGATCAGCAGTTTCCTCGACAGATTCAACAAGGATGCAAAGCTTCAGAGGATGTACTTCAGCGACATCACGGAAGAGGAAAAGGAAAAACTGGTCGAATTATCATGCAGGCACGTAGACGGGACAATGGGAGCCGCTGAACGCGGCGGTCTCATGACATGGCTGGAGGACAGCCCGAAGGACGGGAACGAATGCCGGATCCTTTCGAATGTTTTTTGCCTGAGCGAAGGGGTCGACGTCCCCAGCCTTGACGCGGTTGTTTTCCTGTCGCAGAAGAAGTCCGACATCCAGATAGTCCAGTCCGTGGGGAGGGTGATGAGGCGGGCGCCGGGCAAGAAGTTCGGCTACATCGTCATCCCCATAGTTATTCCTCAAGGCATTGATCCGGCATCCACGCTCACCAACCACAGCGTCTGGGGTGTGCTCTGGGACGTGCTGAAGGCCTTGAAGGCGCACGATGACCGCTTCGATTCGGTGGTCAACAAGCTCAGGTTCAACACCCATAAGGACGACATGCTGAACGTCGCCGGCAAACCGATGAAGGCAAAGGAAGGGACAGGAGATCCGGAGGATATTTCGAGGCGGGAGTCCCCGGATGAATATCGGGATAGCAAGAGCAACCTGCAGGAAATGATCGAGGCCCAGGCCGCTGTCGGCGGATTCCGGGCGGCCCTGTACGCCAAAGCGGTGAAGATGACAGGTTCCGAAAGGGACATGGAAATATGGGCTGCCGGCGTGGGCGAGATAGCCAAAAGCTATATCAGGAGGATAAGCGATCTGATAAGCGAGGACGGCGAGGCCAGGTCGCGCTTCGAGGCCTTCGTGAAGGAGTTGCAGCGGAACATCAACCCTTCCGTGGACGAGGAGGAGGTCAAGCGGATGCTGGCCCAGCATGCGGCCAGCATGCCCGTGTTCGAGGCCCTGTTCGAAGGCTACTCCTTCGCTGCGCACAACCCGGTATCCATGTCCATGCAGGGCGTTCTGGATCGGATACTCCCGAGCATTTCCGGCGACACTTCCCAGACGATCAGCAAGGCGTATCAGACAGAGGAAGGCAAGGTTGATCTATCCCGCGCCAAAAGATTCGTGCAGGGGATCGACAACGCCGCAGGACGCCAGGCGATTATTGTCGAACTCTACGACAAGTTCTTCCGAAAGGCTTTCCCGGACGCTGTCGAAAGGCTTGGCATCGTCTATACCCCGATCGAGGTGGTGGACTTCATAATTCATTCCGTAGCTGGCGTCCTGGAACGCGAGTTCGGGCGCAAGATCTCGGATGAGAACGTACATATATTGGACCCGTTCACCGGGACCGGCACGTTCATTACGCGTCTTATTCTTTCCGATCTCTTGGGCGACTCGCTGGATCGTAAGTACCGAAAGGAATTGCACGCTAACGAAATTGTCCTGCTCGCGTATTATATCGCCTCGATCAACATAGAAAGCGCCTTTGACGAAAAGAAGGGTCCGGGGGTCCAGTACGTCCCGTTCGATGGCATCTGCCTGACTGATACGTTCCAGCTTGAGGAGCAGGACAGTAGTGGTTTAAAATTTACTGAGATTATGAAATTGAATAACGAAAGGGTGAACGCACAGAAAGACACGCCTATAATGGTGATCATCGGCAACCCGCCATATTCTGTCGGTCAGAAATCAGAGAATGATAACGCTCAAAACCAGGATTACCCATCACTTGATGAAAAAATCTCTACGACCTATGCGGCAAATTCCAATGCAACACTAAAAAAGTCATTATTCGATACGTATGTCAAGGCTTTCAGATGGGCAACAGATCGTATTGGAAAATCACAACCAGGAATTGTTGCCTATGTTACCAACGCCGGTTGGCTGGATGGCAATGCGATGGATGGCATGAGGAAATGCCTCGCCAAGGATTTCAGCTCGATCTACGTGTTCAACCTGAGAGGCGATGCTAGGACTTCTGGTGAACTTCGCCGGAAAGAGAAGGATAACGTGTTCGGACAGGGTACCAGGACGCCTGTAGCCGTGACCGTGCTCGTGAGGAATCCTGCCAAAAAGGGGCCAGCCGAGATTTTCTACAGCGATATTGGCGATTACCTATCCAGGGATGATAAGCTTTGGATAACTTCGACACTACACGACATATACAATCCTGACATGGGGTGGGTGAAAATAGTCCCTAACAAGTCCGGTGACTGGCTCAATCAGAGGAGTGAGGTATTTACCAACTTGATCCAAATTGGAGACAAGGATGACAAAGATAACCTCAAGTCTTTCTTCGCACCGTATTATTCGCTTGGTATTTTAAGCGCCAGGGACTCTTGGTGTTATAATTTTTCTCAAAATTCTCTTAAAAAAAATATTGAAAATACGATCCGATTTTATAATTTACAAAGAAAGGCATTTCACGCGAGTCCGTCTGGCAATGATCCCGAAAGGAACGTAAGGGATATTGTGGACAACGATAGTACTCAGATAAGTTGGACCCGTAACTTGTTGACTGATTTATCTAAGGATAAGCAGATCTGTTACAAAGCATCCAATGTAGTAGTTTCTTCGTATCGACCGTTTATTAAGCAATATTTGTATTATGATCGCTCGCTTAATGAGATGGTTTACCAAATCCCTAAACTTTTCCCGATTCCTGAGAATCAAAACCAGATTATCTGTGTGTCTGGCATCGGTGTAACTAAAGAATTCTCAGCCATTATGACCAATAATATTCCTGATTATGAATTGATAGGGAAATCCATGTGTTTCCCTCTTTACTGGTACGAAAAGGAAGGCGAAGAAAGCAGACGCCTCTTCTCGTTAGGCAAGGATATCACTAAAGTCGTCAACGGCTATATCCGCCATGACGGCATAACCGACTGGATATTTGCGGAGTGCAGAAGGCGGTATGGCAAAGAGATTCCACGTCTTTCAAAGGGAATGATCTTCCATTTCGTCTACGGCATCCTCCATTCACCTTGCTATCGTGAGACGTTTTCAGCTGAGCTGAAGAAGTCGCTTCCGAGGATCCCCATATTGCCTAATGCAGAGGATTTTCTGGCTTTCGCCGTGGCTGGAAGAGCGCTGGCCAAACTTCATCTCGGATATGAGACCGTTAAGCCGTGTCCAGCTAAGGTCAACGGGATCGATGCTGGACATTTCCAGGTGGAGAAGATGCGTTTCGCGAAGGGCACGGACGGAAAGCCCGACAGGACTGTTATCCAGTACAATTCTTTCATCAGTGTGGAGGAGATTCCACTGAATGCTTACAAGTACATAGTGAATGGTAAGTCCGCTATCGAATGGATCATGGAACGTAACCAGATCAAGACAGATAAGGACTCCGGAATCAAAAACGACCCCAATGACTGGGCGAATGAGCACGGTGAGCCCAGATACATCCTGGATCTCCTATTACGGGTTATCACTGTCAGTCTTGAGACAATGCGAATCATAGGAGAATTACCGAAGCTTGACTTCACATGACCACTTCGGAACTCTTACATTCCATGGGCGGCTGTAGGGGTTATAACAAAGACTGAGTGAAAGACACTGGGCCCACTGTCAGGTGACATTTTAAGGGAGGATCGGATCAATAAACTGTCGATGTTAGGAGCTTGTGTACAAGAAAATGGCGAATTGTTGACTTCCGTTTTCTATCGGCGTGAAACTCATCATCCTGACCTATCGGGACGGTACCGAATCTTTACCGGAACACAGAGGCTGAACAAGAATTTAAGTGATTCCTAACGTGGGACATGCTATCATACGTCTGGCAATGGAACTCCGCGATCTGACTTCCCGAAAGGAGCCGTTTGACAAACCTGAATACCCACTTCTGATAGGGTACCTGTTTTCCTCGATGAATTTTATAGGTTTTACACGTCAACAGATTGAGTCAATGGTAAGTTTCGCCCAAAAGCTTAGCACTTCTTAATAACGGATTGTGCCAGATTGCAGAATAGGTTTGCCATGCGTGCCCTTAATTCGGTAACTTGATTACAGCCACCGCGCCTAGTGAACGCTTGAACCGCATCCATCTAGGGAGGTGGAATTTGACAGAGGCCGCTATGGATGCTTTGAACATCAGAGATACCAGATGGAGAAATCTTATGAAAGCTTTAGTTTTTTTACTCTCAATAATCGCTTTACAGTTAGTAATCGACATCGATGCCATGGCCCAAAAACAGTGCCTCACAGCCACATACGGTGAGCTTGTTTGCCCGAAAGATTTTGGAGGTGGTATCGCTACGACTCGTTCAGGTGAAATTGTATGCGGTCCAGGCGCTTGCATTTCAAGCGGAGGAGTCTACGGACAAGTCTATTGCTCATCCATTAAGGGAGGCGGTGTGGCTCGCGGTGGCTATCTTGACCATGAAGTGATATGCGAAGGAGGCTGCATCGAAGGATCAGCAAGTTACTGTTCGGTGACTAGATAATCGTGAGGCTGTAGAAACTGTTTTATCACCTAAAAATCCCCTTAAGATTTTGGGGCTTAACCACTCACATTCTAAGATTGTAAAGGTTGTCGTATTTTCCAAGAGCAGAACATTAACTATTCTAGTATCCCATGCCTATCGCAATACAAATCAATTGTTGTTTGTAGTTCTGGTTCACAATATTCTTATCATTTGTTGCTTATACTATTGTGTGCTTTTCTCTAGTTCTAATTAGTTTTTTCATCGTGAAGGTTTTATACAAAATATCCTTAATTTCATACTGGAAGGTAGATGCCGGCGACATGTTCACCGTGATAGTGAAAGCAAGGCTTTTCCCCCCTGACCGCAAGGCTGGATTGTTCGCCAGTACCGAAGCGATGGTCGGCTTCAGCCGCTGTTTTGCTTGACATGCTCACTTTCGTATACGCCCTTCGGTTCCGGCGAGCCTTTTCTTGATACGGAGCCTGTATCGGATTTTACACCGCTGCCAGCATCTGCGTCCGATGCTCTCTTTTTGGCTTCCGAAGCACCAGTCTCTGCTTCTGCCTTTATGTCATTAGTATCCGCGTCAGCCACGGCGTCAGGTGCCTCAGTTTCCACCCAGAGGTACCCCTTGATCGCTCTGGAACCGACCGAACGTTCCAGCTATTTGCCCGCCTTCCCCCTGAACTTTGTCACGAGCTTCCCGAGCAGGTCCGCGAGCGGCCCGAAACCCTTGGAGCCGGCCAGGTGAGCCAGGAGGAAGTACAGCGCCGGTCCGAGGATCAGCCCTGCGGCGACGAGGGTGGCGCGGGGTGCTAAGGGGAACATGTTTCCGCCGTACAGCGGCCACAGCGCGGCAGCCATGACCAGGGAGAGCGCCGCCGACTTGAGCGCGTCCGCGCAGAAGGGCCCCAGGCTCAGGTCCCCGGCGCGGCGGAGCAGCACGGCCAGCCAGACGAAGTTCACGAGGCTCGCCAGGCTCGAGGCCAAGGCCAGCCCGACGTGACCCATGGGCTTCAGGAGGACTATGGCCGCCGCCAAGCCGACGGCCAGGGACACGGCGGCCACCTTGGCGGGGGTCTTCGTGTCCTTGAGACTGTAGAAGGCCCGGGCGGCCAGGCTCGCGCCGGACAGGAAAGGGAGCCCGGCCGCGTAGGCGGCGAGCGCCCGGGCCGTCATGACGGTGCTTTCCGGTCCGAAGCTCCCCCGCTCGAAGAGAAGGGCCACGAGAGGCTCCGCCATCACGGCCAGCCCCGTCGCAGCCGGGAAGGTGATGAAGAACTGGAAGTCCAGGCTTCTCCGGAAGATGGCCCGGAAGGCCGCGCGGTCCCCCACCGCCGCCTCGCGGGACATGGCGGGGAGCACGGCGGTGGCCAGGGCCAGCGAGAAGACGCCCAGCGGGAACTGAACCAGGCGGTCGGCGTAATACAGCCAGCTCACGCTCCCCTCCTGGAGGAACGACGCTAGCTGGGTGTTCACGAACACCGACACCTGATACGCCGCGGCGCCCAGGGCCGTGGGTGCCATGAGCTTCAGGATACGGGCCACCGCCGGGTCCCGGAAGGGGTTCGCCACACCCAGCGCCACCCCCGCCCGGACTATGCCAGGCAGCTGGATGGCCAGCTGGGCGATACCCCCGGCGAGAGCCCCCAGCGCCAGTCCGATGATTGGCGTGTCCAGACGCGGGCTCAGGAATGCCGCGCCCAGGATCATGCAGACGTTCAGCGCCACCGGTCCCAAGGCTGGCACGTTGAAGCGGCCCAGGCTGTTCAGGACGCCCATGGCGAGGGCGGTGAGCGTGATGAGGAGGATGTAGGGGAAGAGGATGCGGGCCAGAAGCACCGTGAGCGCGAACTGCCCGGGGTTCTGGGAGAAGCCAGGCGCGATGAGCGAGACTATCTCCTGCGCGAAGATCATGCCCAGCGCGGTCACGCAGGATAGCGCCAGGGCCATCATCGTGAACACGCCCCGGAAGAGCTCGCCTGCGGCCCGGGTACCGCCGGAGACCAGACGTTCCGTGAAGACCGGCACGAAGGCCGGGGTGAGCGCCCCCTCAGCCAGAAGTCTTCTTAGAAGGTTGGGGATCCTAAAAGCCACGAAGAAGGCGTCCGCTGCTGGCCCCGCCCCGAAGTAGAAGGCGGTGGCCTGATCCCGGATGAGCCCGGCTATCCGGGAGGCCAGTGTCCCCAGTCCAACCACCGTGGCGTTCCGGAGGACCCCGAGGCCGGCGGAAGGCTTTGCCCTTGCGGTTGTGGCGCGTCCCCCCTCTATGACTCCGCTCGATGGAGGCGCACTTTCCTCCTCTGGTGGCCCGTTTGCCGCAGGCGTGCTTCCTCCCGCTGGGGCCCGGCTCTCCGTAAGCGCGTTTCCCCCCGCTGGGGCCCCGCTCACCGGAGGCGCGTTTCCCTCCGCTGGGTCTCCGCTTGCCGCAGGCGCGTTTCCCGCTTCGTCTTCCCGGTCCCCGCCGACTTCCACCTGCGGGGGCGATGCTCCCGGCCCGTCTGCTTCGGTCCCTATTGACAAGTACGGCCCTCTGTAGTAGTTTAGCTGATTGTCCCGGGCCCCCGGGCACACGAAGCCCCGGAAGCATGGGCATGTATATATCAGAAGGAGAGGATTTTGGCCAACCACAAGTCAGCCATTAAGCGGAACCGGCAGAGCCTGGTCCGCAAGGCTCGCAACAGCGTCAACAAGACCAAGGTGTCCACCGCGTTCAAGAAGGTGCGGGCGGCTATCGCTGACTCCCCCCAGGACGCGGCGGAGCTCCTGAAGAAGGCCGTGGCCGCCATCAGCAAGGCCGCCTCCAAGGGCACCTTCCACAAGAGGACCGCCGCCAGGCGCGTCAGCAGGCTCTCCCGCCAGGTCTACCGCGCGACCCATCCCGAGTCCGGCGAGTACTCGCCCGCGTCCGAGCCCGCCACCCAGGCCTAGCGCCGGAAGGCGTCTGCCGACCCGGTAGGGAACCCCGGCGAACCCGGACTGCCTGCCGATAGCGGTGTCCCCTTAAGCCTTCCGTCCGCCCGCGGATGCCGCCTGGCATCGGTCGCCCCCCATAAAGGTCTGCGGCCTCCGGGGACCTAACGTCCCGTCATGGCGCATCTCGCTTTCATGCTGTACGCCTTCCCTCGGCCCTCCGTTTTTCCTGCCAGAAGGCCCCGATGGGGCCTTTTCGCGTTTAGCACTCCGCTCGGTATGACCGTCCGTTCGTTTTGACCATTCGCTCGGTCGCCGGGGCTGCTCGCCGTGTTCCTCCCCAGCCTTCAGGAAACCCTTCCGGACCCTTCGTCCCGTTTTCCGTACCAAGGACCATGCCATGCAGAAGCTGAGGCTCGCCCTGCTTTCCGGCGGTTCCTCCTCAGAGCGGGAGGTCTCGCTGGCCTCCGGCAGGGAGGTCCTGGCCAACCTGGACCCCGACCGCTATGAGGTCAGCGTCTACGACCCCGCAGTGGATCTTGAAAGGCTCGTGCGCGACGCGCCCGGGCTGAACGTGGCCTTCCCGGCGCTCCACGGCCTCTACGGTGAGGACGGGGCCGTGCAGGGCCTCCTGACGCTCCTGGGGCTTCCGTTCGTGGGAAGCGGCGTGAAGGCCTCCGCCCTCTGCATGGACAAGCGGATATCCAAGGAGTTCTACCGCCTCAGCGGGCTTCCAGTGGCCCCGGACGCGTACGCCGTGAGGGACGGCGCGGGGGCGGCGGCGGAGGCCGCGAGGATTTACGGGGAGCTGGGGCTTCCTCTGGTCGTCAAGCCCCTTGATCACGGCTCCAGCGTGGGCATGGCGCTGGCACGCACCCCGCAGGGGCTGGCGGAGGCGCTGGAGGGCGCCTGGGCCCACTCCGCGACGGCAATGGCCGAGAGGTACCTGCAGGGCCGCGAGTACACCGTGGCGGTCCTGGGCAACCGCGAGCTTACGGCACTCCCGCCGGTGGAGATCGTGCCCGGTCCGGGGCATAATTTCTTCGACTACGGCGCCAAGTACAGCGAGGGCGAGTGCCGCGAGATCTGCCCCTGCGACCTTGGCCCCGCCGAGGACAGGGCGGCGAGGAGCCTGGCCGTGCTTGCCCACCGGGCCTTGGGTTGCCGGGGGTTGTCCCGCACGGACTTCATCCTGTCCGGAGGGGCCTTCACCCTCCTGGAGACCAACACCCTGCCGGGGCTCACCCCCCAGAGCCTGCTCCCCAAGGCCGCCAGGGCCCACGGGCTTTCCTTCCCGCAACTCCTGGACCGCCTAGTGGAGCTGGCACTGGAGCCCGCCTGAATCCTGCGGTCGGATGACGATGAAATAGATCGGCGCACCGGACGAAGGCTTGGCTTTCTGCTCTCTCCGATGCCGTCCAGCTCCCGCCGATGCCGCCCGGTACCAGCCACTGTCGAGGAGCCTGTTGCATAAATGAGGTATGTGTAAAAAGCATGAATTGGACTTCACGGAGACAACGCGCCTTTCCATTCAAGGGACGCCCCGGACGCATCTGTATTGGCCGCAGAGACGATATTTAGTCCAATCCGGCTGTGAAGTTCGGCCTGATTGATAGACGTGTGCTTTTGCCCTTCCTTTCAGACTCGGAAGGGCTTTTTTCACAGACCTCATAAATCGCTACAGTATTGGCATGAATCTGGTGGCTGTGTAGGGATTGTCTTCTGCCTACTACAACCAGCGCCACTCCCTTCTTCAAAACCCATTATGCAACAGGCTCCTAGCGGAATGGTCTGGTTGCGGGGGCACGCCCCCTGCGGACGGATCTGCGGCCCGTTCGGCCCATCCGTCCCACTACGGGCGCATCTGTCCGGTGGACGGGCCATCGGGCGAGGAGGTCGGGCTCGCGCTGTCGCTGGCGCTCCACGCGATGCCGACCTACCACGGGATCATCAGGACGGTCTTGAGGCCGATCAGGCATGGCCTCCCCGGTGACGCCCCGGAGTTCCAGTTCCCGTTCCAGGACGAAGGCCGCGCCATTGCCCCGGCGGGCTACAAGCGGGCGGGCTCCCCGGACGGAGACTCGCGTCCCGTGGCCTGCCGCGAGGGCGCAAGGCCGGTCCTTGCGCAGGCGGGCGAGATAACGGTGGCCGACCGTTCCCCCGCCCAGTCGCTTTCCCTGGCCCCCGCGCTTATCCCGTTCATCGAGCACGACGATCCCGATAGCGCCCGCCGGGGCGCTTGCGCCATGCTGGCGGCATTGCCCCTCGCGCGGCCGAAAGCCCCGCTGGTGGGGACCGGCCTTGAAGCTGAGGTAGCGGTCGGCTGCGGCGCCTTCGCCGCCGCCGAGAGCGCTGGAACGGTTACGGGAGTGGACGCCGGACGGATCACCGTGCTCGACTTCCCGCTAAACGACGGGACCCGCGAGCGGATTTACCGGAACGGCGGCTACCGGGACCGGACTCCCGGCGCCTGGCCCAACCGCCGCGCCTTGGTCGGCGGCGGGGACCACATGGAGAAGGGCCAGCCGCTCGCGGACGGCCCCGCAGTCGACCTGGGCGAGCTCGCGCTCGGCCGCGATGTGAACGTGGCCTTCATGCCCTGGGCGGGCTTCAACGAGGGGGAGTCGTTCGTAGCGAGCGAGAGGCTGGTGAGCGAGGACGTGTTCACTTCCTGGAGCTTCAGGACCTACCGGGTGGCGGCGCGGGAGCCCCGGCTCGGGCCGGAGCGGATTACCCGCGCCGTGCCGGGCGGCTGGAATCCGGTGTAGCGGCACCTGGACCCCGGGGGCGTCGCGACCGGGGACGTGCTGGTCGGTCATGTACCATGATTCACGATATCGCATATCCCATAAGACTTATCGCGTGATTTCCGGAACAGCCTTGCCCCACTTCCGTTCAGGGGCAAGATTAGCGCGAATCCCGCGCTCTCACTTTCGTCCCGTGAAGTATACCCGCCCGGAAACGGCCTGCGGAATGCGGCTTGCCTGGAAAAAGCGCCCTGCAAGCCGCAGGGGAACCCCGATTTCCGGCTAAAGACTCCCCGAATCTAAGGTAAGGTGCTTGCCGGGCTATCCGATATTCCAGATTGTGGAGTACAAGATTCTAATTTGGCGTAAGACTGCCGAATCATGTCAGATGGCTTGATTTCAGGCGAAATGAATGCTACGCATCAGAAGCGTCCAAAATATTTAAGTATCCGCTCACGGTGTTTCTTGCCAGGAAAAACATGGACGAGTTGATGAACGGTATTTCATGATACGGAGAACAGCCGATCTACGGACTCGGTGGACTCGATAGGCACGGACAGCGGCAATAACGGCGGGCTGGTTTTCTCCCAGTAAAGGATACCTTGGACCTTTGGTGAAAACTTCATCGTATAGCCATTTGGTGACATGAACGGAAATGAGATGCCGACTCTTTCCCCCGGCCCAAGCCCGGGGGCTTGCCCGGCGGAAGGTCAAGGGCTGATTTTGAAGAAGCCTTCCGGACCGGGCCCGGGTTTCATGCCCGGCCACGACGTGATGGCGTACGGGCGGGTCGAAGGCCGCAACAGGGTCAGCCGCGCCTTCCCGCGACCTCGCCTAGTCCTCCGCCGACAGGCGTCCGGGAAGGCGCCTGCGGGATAGTTCCGGCCTGGAGCTTCACGGCCTCGTCCAGGGCCTCCGCCAGGGAGCCCGCTATCCTGTCCGACGCGAAGTACGCCATGAGGTTAAGGGGCAGCCCGAAATCCTCTACGGACGTGCCGTCCGCATCGAAACTGCCCCCGTCCGGCGGCGCAAGCGGGGTTTCAGAAAGCTTCTCCCGGTAGGCACGGGCGTCCGAAAGGCGGGCCACGACCCACTTGCCCAGAGCCCTGGCGAAGCCAATCTCGTAGACCGTGCCGCTGTCGGGTTCGATCACCCCCCGGAAGGGGTCCAGGTTGGCTATGACACCGTCGGCCTCGCGGATCATGGCTATGTTCTTCTCATAGATGTCCCTGGCGTCGGTCAGGTCCCCGCCCTCGGGGATGAGCGGGGAGATCCCGCGGCTCGAGCACAGGCTGCGGATTTCGGAAAGGACCGACGCGTAGTCCTGCCGGAACAAGTCTGGACCGGCGAAATAAATTTTCACGGTTGACCTTCGGTGAGAAAAGCGATGTCTGGTTGGAAGACGTGGTGCCGGGACCGCCAGTGCGGGCGGGTACTCGCGGGGCCGGACTCTCAAGGGCATGCGGTCGGCGGGTGTCCTGGATGGAGTGGACCGAAACTCCAGCGCGACCGACAACAGCCCGCGCCAGGCTTGTGATCAAGCCCTCGCCCGGCTGGAGGCCAGACGGACCGTACCGGAAGAAGGGTGCGGGGGCATTGCCCGCGTTTGTCTTGTGACCTAAAGTCCGTGCCGGGCTTGTGACCCAAAGTCCGTGCCGGGCTTGTGACCTGGAAGCCCTCGTCGGCTGGCGGCCTGACGTACTGGAGCGAAGAAGGGCGCGGGGTGCGATGCCCGCGCCGTGTTAGTGTCAGGGGTATGCGATCGGTTGGAGCCTGGTCGGGTGTCGATGTTGGAACCGTGACCGGGGCCGGAGGAACTGAGCGAGGCGGAACGGGGAGGTGCGGCGGGCCGGAATATCCGATGCGGCGACCTCGGACGGACGCGGACGGATCAAGCCTTTCGCACGTGGCCGAAGGGCAGGACGCCGCACGCGCCCTTCGCGGACAGTCTGGTCCGCGAAGGGCGCTGAAAAGCTATCGCTCTCACGCGGCGCTAGCGCTGGGATCAGGAAAACGGGGCGAGGCGGTTGCCCCGGGCCCTCCGGTCGCGGCTATTTTTTGGACTCGGCGCGGTCCAGCAGCGCGAGACGGTCGGCGGCCTCGGGCACCTGCTGGGCCGCTGCCCTGCGGTAGTACTCCCGGCCCTTCGCGAGGTCCTGAGGGACCTCCGGGTTCCTGCCGGAGACGTACACGTCGCCTACGGCGAGCGCCCCCTTGCCATCGTCCTTGGGGTTCTCGCCGGCCAAAAGCAGGTAACGCCAGGATTTCGCGGGGTCCTTGGCGATGCCTTCGCCGAGCTCGTACATGCCGCCCAGCATCAGCTGGGCCTCGGGGAGCTTGCCGTCGGCGGCCTTGCTGTAGTAGTCGAAGGCCTTCTTCTTGTCGGCCTTCACGGTGTCGGAGCCGAAGAAGTAGAGCCTGCCCAGGGCTAGGGCGGCCTCCGCGTCCCCCCTGTCCGCAGCCCTGGTGAAGTAGCGGACGGCCTTTTTCTCGTCCCTTGGCACCCCGTTGCCGGTCTCGTAGAGATCGCCCAGGAAGCTCAACGCCATCACGTGGTTCTTGGAGGCCGCCTTCTCCAGGAACTGCAGGGCCTTGGCGTTGTCCTTGCCTACGTTCTCGTGGCCCAGGAAATAGATTGTGCCCAGGGCGAAGGCGGCCTCGGCGTCGCCCGATGCGGCCTTGGACTCCAGCTCGTCTATGAAGTCGCGGTCGATGTCCCTTCCGCCCGCCTGGGCCGCCAGGGGCCCGGCAGACGACAGGGCGAGGGTAGCCGCCAGGGCGAGCGCGATGGCGGGGGCGAGGGCAAGGAACGCTTTCCTGCCCGGATTTGCGGCGTCAAATATTTGCACGTACCCCTCCTCGGACTGCCGCCCCGGGGCATGGCCTCGGGCGGCGGTCGCGCCCGGGCGAGCCGGGCGGCAAGGCCTCCCGCGCGGGGGCGCGAAGGGCCGGATTCGGAGGAACGAAGGAAATGAACGCTCTCCGACCGTCCCCCACGCAAGATTATATCCCTTTGCATTGTCTGTAGCATAGGCGGTTTACCGAGCCCGGTCGAGGCCGTTCCGAAACCCTGTCGGATCGGCCGAGGCCGTCCCGAAACCCTGCCGGGCCCAGCCGAGGCCGTTCCGAAACCCTGCCGGATCGGCCGAGGCCGTCCCGAAACCCTGCCGGGCCCGGTCGAGGCCGTCCCGAAATCCTACCTGGTTCGGCCAAGGCCGTCTCGAAACCCTCGGCGGGCTCTGGTCAGGAGGGTACCGGATCCAATGGCAGCCGCGGAAATCGCACGGCATGGGGGAGCGCGGACTGATCGAGCGAGGCATCGTGGAGGGATCGTCAAATGCGAGGGGCTTGTATCGGACCAAGGCTTCCAGAGAGGGAGACTTCACGCAACGGTCGGCGGTTTCCGGTAACGCGCTCCGCAGGTTTCGGAAGCTTTCGTAACCCCAGGAGCACCCGAGGGAGACCGAACGCCGTAGCCAGGTATTCCGATGAAGCCTGACACAGCAGGAGTCCGAGGGTCGGCTATTTCGTGCTTAGGGATAGCGGGCGAGACGCCACGGTTTCCCAGGCAGGCGTGGTGCCTGGCCAGGGAACAGTGAAATGACGGGCCTTCTGTCCATGGCAGGCCTCCTGTCTTCGGCAGGGTTCCGGTTCGGGGCGGGCCTCCGGTCTACGTCGAGCCTCCTGTCTAAGGCGAGCCTCCTGTCTACGGCACGTCTCCGGTCCGGGATGGGGCTCCGGTCCACGGCGGGCCTCCTGTCAACAGCAGGCTTCCGGGTCCAGGGCGGGCCTCCTGTCAACGGCAGGTCTCCGATCCGCGGCAGACCTCCGGGGTCCAGGGCGGGCCTCCGGTCCGTAGCAGGCCTCCGATCTGCGGCAGACCTCCGGGGTCCAGGGCGGGCCTCCGGTCCGTAGCAGACCTCCGATCCGCGGCAGGCCTCCGGGGTCCAGGGCGGGCCTCCGGTCACTGGCAGTCCTTCCGAGCCACGGCAGGCCTCCGGGGTCCAGGGCGCGCCTCCGGTCAATGGCAG
>JAISFS010000187.1 GCA_031263485.1 Deltaproteobacteria bacterium | reverse complement strand
CCCGCCTGACCTTCGGCCACACCCCCTTCCGCGTCCCAGTCGAAACCGGGTTCAGGTCCCCGGCACGCTCCAATGTCTGATTGACAAGCCCTCCGAAGGTTCGGCACAGAAAATGCTAACAAACCTTTGACAGCCTCCCCGCCCCCCGCTATAATAGGTTTCGCTCTCGCGTCCCCCCGCCGCGCAACCGCCCTTGAGCGCCGTAGGGCCGTAGCTTTCCGGTGAACATGTCGCGCCTTCGCTTTTTCATAATGTGCCTCCTGGGGGGCCTCGTGCTGGTCCTGGGGCTTCTGCTCTGGAACGCGAGGGGCTTCCCCGGCTTCCGGCCGGGTACCCTCAAGGACATGCTCCCGCCCAACGTGGACATGCGGCTCTCCAACCCAATCCTGAACGAGACCGGGGGCACGGACCGCTCACTCGCCTTAAGGGCGCTGACCGCAAGCTACTTCAAGGACAGGGATTACTTCACCCTCGCGGACGTGAACGCCGACATCCTCACCCCGGACGGGGTCTACTCCGTCCGGGCCGAGTCAGGCCGCTACGAGCCGGAGAGCAAGCGCGTGGTCCTGACCGGAAGCGTCCGAACCGCTGACTCCCGGGGGAGGATCCTCACCGCCCCCCGGCTGGTCCTGGACATGACCGGGGGCGTCTTCTCAAGCGACACCCCCTTCTGCCTGGAGGACCCCATGCTGGACCTTTCCGGCGACAGCTTCACTTACGACACCCGCAAAGGCGTCCTGGAGGTGGAGGGGCAGGTCCGGCTGATGCTCGGGCGCTCCCGCTAGATCGTCATGTCACTCCCAGCCGACACCGCCGCGCCCCGCCGGGGCACACCTTTCCGGGACCCCGGCCCGGCGCTCCCCGGAGCCCTCCGCCCCCCGGCGCCTCCAAAAGCCCGAGTCGTGGCGTTGCCATCCCTGGCCTTGATCGCCGGGCTCGCCCTGGCCATGGCCCTCATCATCCCGGCGGCCCCGCAGCCGGCACAGGCGCAGTCCGTCTCCGGTCCCACCGGCGGCCCCATGGACACCACCGGGCCCATCTCCATCACCGCCGACCGCATGACCGCCGATGACACCAAAAGGCTCGTCATCTTCACCGGAAAGGTGGTGGCCCGCCAAGGCGAGCTCGTCATCAGCTGCGATCTCATGCGAGTGGCCTACCAGCCTGCGGGGAGCTACCAGTCACCGGCCTCCTCCGCTCCATCGCCTGCGGACGCACCGGCCTCCGCCGCCCCATCTCCCGCTGGCGCTCCGGCCCACGCCGCCTCATCTCCAGCGGGCGCTCCGCCCCGCGGTGACCCGTTGTCCATTGGCTCTCCGGTCTCCGGAGCCCCATCGTCCGTTGCCGCTCCGGTCTCCGGCACGGCGATTTCCTCCGCTGCGGACAGCCCGGGGCCGCCTCCGGCGTCCGATCTCGGCGCCGCCGTGGATCGGGCCGTCGGCTTCCCCGAAGACGGGAAGGCGGAAGGCGGCATGCCCTCAGGCCCCGACCCGGAGGGCGGCCAGGCAGGCGGAGGCGACCGCCAGTCGCCGCTTCTCGGCGGCCAGGAGATTGACCGGGTGGAATGCGAAGGCGCGGTCAAGATCCAGCAGGGCGAACGCATGGCCGTGGCCGACCGAGCCCTCTACCTCGCTAAGGCCCTCCCCCGGAGGCTGGTCCTGACCGGGGAGGCGCGGGTCTGGCAGGGCGCGAACTCGATTACCGGCCACCAGATAACCTACTACCTGGACGAGAACCGCAGCCTGGTGGACAGCCAGGGGAGCCGCAGGGTACGGGCCTTCTACGAGCAGGGGGGGCGCAGGTGACGGGCGCGCGGAGGCTCGCGGCCTCGGAGCTCGTGAAGAGCTACGGGCCCCGCAGGGTGGTGGACCGCGTGAACCTCACCCTGGGCGTCGGGGAGATCTGCGGGCTCCTGGGCCCGAACGGCGCAGGCAAGACCACCACTTTCTACATGCTGGTGGGCCTGGTGGAGCCGGACGAGGGCCAGGTGCTGCTGGACGACCACGACCTGACCGGCTCGCCCATGTTCCGCCGTGCCCGCATGGGGCTCACCTACCTGCCCCAGGAGCCCTCCGTCTTCCGGAGGCTCTCGGTCCGCGACAACGTGATGGCCATCCTGGAGACGATGGACCTTGCGCCCGCCGAGCGCCGGGAGCGGCTCGCGGTGCTCCTGAGCGAGCTGGGGCTCACGCACCTCGCCGGAAACCAGGCGATGAGCCTCTCCGGCGGGGAACGGAGGCGGCTGGAGATCACCAGGGCCCTGGCCCTGGACCCGGTTTTCCTCCTTTTCGATGAGCCCTTCGCGGGCATCGACCCCATCGCCGTGGGCGACATCCAGAACCTCATCCGCCAGCTCCGCGACAAGGGCCTGGGCATCCTCATCTCGGACCACAACGTCCGCGAGACCCTGAACGTCTGCGACCGGGCCTACATCATTTACGAGGGCCACGTGCTCCGAGAGGGCGTCCCCCAGGAGCTGGCCGGGGACGAGCTCGTGCGCCGGATCTACCTTGGCAAGGGCTTCTCTCTGTAGCCTTCCGGTGAACGCGGTTCCCCGCGGACCATTTCGCGGCCCTCGGCCTTTCCGCGATCGATGCCTCGGCATTTCGCCTTCCTTTTCCCGGCCCTCGGCCTTTCCGCGACCGGTGCCTCGGCATTAGGCTTTCCGTATCATGGCCTTCGGCCATTTCCCGCGACCGTAGCCCCGGCATCTTGGCATTCCGTTTCCTGGCCTTCGGCCTTTTCCCGCGACCGATGCCCCGCCCCTTCCCCGCCGTCCGCAGCGGGAGTCCGCATCGCGGCCAGCGGCCGCCCCCTTACCGACTCGCGGCAACGTGCCGCCCAAGCGACTTCCTTCGCGGCCTTGCCGCCCCTTCGCGCCCCTTCCGCGGCCCTTTCCGGGACGCCGAGGCCAGCGTGAAAAATTTCCCGCGTCTGCGGGGACAATAACCGCGAAACCTGTGGCCGGCCGGAGGCGCGTCCTGAGACCCGCCGGAGGTCTCCCGCGTAGGCCGATGCCCTCCCCTGGCCTCCAGTCGCGGATCTTTTAATCCCATGCGGGGCCCGGACGCCTGAGGGCCGCCCGGATAACGCCTGCCCGGAGAACTCAAGCCCGGCCGCCGGGGCGCGTTGCGCCGCAGGCCCCGCGCGGGCCCCACGGAGAGTCAGCCATGGCGATGGAGCTACACCTTTCACAGAAACAGACTCAGCAGATGGTGATGACGCCTCAGCTCCAGCAGGCCATCAAGCTCCTTCAGATGAATCACGTCGAGCTCACGGAAGAGATCACCAACGAGATGATGTCCAACCCGCTCCTGGAGCTCACCCCGACCGGGGACACCGCCGAGGGCCAGGCGGAGAACTCGATAGTCGATCCCGAGTACGACCGGTCCCCTGACAAGGCCTCCGACGGCAACGAGGCGGCGGAGTTCGCGGAGACGGTGGGGGCCACCGAGGAGCAGGTGCGCGGGGACATCGACTGGGAGAACTACCTGGAGGAATATTCGTCCGCCCCCTCCACGTCCCTGGCCACCGGGAGCCACGAGACGCCCGAGGAGACGCCGGGCTTCGAGAGCTTCACGGCGGCCAAGACCTCGCTTTCCGATCACCTGGAGGCCCAGTGGCGCTTCGTGGCCAGGGACGCCCTCGACTTCCGGCGGGGGGTATTCCTCATCGGGAACCTGAACGACAAGGGCTACGTGGCTTCCCCGCTAGCGGATCTGGCGCTTTCAGCCGGCATCGACCAGGAGGTGCTGGAGGCGACCCTGGCCCGGATCCAGCAGCTGGACCCCCCGGGCATCGCCGCCCGGGACGTTCCGGAATGCCTGCTTCTCCAGCTGGACCGCATGGAACTCACCTACTCGCCTGCGGCGGAGATCTGCCGCAAGCACCTGAAGCTTCTGGAAAAGAAGGACCTGCCCGGCCTCTGCAAGGCCCTGGGATGCACCCAGGAGCAGGTGACCGAGGCCCTGGAGACCCTGAAGCGCCTGAACCCCTTTCCCGGGCTCGCCTACTCCACCGTTGACCCGGTATACGTCACCCCGGACGTCTATATCCGCAATGTGGGCGGGGAGTACGTGATATCCCTGAACGAGGACGGCATGCCGAAGCTCAAGTTCTCGAGCGCCTACCGCCGCCTCATCTCCGACAAATCGGCCCCGGACGACGCCCGCAAGTACCTCTCCGACAAGCTGAAGGGGGCGGCGTTCCTAATCAAGAGCATCCACCAGCGCCAGCGCACGATCTACCGCGTGACCGAGTGCATCTTCCGTTTCCAGCGCGAGTTCCTGGACTACGGCGTGGAGAGGCTGAGGCCCCTGGTCCTGAGGGACGTGGCCGAGGAGCTGAACTTCCACGAGTCCACGATTAGCCGCGTCACCACCAACAAGTACGTGGACACCCCCAGGGGGGTCTTCGAGCTCAAGTACTTCTTCGACAGCCCGATCGGCCGCTTCCAGGGCGAGCCTCTGTCCTCGGAGAGCGTGAAGAAGCGCATCCGGGACCTCATCGCCGCCGAGGACCCGAAAAAGCCCCTTTCCGACCAGCGCCTGGTGGAGATCCTCCGCGCCTCCAACATCGACATCGCCCGCCGCACGGTGGCAAAGTACAGGGAGATCCTGGGCCTCGGATCGTCCTCGGACCGCCGCAAGATGTACTGACGCCGCGAGGCCCTTCTTTCCCTTCCGGAACCCGCCCGGGCCACGCCGCCTTCCCCACGGCGCTTCCCGCGTCCGCCCCGCCGCTCTCCCCGCGCCATCCCCTCCATCCCGCGTCATCCCAGCCATCCCGCCCGTCATAGCGCATCATCCCAGTCATGCCGCCCGCCATACAGCATCATCCCTGCCATGCCGCCCGCCATTCCGCATCATCCCAGCCATGCCGCCCGCCATGCCGCATCATCCCAGCCATGCCGCCCGCCATGCCGCATCATCCCAGCCATACCGCCCGCCATGCCGCATCATCCCCCATCGTTCCGCAACATCCCCCTGATGCCGTATCATCCCGCATCCACTTGCGGCCCGCGAACGCCGCGTTCCGGCGCCGCAGCCCGCTCGACCGCGGGGCGTCACAGGCGCTCCCGTCTGCGGTCTGCAACGCCACAGTCCCAGAGCGCAATCTTCGAAGTTCGGAGCGAAGCGGGCGATCCCTCCGGGCGGCCCCGGGGACGGCCCCGCGCGTGGCTTATGTCCACAAAACACTTGCCTTTTAACCCCGTCTGTTCTAAAGTACACGGATCGCGGCATTTTCCGGGGGCCCCTGCCTGAAGGAGGGCATCGCCTCCGCCTCAGGCCCAGAGACCCCGGCGCCCTGCCCGCTCCCGGGACGGGCGCCGACGCGCCGCCTTCATGCGCGGCGGCCGCCTGCGAGAGTGGCGGAACTGGCAGACGCACTGGCCTTAGGAGCCAGCGGCCGCAAGGCCTTAGGGGTTCGAGCCCCCTCTCTCGCACCAATCCCGTCTACCGGAGCATCAGAATATACAATGGAGATATCCCTCACCGAAGACAGAGAGAACTCGCAGCAGACCGTCTCCGCCGAGCTTCCATACATGGAGTACCGGGACAGCCTGGAGGCGGCGCTTGACAGGCTAAACGAAAAGCACCACATAAAGGGCTACAGGCCCCGCAAGGCCCCGGCACAGGTGCTCATTCAGCATTTCACCTCCGAGATCCGGGGAGAGCTCTGGAACGGGCACCTCAAGGAGGCGCTCGCACGGGAGCTGGAAAGCCGAGGAGTGACGCCGCTCTCGCCTTTGGACGACCCGAAGTTTTTCACCTTCACCGAGTTCGACTTCGGGACCGGGAAGCCGTTGAGGTTCCAGGCGGTCTTCGACGTCATGCCCGAGTTCGAGCTCCCGGACTTCTCCAAGGCCGAGGCCAAGCGCCACCCTCCCGCGAAGGTGGCCGAATCCACGGAAAACTATCTCCAGAGACTGTGCGCCTCCGAGGCCGTGATGGCCCCGGCCCCCCCGGACTACGAGGCCCGCGAAGGGGATCTCGTAACCTTCGTCTACACCGTCTGGAACCCCAGCGGCAAGAAGGTCATGCGGCCCAAGGCCGACTCCGGGGAGCAGCAGGCCGTCCTGGGCTCCGCAAACGACAAGCTCTCCGAATGGTCCCGCGAGCTCGCTCGCGCGCTTGCGGACCACAAGGCCGGGGACGAGTTCGAGGAGCCCATGAATGTCTCGCCCAAGGCCCGGGACCGCAACATCGCGGGCAAGACGGTCATAAACAGGGTTAGGATCGTGAACGTCCACAAGCGCGAGCTCCCCGAACTGGACGACGAGTTCGCGCGGTCGCAGGGCATCGAGGGGGTCAACGACCTGCAGAGCCTCCGCAGGCACTTCGAAGGCCTGGTCCGCGAGAAGCTCCAGCAGGAGGCCGATGAGGAGTTCACCCAGGCGATGATGTTCTCGGTGGCGGCGTTAGCCGACTTCCCTGTCCCCCGGGGCGTCCTTCAGCAGGAGTTCCAACGCCTCATGCCCCAATTGGAGCTGACCCACAAGGACCTGGACGATTACGGCAGGGACCCCGACCACGCCCCGAAACTCCTCGCCGCCAAGGTGAAACGTTGCACGTCCCTGGCCCGCGCCTCCATCGTGAGCCATTTCATAGCCCAGAAGATCATCCAGGAGCAGGACCTCATGCCCCCGGACGAGGGGCTGGCCGAGGCGTTCGTCGAGGCGGCCCCCCAGTACGCCCCGCAACTGGAATCCATCAGGAGAAAGCTCGCCTCCGGGGAGCTGGACCGGGCCAACCTCGAAAACGAGGTGGCCAAATACCGCGTCAATGCCTACCTGAAATCCCGCGTGACCATCATCGACCAGACCGAGGAGGAGTACATCAAGGAGCGGGATGAGGCGGCGCGGCTCCATGAGGAGATGTACATTAAGGCGCTGAAGGAGGCCCTGGGCGTAACCGACAGCGACCTATCCCGCGATCACGGCCATGACCACGATCGCGACCATGGCCATGATCACAATCACGGCCATGACCACGATCACGACCATGGCCATGACCACGATCACGGCCATGACCATGACCACGATCACGGCCATGGCCATGACCACGATCACGGCCATGACCATGACCATGACCACGATCACGGCCATGACCATGACCACGATCATGCCGCCGAGGCCGAAGGCCCACACAAGCACGCCCACGCGCACGTGCATGACCACCCCCACACCGGCGGGCACGGCCACGAGCATGAGGACGACAAGGGCGCTCACGCCGGCGAGGGGCATTCGCACCCACACGAGCACGTCCATACCCACGAACACGACCACTCCGGCTCCCACGAGGGCGGCTACCACGCCCACGACGGCATAGACGGCCACGATCACGGCCACAGCCACCATCGCGGGCACGATCATGGAGACGATGGCGGGGAGGAGTCCCGCTAGGGCGCCCATGGGCGCCGTCGCCATCTATCCTGGCTCCTTCGACCCTCCAACACTCGGGCATGTGAGCCTGGTGGAGAGGGGCCTTGCCGTATTCGACAGGATCATCGTGGCGGTCGCGAAAAACCCCCTGAAAGGCGCCCTCTTCTCCGTTGACGAGCGGGTGGAACTCCTGCGGGAGAGCCTCGCGGAGCGCTTCCCCGACGGCCGCATCGAGATAGACCGCTTCGAGGGCCTTACCGTGGATTACGCCCGCCGCAAGGGGGCCGCGGCCATCCTGCGGGGCTTGAGGGCGACCTCCGACTTCGAGTTCGAGTTCCGGATGGCCATGATGAACCGCCACCTGGAAAAGGACATCCACTCGGTCTTCCTCATGGCCGACCACCGGTGGTTTTTCATCAGCTCATCCACCGTCAAGGAGGCGGCATCTCTGGGCGCAGACGTCTCCGATCTGGTACCGGAGCCGGTGGCCAGGAGACTTAGGTCGAAATACCCGCCGGAGCCGCGGGAGGGCTAGGGGCAGGACACGCCCTGCGGGCCCGTTTCAGGTTTCCGGCGCTCGCGGACGCGATTGACCTACTGGACAAGGCCGCCCTTGCGAGACGAGCCAGCTCTGCATGACAGAGCCACCCTTGCGGGACGCAACCGCCATCGCGGGACGCGGCCGCCCAGCGGGACGCGGCCGCCCAGCGGGACGCGGTCGCCCTTGCGGGAAACGACCGCCCTGCGGGGCGTGGCCGCCCTTCGGATACGGGAGCCCGCGTCAACGCGGGTGCGCCTCGCCGTTTCCCTTGAAAACAGCCCCATAATGGCAATAAAATAGCTTTTTCCGCGCAAAGTCCGACCGGATGTCCGGAGCAAGCCGCCTGCGGAACCTGACCGGCCCGTTTCCCGCACCCGTCAGCCATTTCCGGCATGCGGGTGCGTGGCTTCCGGTGCCGCGCCTTGCGCCACGACGCCGCGTGTCCTTGGAGCACTGGCCTTCGCCTCCCCACGCCCGGCTCAGGCCAAGACGCCGTTGCGGCCCGCCTTGCGACTCAAAGCCGTGCTGATCAGCATTCCGGCCTCCTACGAACCGAGCATCAAGGCTTCTCGCCAACCGATACGGCACCTCCGGACGCGCGGCTTCCGCCGTCTCGCGTCATCGCGTTCCGGGGCGCACGACCTTTCACGATGCTGGGGCAAGCGCTTTGACCGGCCGCCAGTTATTGCCACGCACCCCATTCCGTCACGGACTTGCGGCCTTCAGGCTTCCTGGGCCTTTTCGCTCGCGGATCGTCCGCAACCGTTCGTCCCCACATTCCAGCCGCCCCGGTCACGCCTTGCCGCGTCCCGGTCACGCTTTACCTCGCCCCGGTCACGCCTTACCGCGCTCCGGCCATCATCACCGCCTCCCCGGCCCTGCCGCCCCGCTATTCTCGGCCCCTCGCCTTCCCCCGTCGGCGCGGACGGCCCCTCGGCAGGATACTTCTCTTCCCTTCTTGGTGGCATATGGAAATCCAAATCCGCAGGCAACTCCCCAAGCACCTCAAGCCCCGCCCGGCCGACGAGGCCGCGCTCGGCTTCGGTGACATCTACACGGACCACATGTTCAAGATGGACTATTACGACGGCTCCTGGCGCAACCCCCGCATCGAGCCCTACGGACCGCTCGTCCTGGAGCCGTCGGCCATGGTCCTCCACTACAGCCAGACCGTTTTCGAGGGGCTCAAGTGCTACCGGCACCCCGACGGCAGGCTGGCCCTGTTCCGGCCCCGCGACAATTTCAGGCGCTTCAGCTCGTCCGCGGAGCGTATGGCCATCCCGCCCTTCGATGAGGCCCTGCTCCTGAAGGCACTTAAGGAGCTCCTGAAGGTGGACGCCGCCTGGACCCCCTCGCACCCCGGAGCCACCCTCTACGTAAGGCCAACCGTGATCGCGACCGAGCCGCACCTGGGAGTACGGCCGGCCAAGGAGTACCTGCTGTTCATCATCCTGGGGCCCGTGGGACCCTACTACCCGGAGGGCTTCGCGCCGATAAGGATCTACGTGGAGCCGCACTACACCAGGGCCGCGCCGGGGGGGCTGGGCGCGGTCAAGGCCGGGGCGAGCTACGCGGGGAGCCTGCTCGCGACGGAGGCGGCCAGCCGGAAGGGCTACACGCAACTCCTCTGGCTGGACGCCATCTCCCACAAGTTCGTGGAGGAGGTGGGCTCCATGAACATGTTCTTCGTGATAGACGGGACCATCGTTACGGCCCCCCTTACCGGAACCATCCTCCCGGGCATCACAAGGGCATCCGTCCTGACCGTCGCGGCCGATCTGGGCGTCAAGGCCGAGGAGAGGGCCGTCACGGTGGAGGAGCTCCAGGAAGCCCAGAAGAGCGGGCGGCTGACCGAGTGCTTCGGGGCAGGTACGGCCTGCGTCATCTCCCCCGTGGGCCAGCTGAGCTACAAGGACGAGATCTTCGATATAGGCAACGGCGGCATCGGCCCCATCACCCAGAAGCTCTACGACGAGCTCGTGGGTGTGCAGTTCGGCCTGCGGCACGACAAGCGGGGCTGGGTGGAGTATCTGGATCTGGAGGATTGAAGAGGGGCCATCGGATCCTCCGGGGGACCGTCTGGCGACCTCCGTCTGGCGACCTGCGGGGATCGTCCGGCAAGGGTCCGTCGGGGAAGCGTCCGTGCAAAGCGAAAGGCCGTGGCGGAGGTCTCAGGACTTCCGTCACGGCCTTCGTTCTCCGTACCCGTTCCCTGTCTCCGGCCCCAAGGACCATGCCTGCGGAGCATGTCCCCGCTGGCCCGCATCCTCGTTCCGGAGGCAGGGCTCAAGTTAACGCGGGCGCCGCGCCGTCCGACGGCGGCGCGGAGACGATTTCGCGCGTCGGGCATCCCAGCCAGGGGCGGGGCCGTGTCGCCAGGAACGTCCGCATGGAGCGTTCCCCTACTGCGCGGTGGCCTTAACGAGCTCGTCGAAGGAAAGCCCGGCGAGCTTCTCCACCTTACCCAGATCGCTCTTCACGGCCTCGGCAAGGATCTTTGCCGCGCCGGGGTCCATCTTCCAGAACATCACGAGCGAGCGGAGGCGGATGCGGTCCATCGCCTTGGACATCGAGTCGGCCACGTTGTCCAGGAACCTGTCGCGCTCTGGCTGGGTCATGACCCGGGCGTACAGCGCCTCGGCCTGCACGTAGTCGACGGGGCCCACCTCCACAACGTGGCGGGCCGCGGTCCCCGAAACCGGGAGCTCCGGGTAGCCGAGGCGCTTGGGCGGCGGCCCGCCCAGACTGTTCGGGTAATAGTTCGGCACTCCGACCGGGGAACCGGAGACCATGTAACTGTCTCGCTCGTTGGTGTGGGCCTTGGCTCCGCGGGGCTGGTTCACGGGGATCTGGTGGTAATTCGCGCCGAGCCGGTGCAGGTGGGTGTCATGGTACGAGACCAGCCTGCCCTGGAGGAGCTTGTCCGGGGAAGGGCCTATGCCGGGAACGAAGCTGGAGGGGTTGAAGGCGCTCTGCTCCACGTCCTCGAAATAGTTGCCCGGGTTGCGATCCAGCCTGATGGTGCCGATGGGCTTGAGGGGCGCGTCCGCGTGCGGCCAGACCTTGGTCACGTCGAAGGGGTCGAACGGGAGCTTCGCGACCTCTTCCGGAGTGAGGATCTGGACGTTCACGGTCCAGGAGGGATATTCCTTCGCCTCGATGGCTTCCCAGAGGTCGCGCAGCGCGTGGTCCGGATCGTCCCCGGACATCTTCTTGGCCTCCTGGCGGGTGAGGCACTTGATGCCCTGGTTCGTGGTCACGTGGTACTTGACCCAGAATACCTCGTTCTTGTCGTTGTACCACATGTACGTGTGGCTCCCGAACCCGTGCATGGTCCGGAAGTTCGCGGGCACGCCGCGGTCGGAGAAGAGGATGGCCACCTGGTGGAGCGACTCGGGCGTGAGCGACCAGAAGTCCCACTTGATGTTGTCGTCGTGGAGGTTGTTGTCGGGCCTGCGCTTCTGGGTGTGGATGAAGTCCGGGAACTTCATGGGGTCGCGGATGAAGAAGATCGGGGTGTTGTTGCCGACGAGGTCGTAGTTGCCGTCCGCGGTGTAGAACTTCATCGCGAAGCCCCGCGGGTCGCGATCCGCGTCCGCGAAGCCGCGTTCCCCCCCCACGGTGGAGAAGCGCAGGAAGACCTCGGTCTGCTTGCCGGCGCCGTTGAAGACATCAGCGCAGGTGTACTTCGACATGTCCTCCGTGAGGGTGAAGCTCCCGAAGGCTCCGGCGCCCTTGGCATGCACCACCCGCTCGGGGATCCTCTCCCTCCCGAAGTGGGCGAGCTTCTCCAGGAGCACCACGTCCTGGAGGAGGATCGGCCCTCCCCTCCCCGCGGTCTGGGAGATGTTGTCCTCGATTATGGGGGCTCCGAAGGCTGTGGTCAGGTACGGTGGTTTCGATTCGGTCATAGGCGACGCTCCTTGGCGGCGTTGGCGTTTGCGTGCATCCCCCCCCGTCGGAGGCGGGGACTGTCGGTCATGGTCGGGCGCGGGCCGCATGGCGCGGGCAGTGCGGCGAGGGCCTTGGGCCCCTGAAATCCCGCAACGGGCTCCCTTTCGCCCCGGGCGGCGGACCGTCCTTCCGAACGCCGTGGCCTTTCATCCTTCAAGGCGAAACGCGATCGTTTCTGGCGGCCCTGAAAGGCGACTGGCGTTCGTTTGAACTGGGACGAAAGGCACAGGCATTGTACTCAAAATGCGATGCCTGAATTTACGATACGTGTATACGCGTCCGAGGCAGGCGGAAGACTTCTCCGCGCGAGCCCGCTAAATCGCGCGACCTCACCTCATCGTTTCATCACGCGAATACCGACGAAGCTTACGGAAAGACGGCAATTCCGGCGCGCCGATCCCGTGCGCCCAGCTGCCGTCACGGCGCAAGGGGAGACTAAGCGGAAGCCAGGAACACCGGACGCCGACAACGGACACGCTCGCGCACGGGGCTGGATGGCCACCCGGCGGACGCGCGCGAGTGAATGGGCTATGCCTGCCAGGCACGGCGAAAGGCGATGTCCGCCCCCCTTCGGGATGTCAGGGCAAACGGGCTATTCGCCTCCCCCTGAAGGGGGGGAAGGCACTTGTATCAAGCGGACGTCATGAAACGGACGGATGTCACGTACAGAGACTGAGGTTACTGGCTCGGCTCGACACCCCTGAAGTCCAGTGAGGTTCCGGGACGTCCTGGGAGATCTCGGAAGGAGCTGGAATGTCCAGGAGAGCCACGGAATGCCTCTGAAGGCCCACGGCCAGACCCCGGACCGAAAGCACTGTTCTTCCGTCCCCGTAGCTCACAAGTGTAACCCCTCTCAAAGACAAAAGCAAAGTCGACACCGGATTTTGACCCCTGACAGGCTTTGTCCCGCTCCGTTTCGGAGATTGTCGGGATCCGCCCGACTCGGAAGCCCAACCCAGGTCATATTTATGTATATTTAATTGATATTCAGCCTTAATTTATCAAATTTAATCTTAATAAGAAAATGATATGTGATTTTGAAAACCTATTAGACGGTCGGGAACTGGCAGAAAAACTCTGACGGGGCTACGGAAAGGCACGGCAGGGACTGCGGAAAGGCACGGCAGGGGATGAGGAAAGGCACGGCAGGGACTGCGGAAAGGCACGGCAGGGGATGAGGAAAGGCATGGCAGGGGATGAGGAAAGGCCATGGAGGGAATGCGGCGGCCCACGCCTTTGACCCTTGCCCGCCATCCAGCGCGGGCGCTCGTTCCACTGACGCCAACAGAGATGGGAGCGCTTCTTGCCTTTGCCCACATGTTGTGATACATAAATCGTGACTGTGCCTTTGTAGTGCTTAATTACCTTGCCGCCCCGCATCGCTCGGGGGTGGGTGAGCAGGATCGGGATCAGGTCCAGGAAGGGAGAAGACGACTTGCCGGATTCAGAGCCGCCTCGCCCGGAGGGGAGGCGCCTAGCCACCCCGGACGGGAAGAGGATCTTCCTGATGGAGGCCGAGCTTCCGGAGGAGGCGAGGGCCTCCTTCTCAGGTAAGCTCATGGCCGGGAGGCCGGATCTGGACCCCTTCCCCACCGCCAGGGGCGTGGGCCTCATCCTTTTAGCCCGGCCCGGCGCCGATGAAAGCGATCCGCAGGGGCTGACGATCAGGTTCGTGACTGACGAACTCATGGCCCTCCGCAGACCCGGCTTTCCCTTCCCCAGGCTCAGGATGGCCTGGCTCAGGCGCGGGATGCCCCCGGGCTTTCTTGTGGGAGAGAAGCCTTTTCTCCTTGGTCCGCTGAAAGTCAACCCCATCGGCTGTTGCCCGTCGACCGCCGCAATCCCGGCCTCGGACGGCCTTACCGCATCCGGCGGCGATCCGGGGCCGGGCAACCTTTCCCCGGAAATCGGCGGCCCGGCTACGGACGGCAATTCCGTAGCCGATTCCGCCCAGATCACGGGCGGCTTCTCGGCGGGCACTAACGCCCCGGTCGCGGACAGCCACTCCCCAGACGGCAACGCCGCAGGCAACACCGGAACTGAACCCGAAACCGCCCCCGGAGCCCTGCCCGGAGCCCCTGACGAGAGCGGCGGCCCCCCCAGGGCCCGCCGCCGCCGCAGGGCACGCGAGGGCCCCTCCGTAGCCCTGCCCCCATCCCTGGTCCTCTCCCCCAGAAGACGCCTGGAGATCTCTCTCGCGGCATCCCTTATGGCTGATTGGCTGAGCCCCCCTCCCGGCGCCCCGGACACCAGGGGCTTGCCCTGCCTCGTGTGCTCCGAAGGGCCGGCGGTGCTCCCGCTTGCAGCCCTCAAGCTGGGTTCCGGGCCCGTGACATTCCTGTGCGCCGGGGAGGAGGCTTCACACTCCGCCGCGGAGCTCGCGGCCGGAAACGGCGAGGAAGGCAGGATAGAGACGCTCAGCGCCCCCCTGGCCCGCTCCCTCAAGCCCAACGGCATGCTCTCAGGCCGCCGCTTCGGGATCGTCTGTCTGGCCATCCCGCCCACCGCCGCCGCCAGGCTCCTCGCGGCCCTCGCGTCCCTCCTGGAGCCCAGCGGCAGGATAATCCTCGCCGGGCCGGAACTGGGACATCAGACGGCGACCCTGCACAAGGCCGCCTTCAAGGCCGGGCTCTCGCTGTGCTATTCGATAATCCGCGACGACACCGCGGCTCTGAGCCTGGAACTGCCGCGTCCCCGCCGCGCCGTGCCCTGGGACTGGAAGCCGGGGGACTGGTCGGTGCAGCTCACCGAGGACGATCTGGCCATCCTGGCGCAACTGGAGGGGGCGGACGCGCCGATACCCGGCGAGACCGACGGCTACGCCGCCTCAGACTCGGCAACCGACGGCGCTGCCCCGGACGGGGAAGCCGGAAAGCCTCGGGCAACGGTGTCCGAAGACGCGGACGGAAAGAGGGGCGGGAACGGCGAAGCCGATGGGACCATCGGGGAACCCTTGCCCGTTGCGGAACGCCCCGGACAGGACGGGCCGTCCCCCGAAACGGCAGGGGGATCCGCCAGGCCGCGCGGAAGAAGGCGCGCCCTTGCAGTCGCGGGCGATGCGGACGGCAACGAGGCGCCGCCCAAGCCACCGGCCAGGCGCAGGGGCCGCAGGCCGAAGGCGGCCGTTGCGGAATTGCCCGTTTCCGGACCCGAACCCCCCATCGGCGGCGATGTCGGCGCGGATCACCCCGACGGGGGCGATGCCGAGGCGGAGAGCGGCAGTGATGCCGGAGCGGAGAGCATCATCGGAAGCGACCCGGACGACTCCAGCAGGACGCCGGCCTGACTCCTCAATCTGGAGAACACCGGGAAGCCTGCCCCGCCTCCCCCGGGAGCTCCAGATGATGCACGGCAAACGAGACCTTGCCCAGGCTCAAGTCCGGGTCTGAAGATCGCCCAAGAAAGCCTTCATGACGCGCCGGACGGCTTAGGTGACTCGGGATTCGGGGACGTTCCGGGAGGCTCCGGGATGGCAGGCTTCACGAACATCGCCGATGGCTTCGCCGAACGTTCGGAGGGCTTCGCGGATAGGGCTGACGGATTCGCGGAAAACGGCATCGACTTCGCGGAACGCGTCGACGGATGCGATTATGAAGCGAACGGGTTCTCAGAACGCGGAGAAGGGAGCGGGAGCGACCCGGCGGAAAACGGGTAGGTCCGCGAGAAAAACGGCTAAGTCGCTAAGGCTCGACTGGGCTTGGCATCGGCATCTCTGGACCCAATGCCGACATGGCTCATGCGAATGTCTGCCTGGCCGGGGTCCTGCAGCTGGTGGACGGAAAATGTACTCTCCAGGGCTTTGGAGTGGGCCAGGCGCGAAACTCGGGCGATGGGCGGAGGGGAAGGTAATGGCTGGCCTGGACGTACATGTCGATTATCAACGCCCAGTCGCATGAAACCTTTGAAGCCATCATAAAATGATAAGCTCCCAAAGCCGTGATGCCCCAGAAAACGTTTCATGACAAATCAGACAGGTCAACACCATACCGGAAACGAATCGATGGGCCGTAATCCTGGACGGCATGCGCTGATACGGTGCGGGGCGCGCAATGCCAGACCCGCCAAGAGAGAGAATGCGAACCACGGGATACGGGACGCGGACTCCCGTGGCACGCAGGCTCCCATGCCTGTCCCGCCGGATATGACCCGGTTCACGCTAGCGGCAACGGAAAAGGCGGTCTCGGTCCACCCCTGCGGCAGACATCGGCAAGCAGGCAAGTCTCGAACAACGATCCCTACGCCGATCAAATGTCACCGGGATGTGGGGTTGCGCACTCCCGGCAACTCCATTGAAGCAATATCCTGAAGGCCATATGGATCAACTCTATGAAAGAAGTGGCGCTGCGCGGCAAGCCCGCCGATGTTCACACGGCCCCGTGATGGCGGAACCAGTTTGCTCGCGGTCATATCTCCCGTCCGGTCTCAATGCTCTCGTCGGCAAGGGAACCGTTTCAGATAATCGATAACGAAAGGGCAAGTCGGAACCGGCCGGGACTGAACGCGCTGTGTTGCAAGAACGACCTGCCGGCTTGAACCTCCCCCCCATGAAAGCCGCCCTGGACGTCCCTCCTGGCAAGGCAATGTCAATGCCGCGCAGTGAACTGCTTGCTCATCGACCGACTGTCTGGACCAGCTACGCCCGGCGCCCCGGTACCCGGCAAGGCAGGGTCAAGGCATCAACACCTCCGCTCATCGGAACCAAGCTGCCAGCTATCTGTTGCCCGTCCCGGCTCCCGGAAACTGTACGGTCCGAAGCATCCGGGGATTCGCAAAGGATGAGGACCCCCATCGGCCTTCCCCGACGGTTTCGAGCCTCAGGGGTCCGTGCCTTCCGGATATCCAGGGCGGTCGCTCCTTGAGCCAAAACTACACCTTACGCCGGAAACCTTCCCTATTGGGCCTCCGAAACGCAAGCCCAATCACCGTAAACCTGATCCAGCCGGAATAGGGCTGAAAGGCCCTCCCGAAAACGGCGCCGAACGAAAGGCAACCCGATTACAAATCCCATCGGTGATTCCACTGCAAAAACCCTCCCACTCGACAGAGAAGCGTACCGCCATGCGGCCATCTCATTGGCACCCTTGCCTTAAGGCCAAAACCACCGCCCATCTGCGCGGCCTTTCCCCGGACACTCTGCCTTAAAATGACTGCCAGGAGGTTAGGAGGGGGTTTTTGCAGTGGAATCATCGTTCCGCCCACAGGACGTCATGCCCTCGGCCAGCAGGCCGCCGAGCCATTGGCACGGACGAACACCTGTGGCATGTATCGGCGCACGATCGCTCCCTCGCGGCAAGTTCCGGCACGCCTTCTCGATCCCATGCGGCCAGTTCCGGCGTACCAGGACGGCTCCTGGCAACTCCAGGCGCGGACGGCCTGCAGACGCGTCAAGGCGCAGCTGCCTCTCGACGGCACACGCGATGCCGCTTCAGGCGCCCAACATTTCCGTGATCAGCCCCAGGGCCCTCTGGGCGGGGGTGAGCGCGGCGGGAAAGAGACCGGGCTCCGACCCCGGAGGTGCGGCGGCCCCTGCCAGGCCCAACCAGCCGCTCTCCACCTTGGAAATCTCTGGCATGAACCGGGCGTTGTCCGCAGAGGTGACGAGAATCATGACCCCGGTCCTGAGCCCCAGCATCGCGAAAGCCTCGGGGTCCAGCCTGCCCCAGTCGGGGAAGCTTATGACGTTGAAGGCGCCCACGCTCTGGAAGCCCTCGGCCTCGGCCTGGCGTGGCTTGACGGTCACGAGCGTGACCTTGAGCCCGATACGACCGCCCAGCGCCGCGGCCTCGAAGGCCAGATCGTCGTCCCCGAACACGAAAAGCCTGCCCAGCCCCGCGTTAAGGGGCAGGAGGCTCCAGTCACCCTCGGCCTCGGGTAACCGCGGCACGGTCCATGGCCCGCGGGCGGCAAGGATGTGGCGCGCCACGCTCAGATCCCCCTCTCCCTTGGACGAGGCGATGGTCAGGAGCCAGGCCGCCCAGGCCTCCTCCTGGCCCTCCAGAGCCTCCTGCCAGAAGGCCAGCGCCCCGGGGCCGGCCTGCTTCTCCAGAAGGAAGCGCTTGCCGTCCGCCGCCACCGCCACCAGCGGCTCGCCGGGAAGCATTTCCCCTATGAACTTCTTGGCCCCCCTGAAAATCCCGGTACCCCTCCAGTCCCCTGCCAGGACCGTCCCCGCGCCGTCCAGGACGGCGGCCCTCACGTCCCTTCCGTTGAGGGTCTGGGCCAGGACAGGCTCGCCTCCCGAAGAGAGCTCGGAAACCAGATACGGCAACCAGGACTTCATGGCGGACACCTCCAGTCACGGGCAACGGAAAAGGTTCCGGTACCCGAAGGCGCCTGATGCAAGAAAAATGCCCTTAAACTTGCCTTGCCGCCCCGTTCCTCCCGTCCAAGGCGAGCAGGGAGGTCCAAGGCGCCCCCGGGCACGTCCCCTGGGGGCCGGATCCGGTCCGGGCGACAACGGCGCCGATGGGGCGAGGGGAACGACCTTCGGGAAAGACGGCGCCTGCCGCCAGGGGCTTCGCGCTCCCAGCCGGGCAACCGTTCCGGGCTGGGATTCCGCCCCCTGAATCAGCAACAGATGCTTCGCCACGGTCGGCGGCGGCGGATGCCCTCGCTTCCGGCGGACTCTGGCGCTGCGGCTTCCACCGGGCGAGGAGGGCTTGCCTTTCGGCGGCTACGGATTGCCATGCCTCCATCAGCCGCGGATGCCGCCATAGTCGCCCGCAACGGACGCCGACGGCCTGAAAAAGGGGGGAGAGGCCCCCCATCGAAGTGGATACCGCCTGCCAGCTGCCCCGCTACAAGCCGATGAGGCGGCAGGATGCCGTTCGGTCGCCCTGCGTCAACCTCCGGTCGCTCGCGCCAACCCCCGACCGCGTTACGACCACTAGCCCGCGGCCTGCCCCGAGCCCTCAGCCTTCCAGAGCAACGCCGCCTTCACGAAGCCGTCCAGGCTTCCGTCCAGGACGGAGTCCACGTTGCCGGACTCGAAGCCGGTGCGATGGTCCTTGATGAGGCGGTAGGGCTGGAGGGTGTAGGAGCGGATCTGGCTGCCCCAGGCGATGTCCTTCTTGGAGTCGTGCATGTCCTTGATTTCCTTGGCCCTCTTGTCCAGCTCCAGCTTGTAGATGCGGGCCTTCAGGACCTTCATGGCAAGATCCTTGTTGCGGTGCTGGCTCTTCTCGTCCTGGCACTGCACCACGATGCCCGTGGGGATGTGAGTGAGCCTCACAGCCGAGCTCGTCTTGTTCACGTGCTGGCCGCCGGCACCGCTGGCCCGGTAGGTGTCCACCCGGATGTCCTTGTCGTTCAGCTCCACTACGATATCGTCGTCCACCTCGGGGGTGACGAAGACCGACGCGAAGGTGGTGTGCCTGCGGCTCTGGGAATCGAAAGGGGAGATCCTCACCAGCCGGTGGATGCCCGCCTCGGTCTGCAGGAGCCCGTAGGCGTACGACCCGCTCACGGTGAAGGTGACGGACTTCAGGCCTGCCTCCTCGCCCGAGAGGCTGTCCACGATCCTGGTGGCGAAGCCCCGGCGGTCGGCATAGCGCAGGTACATCCGGAGGAGCATCTCGACCCAGTCCTGGGACTCCGTGCCGCCGGCGCCCGCGTGGATGTCCACGATGGCGTTGTTCCTGTCTAAGGGCCCGGAGAGCATGCGCCTGGACTCGTAGAGCTCCAGCTCTCCGGAGAAGGAGTCCACCCGCTTCTGGATGTCATCGCACTGGGTCTCGTCGCTCTCCTCAAGGGCTAGCTCCAGGAGCAGCGTGAGCTCGGAGGCGGACTCCTCCAGCCTGTGCCAGACCCCCAGACGCTCCTCCAGGCCCGTGCGCTCCTGGGCCGAAGCCTGGGCGGCCTTGGGGTCGTCCCAGAAGCCCGGCGCCTGCATGATCGCGTCCAGCTCGCTCATCCGGGAGTTCAGGCCATCGAGGTCAAAGATACCCCCGGAGGACAGAGAGGCGGTCATTGAATTCCTTAACTGCTGGCTTGAAGTCGCTTAACATCTTATTCCTTTCTTTAGTAGCCGGGCCGGGCAACCGACTCCGTCGGCCGCGAGGGGGTTGGGCCATAGGCAGGGGAGGTTCGACCGCCGACAATGGGTTCCGGCCGCCGGAAGGGGACTCAGGCAACCGGGCGGGGATTCCGGTCTCCGGGTGGGGAATCCGATGGCTGGGAGCCGGGGCACCCGGCTTTCCCGAGTCACGACGTTGTCCGGAACGGGTGCCGTCGGTATAGGCTCGGCGTGGGTCAAAAAAAGACTGCCCGACGAGACTGGGGCTACCCCCTCAACGACAGGGGCGCACCCTAACGAGGGAATCGCTCGCTCGCGAGGGTGGGAAAAGGCCGGATCAGGAGGATCCGGCAACAGGATCCATGGCAGTCCACCGCGCTCCGCGCGCCGGTCCCGATGACGGCAGACACATCGGAACAGGCATTATAGGGCGCTTGACGGACCAAGGCAAGGACGGGGATGCGCCTCCTCCCCGACTCGCGGGTAGGCAAGAATCTTTGGCAGGGACAGGGCCGCTTGAGGGCACGCGGCAACCACCGTCTTCCTAAGAATATAGCTTCAAACAGGATCTGAAGCAACGTCAGCCTCACTTGTCGTCAACTGGAGCTCCTGTGAGAGGGCGTGTAATCGCGAGTCGGATGACACGGTGGCGAATGTGTCGTCTAAGGCGATGGGAGAATCACATCGGAGTTACGTTTTTCAGTCCTGTTGCCCCAATGCGGGATAGTCAAAGCAATGGTTACGGTCAAGGAGGGGTTCGGCGTTGGGGCAAGAAGGATGACTAGGTGCAGGCAGGATAGGAGGGCGACGGGGCCGGAAAAGGCAAAAGGGCGACGGGGCCGGGAGGGGCAAGGGGACGGCGGGGCCGGGAGGGGCAAGAGGGCGGCGGGGCCCGGGAGGGACAAGAGGGCGGCGGGGCCGGCGGGGCCGGGAGAGGCAAGAGGGGGACGGAAGCGGGCTGGGCTATGGGACGGCAAGGCTAGGTTAAGCGATGGAACAGAAGGCCAGACCAGGCAAGTGGACGGAAAGGCCAGGCGAGGTAAGGGGACGGAAAGATCAGACGAAGCAAGTGGACGGAAAGGGCAGACGAGGTAACGGGACGGAAGGGCCAGGCGAGGCAAGGGGACGGCAGGGCTGGGAGGAGCAAGAGGTCCGCAGGGCCGGGAGGGGCAAGGGGACGGCAAGGCCGGGAGGAGCTAGAGGTCCGCAGGGGCGGGAGGGACAAGAGGTCCGCAGGGCCGAGGGGGTAGGATGGTGAGAAAAGGCGAATGGAGCAGTGCCGGACGGTTAAGGCGAAGGACGGTCAAGGCGAAGGACGGTCAAGGCGAAGGACCTGTGCTGGAAAAGAAAGGAGATAGGCAGAGGGGCATGGTGTTTCCCATGAAAACGCGAGTGTGGTAAACAGCGCTGTTGTGATCACCGATTAATCGCGTACTAATCCTGCTTGCATCAAAGATTCGTTACAGTATACGCCGTAGCTACCGGTCGTCAAACCGATCAAAGGGTTTAATACAGTTCGGAACCGAAGAAGGTTGACACGGAAACAATTTTTAAGGAAGGGGTTCCTTCACCATGACATAGCTGTCATATAGACAACGGAAAATAATTTGAGAAAATATTGTTGAGATATAATCGATATTTGGAATATAAAAATTGAAAAGTAAAAATATAAGCTTGTTATATTGTGGCGATGGAATCATCGTTGTGGAGGTGTTACGATTGATTTGATTGATTTTCATAAGTAAATGTATGTATAAACAAAATTTTACGTGACTTTTATGCAAAAAATCTATTTGGAGACCACGTTTTCAGGCCAGACAAGGGTTCCCCACGTCATGCCCAGACTGGATACGGTTACTGAGCGTCCTGCCTTAGTTCACTCCCCCAACTAGCTCCTCCCGTCAGAACTCCTCTTCACGTTCACCACCTATATTTACGCAAAGGCATGTTGTTCGCCTAGTTGCTACGTCATGGCGAGCCTATAGACAATCACGCAAGAAGGCTACAACATTTCGAAGGAATTGTCGTTAAGTAGGTGTGATTTTATATACAGGGGAATTTATTGGCGTAACGTTCAAATCGAACAGAGTTCCTATACAACACAATCAGTCTCAAGCTGATGAAAGATCGGAATAATGATTACAGTTTTATATCATGATTTTGCCATTCACCTGATAAGAACTTGGTGATTTAAAAAATGAAAAGATGAGTGAACTCATGAAATTGGGATACAGAGAGATCGACAGACGGCTTGGTTGTGCTGTGTCTGACTCAGTATAAAGACATTAAATTGTTATGGAGATTCGAGTCTTATGGGAAAAAAACTCCTTGCGTTTTTAGTAATGGCAATCTCTGTGGCTGCTTCATCGTCACTGAACGCTCAGGATAACTCGACCATTGAAACTGTGGTGATTACCGCTGGGCGTGTCGAGGAATCGCTTAAAGACGTGACAACCAATATTACGGTCATTTCCGGAGAAACCATTGAAAAATCTACCGCAAACAGCTTGACTGACGTCATGATACAGCAAGGGTTGACCGTATACAATACTCCCGGAACCGGCATAGGTAATGTCTATATCCGCGGACTGTCCAACGGCAGCAACAGACTCGAGTACGAGAGCAAGGTCGTAGTGCTAATAAACGGGCACCGCACCGGAAACAGTAATTTAGATCTCATATCACTCGGAAATATCGAAAGAATCGAGATCATCAGAGGCCCCGCAGCTGTCCAGTACGGTTCATCGGCCTTGGGTGGCATAATCAACATCATTACCAAAAAAGGGCAGGAAGGCATCACTACGACCATGGAAGCCGGCATCGGAAGCTTCGATTACTCCACAGAGAAACTTAGCCTCCTGGCCGGACATAGCGGCATGGATCTGGCCCTGGAGATGAACCACAGAACGCGCGAAGATTATAGTGTCGGAGACAGCGGCAATGCTTACGTTCATAACAATTACAAACACAATTACAGCGGAGATTTCGACCTGGGTCACACCTTCATGGAAAATCACAGATTGAGTTTCCACAGCAACTTCAACATTCGCAGAGGCATAGAAAGTACAAGTGATATTCAGGTGACCTGGTTGAGACCAGGCGACTTCACCGGGCAGAACAACACAGTCTATAACAGCACCTTCGGCTATGAGGGATCCACCGAAAACAAATTGTTCAGCTGGATGGCAGACTATACCCACGGATTATATGAATATACCACAAACACTTTCAAAGATCCAAGATTTCCGACCCGCGGACTGGCCTATCCTGATCCGGCGGATCAGTTCACGCAGCGTACCGAACTGAACCAGTACACGCTCAAGGGCAATCTGAATCATGAACTGGCATCCGTGACAATCGGATATGACTACATCCGATACGATGCAGAAAACCATCGTTATACATACAGCGCCACCGCTGCAACGACGCTCGCCAGCGCTTCCAGTTATCTGGAAAACCACGGCGTGTATATCCTCGGCAAGTTGAGGTTGTTGGACGGCACCCTGGTCATATCCGCAGGCGGGCGATATGACATATTCGAAAACGTGGCGGAAGGGCGAGGGGTTGAGCGGGATAAAAGCGTATCGAAGAAGAATTTCACGCCTTCCATCGGCGTCGCCTGGAGCCCGCTCGAATATTTGAAGCTTAGAGCCAATTATTCCGAAGGTTTTCTGATGCCAAGCCCGACACAGTTCAACGGCGGCGGCATATACTATTTGCCCAGCCCCGACCTAAAGCCGGAAGAGAGCAAGACATTCGAAATCGGCGCGGATCTTAACTGGAATTATTTCGATGCCAGCCTCACCTATTACCATGCCGACTATACCAATAAGATGGGCACCACGATGGAACCGTCTCCGGATCCCGTCAATTGGCCGAACCGGATCTACAAATACATCAATTATGACGGGGCGGTATTCAACGGAATTGAGCTGGCTCTGGGAATAGACATTGGCGCGGCCTTCGAGAAGAGCTTCAAGTTACGGCCCTACGCAAGCCTAAACTGGACCCGGGCCCGCAACGAGGATATGGTAAATCCGCCGGTTCCTCATTCTCGCCGCGCAGTGTCGTACGTACCGAACTTCACCGGTGCTTTCGGAATTGATTTTTCACACCCCGAATCTCACCTGGACGCCAACCTCAATGTAGCCTACGTGGGAAAATCATGGGCTCAGGACTTCCGCAGCGGTACCGACAGGCCTGCCGATTGGACCCAATGGGTACGGAACGGCAACTTTTGCATGGTTGACCTTAGCGTGTCCATGCGCATCTTGGACTTCGAGGATAACGGAAACTTGACCGTGAAAGCAAAAATCAACAACGTGCTCGACGAATATGTGGACTATACACTCAACTTTCCCCAGCCAGGACGCAATTTCTATCTTGGGCTGGCTTATACCTATTGATGATGATCCTCAACTCTGGAGTCAAAGTATATATGGGACTCTCTCGATAGGCATAGGAATAACGTTGACAAGATGGCAACGCCCTGCCAGCACAACATTCGCGGTAATGGGCAGAAACGCGATGTCATAACGGAGCTTTTCCGGTAATTGTCCATCCTTAAAGAAGGACGGGCAAATGTCGCAGAAGGTCCGGAAATCAGCGGCGGGGAGACAGCCGACAGGAATGTCGGATTGTAATGCCGGGGGCCTTTGGGGCCCCCGACAGCTTTGGCGCGTATGACACCTTAAAATGATCAAGCGCGCCGAGGAACGATTGTAGTCGTGAACAAAGCCGCTTTATGGCGGGATACCGAACGAATACTGCGGAATCAGACACAAATGCGTCGGAACGCGTCGGAACGCATCGGAACTCTTCGGGAAAAGGGCGGTCTAGAAAGAGAAGAGGAATTGATTTGCCCAGCCCCAAAGCGTCCTATCGAATTCGCTGCGTCCGTAGCGGTCGCTGTAATAGTCACCGGCATCGAAAAGGGCCAGCTTGGATTGCCACTGAAGGTGATCCATGATGTTGACCGTCACCCCGACGTTGACCTCAGAGCCGAGTGAACGGGAAGCCTTACGGTTGGGGGTGACGTCTGGCGTCAGATAATAGTCTGCGGTCTTTCTGAATGTCCCCAATGAGTAGTTCAGAGTCACGAAATCGTTAAGCTTGTGGTTGCCCAGGACGGCCAGGGCCCAATGCCCCGGGCTCTGGTAGCCCTCGAGGCTGTATGCGCCGCCGGACAGGTAGTTTTCGCTAGCGTAGTAGAAGATCAGGAAGGGATAGAATCCCTCGCCGGGGTTTACCATACTCCTGTCCTTCCATCCGCTGCCGCGCACGAAGCCGGCTCCCCCATCGTCGTTGCCGGCAAAGTACCACCCGGCCAAGGCGACGTCCCCCTGGGGGTAGCCAAGCGTGAAGTCAAGATAGGCCCCGAAACCGTCCTGATCAATGGAATCCTGTTCGACCCCGGCAATCGGACCTGGCTGTCTGCGGCCGAAAGAGTACTTCGCCTCGGCGTGCATCGTGAGGCTCTTGTCTCCCCCCATTGCCCAGGTCTGGAAGAAGGCCGGGTTCAGGCTCACGAGATAGTTCTCTTTGACGTTCGGGTTGAAGGCGCCTATGCCTGCCCCGTTCGTGAAGTTGAAATTGTTCCTGTCGTACTGGAGGGCGAAAGACGCGCCTCCGGTATCCCACTTGTAGAACGGTTCGAAGGAAACGCGATCGTAGTCTGCGTCCTGATGGATCTCGCCGTCCCTGGCGGTCGGGGTCATATGCGCCCTCTTGATATAGAAGGCCTTGAGCCCGAAGCCGTTCTCCCATTCCTTCATGTACATGATCCCGTCGTTTTCCGAGTCGCGATCGAAGATCAGGCCCTGGGATTCGAAGCCCCACATGGGATAGTATCCCAAAGTCTGCAGGCCGGCCGAATCGATGTCGGAACTCACCCGACCGACCCTGAAGGTGCCCAATTCTGTCTTGATGATACCGAAATAGTATACCGAGAAGAGGTTTGAGTCGGCCCTTACGTTGGTGCTCCCGAACCGCGAGCCGTGAGGACCGTGGAACCTCCAACGGACCTCTACGTTGTCTGTCGGCTTGAATGACACGTTGACCCTCAACCTCGATATGGCATAGCGTTCGCTGATCTTGTCCAATTCGGGGTTTTGGGGGAAGAAACCGCCGAGGGCGAAGGTCCTGAGCCTCAGATAGCCGGAGAATGTAACCGGTGACTCAGCTAAGGCTACCGGAGGGCTTAGTGCCATGACGGCCAAAGCGACCGCGAAAGCAAAAATAACAATAAATCGTTTCATCCTGTTTCTCCTTATTTGTTTGAACCTGATCGAGATATCCTGCCGGCCGCGAGCCTACGCCGACATGATCGCCTAGATGCCGCGCCAAGACGGCCTCGGGGAAATAGAGCAGGTCGAGGGCATATCCCCGGGCCGAGGGACGCACCCCCGTCCCTTTAACCGGTTGCGGCTTGAATGCAGCAGGCGGGACTCGACCTCGCCTCCAGGCTGAGAGGCATCGCCGAGTCTCATAACTCATAGTCTGACCGTCAAACTTCCATGGTCACCATCCTAACCTTTCCGCAGAGCTGGCCTCTCCAGGGCCTTGCGTGCGGCAGAAAGGACGCAGGCAAGGCATAGGCTCCGGGCAGTCGACCCCGGGCCGATTATCAAGGGTCCGAAATGGCTAAAGACTCCGGATAATCTCTACATCTTCAGCCAAACGGAACGAAAATGATTTGGAATAGCGAAACAGCGGATATCTCAAATATTTTAAAAATATGATACATCGATAATTTTCAGCCGAATTGAGTTAATGTACGGAGACGAACCTGATCTGAAGCGGATTTCTCCGTAAACATCAGCGATAATCGAATAATGCCCGACAATGGCACTTGACGGCAGGGGGAAACTCCGCAATGACCTGACTGGTAGAAATCCCGTATTGAACAAAACCGGAAATCATCAGATGGAAACGCGATGACGGATACCCAAGAACTCAGGAACCGCAATAATGAATATCTTGACCAGATTTTGAAAGACGCTGGCGAACACGAAAAATTTCAAGGCATGTCACGGCGAACGGGTACAACACATAGGTCAATGCATTGATTTTGCTTCGGAGATATTTCTGGAGATTCCTGAATCGTGATCAGAATTTCAGGATTTGGTAACAGTCCTGGCGAGACAGGACATACCGAGGCATGTCAGCAGTAACGATCAACAAAATTGGCAACTCACACGTCTCAAACGTCTCAAACGCCTCAAAATGCTCACGAAAATCCGATGATCTAATCGGTAGATTTAGTTTGAACCGTCTGGAATCATGGGGAATTGACAATCATGTTCAATCTGGAAACGGAGATCTCCATCTTCAGTATTGAGGGTAACCCGAAAGAGAGACCATCATTTCCGGGTGCCGCAAAATAATCGGAGAAGAAAAAGCCCTTGACACGAAAGCTTACGTGAAGCTTCGCAAAACGAAAGCTACCAGGTTGTCGTGGAAAACAGAATTCCTCTCGCCATACCATGCAGACGTCTTATGGCCTGATACCGCCGAAACGCACCGATCGTCAATAGACATCGATTGGAGTCAGAAAAATATCTCGAATAATCTCCAGGCCTCACATGTTTCCTACTGAATCAGGTCGCGTCTCAAAGGCACGGAGTAATCGATTCAGTCGGCCCGTGATGCCAAGATCCGAAGAAGCATCTGGATGAACGATGAGAGTAGCATGCGGTCTTACGGAGACCGAACCGGACGCCGACACGAGAAACAAGTACCGCAGAACAGGAATAGCGCCTGGCGAAGAGTCGAAACTGTTACCAGTATGGCGAACGGAAGATGATGAAGGTATCGTTTCGAAAAGCCATCCGATGCGTCAGATAAATTTTCGCTGCGAACACTGGTGATCAGGCACAACGTGCCGATGAAATCTGATTCATGGATTGCCTGGCATTGATGAAATCTGATTCATGGATTACCTGGCGTTTAGGGAAAATTCCGATGAATCCCGAAGACTACTTGCCATAGGCGACTAGTACGTCGCCCGGATTGGTCGAAAGCGAACGCAACTTGTAGAGGACTACTCCATTATGCTTTGCATGAAATTCCTCGATGGTTCTGTTGAAGAAATCGAATGTACGTCCTAACTGGTCCCCTTCGCTCACAATCTGACCCACGGCGACTTCAGATCGCCAGCATGCCCAGCATGTCGATTCCAGATAATCAACCTCGTTTATCTCGATATGGGACTCCGGCGGATAGCTCGGCTGGCCAGGGAGGAATCCCAAGTGTCTGAGTATGTTCAGGATATCGTATTTATAGAGATATACGTCCTTGGCGGTGCATGCCCCGGCAGATCCGCGTTCGATGAGAATCGAAGGGACGCCCCTGTTCGCGGCGGAATTGTAGGCGCCTGTGACGGCATGGGATTTGACCATGTAACGGACGTCCACGAGCCTGGCCATGGCCATGCTAGCCTCAAGGATCTTGGATTCGCCTCGGCTCGGGAAATAGACGTACGGCATCAGTGCCTCGAAGAGATCGCCGCTGTGAAGGTCCAGGTAAAAGTCGGCGGCCTCCTGCAAATCCGTGAGCCACCGGGCCAGGATCTCGGATATGCTTCCTTCGGAGGAGCCCGGAAACTGGCGGTTCAGGTTGCGGCCGTCCTCGGGCATAATATACGACACTCGGCTCCTGAAGGCAGAGACGTTAACGGGGTGAATCATCAGGAGGCGCCCCGAGGCCTTACGCGGGTCGATTTCGTCTGCCAGTTCGATGCAGGCCATGGTGCCCGGGTATTCGCTGCCGTGGATGCCCGAGGTGACGAGAACGTTGGGGCCGTCGTCGGTCCGACCGGCGATGAGGGTCACTGGCACATGGAGATCGGTGTCGTATACCCTGGCCATCGTCTGGAATTTCGATCCGGGAACGGCGGAAGGCCATTTCTGGCGGGCGGTCATGGCTAAGGTCCTATTCGTTCCGGAAGGGGTCCAGCACGTCCCTGAGCCCGTCCCCCAGAAGGTTGAAAATCGAGACAACTATGAATATCGCCACTCCAGGATAGATCATCAGCCAGGGGGCCGTCTGGATGTACATGCGGCCCTCGTTAAGCATCACGCCCCACTCCGGGGTCGGGAGCTGGGCGCCGAAGCCCAGGAAGGAGAGGCCGGCCAGTTCCAGCATCGTCGTGCCGATATCCATCGCCGCCGTCACGATCATGGTGGGCAGGGCGTTGGGGAGGATGTATTTCCTCAGTATGTAAGGCCTGCGCGATCCGGTCACCACCGCCGCGGCGATGTATTCGCTCTTGACGATCTTGAGGGTCAGGCTACGGCTGAGCCTCGCGTATTTGGTCCAGCTGACGACGGCAAGGGCCAGGCCGGCGTTGAGCATGCTCGGCCCGAGCATCCCGGCCACGGCGATGGCGAGGATCATGCTTGGAAAGGAAATGGTTATGTCGGAAACGCGCATGATGACTGAATCGAGCTTGCCTCCGACGAAACCGGCCACTGCCCCCAGGAAGGTGCCCACGGCGCAGACCGCGATGACCAGCGACAGGGTCATGGCCAGGGAAATCCGGGCCCCGTAGAGTATGCGCGACAGGAGATCCCGGCCCAGCCTGTCGGTGCCGAAGGCATGGTCCGAGGAGGGCGGCTTCAGGCTGTCGTACATGGACGGCTCCAAGGGGTCATAGGGAGCCAGCCAGGGCGCCAGGGAGGCTATGGCCACGACCAGCAGCGCCAACAGGCAAAAGAAGTAGAAGAACTTGCGGGACCTTCTTCGCGAAGGTATCATTTCCATGCGAAAAGGCCTCCCGCCCTTTTCTTCCTGAGTCTCGGGTCCAGCCAGGAATACGAAAGATCTACCAGGAGGTTGACACCCATGTATATCAGCGTAATCCACAGCACCACGCCCTGCACCAGCGGATAATCGCGCAGGGAGATGGATTCGACGGCCAGCTTGCCCAGGCCGGGCCACGAAAAGACGATCTCCACCACCGCCGTGCCTCCCAGAAGCGAGCCCAGCGAGAGCCCCAGGATGGTGATCAGGGGAAGAAGCGCGTTGGGGATGACCTGGCGCCAGAGGATGAGCGTTTCCGAAAGGCCTTGCGCACGTGCCCCCAGGACGTAATCCTCGCCCAATTCCTGCAGCACGGCGGTACGCACCTGACGCACGTATTTGGAAGACATGCTGACGGCAAGGGTCACGGACGGAAGGACAAGGGTCTTCAGGCTCACGACGGTAGAGGCGATGGGAAACCAATGCAGCTTCAGCCCAAGAAGGTAGAGAAGCATCAGCCCAACCCAGAACCCCGGCATGGATATGCCCATGAAGGAAATCATCCGGATCAGGTAATCCGGCCAGGTGTCCCGCTTCACTGCGGAAAGGATTCCGAGGGGCAGTGAGACGACCATCATGATGGCCAGGGAACTCAAGGCCAACAACGCCGTGGCCGGGAAACGGTCAAGCAGAATCTGCCAGACAGGCAGCTTCGAGGACAGGGAACGTCCCAGGTCCCCCTTGAACACCCCCGCGAGCCAGGAGCCGTACTGGATGAGGAACGGGCGGTTGAGCCCCATTTCCTCCCGCACGGCCTCGAGGAGTTCCGGCGAGGGCCGGTTGCCTCCGGACGTCAGCATGGTCAGCGCCGGATCGCCCGGCGAAAGGAAGGTCAGGCAGAAGCAGGTGAAGCTCACTCCCAGGAGAAGTACGGCTATCTGCGCCAGCCTGTTGAAAAACGTAGCTGCATCCATGTTTCGGACCCTGGCTTCAGGCCAATTTTCGCATCAGAGAGGGCATATACATCAGAAGGAACGCTGTGCGGCCGACGTAAAACAGCGTGAACGCCTCCCACAGGCCCCGATTGCCCCTCGACGGCACCAGCAGGAAATCGCAGACGAGGAATACGGCCAGCGAAAGGATCATGGCCACGCAGACCGGCCGTGTCTTGAGCGCCCCGTTGAAAAGGCCGGTATATTCCACCCCGGCGGCGGCCAGAAGCGGATAGAGTGCCACGTAGACTGAGTATTGGGAAACGACGGCCAAGACGCCCGGCAGGTCTGTGAAGAGAGGCAGGAAATGTTCATCCAGGGCCAGATAAACCAGACAGAGGGATATGCCCGCCGCGGCGGACCAGAACCCGGTGTAGAAGACGTTGGACCGGAAAAGGCGGCGGTCGGTTCCGCCCAAGGCAAGGCCGGAATAGACTCCTGAGGCGTTCGCGAAGCCGTCCAGGACATCGCCCATTATATACTGGATCTGGAAGAGGATGGCGTTCGCCGCGAGGACGGTCGGACCGAACGAGGCGCTACGGGCCATGAAGACGTTTACCATGACCATCATGCACCCGGTCCTGAGCCAAAGGTAGAAATTGGTGGACATGAGTTCGGCGATGCCGCGGCGGTTCAGGACCTCCCGCCACCCGACGCCCCTGAAACTGACATTGTCAGTCGCCAGCACCAGCCACAGTCCGGCCAGGAAAGAGGCGGCCTGGGCGATGAGGGTCGCGATGGCGACGCCGGTCACGTCCATCCGGAAACCGTAAACGAAGACGAAATACAGGGCGCAGTTGAAGAGATTGGTCCCGATCTGGAGAAACAGCACGGCCTTGAGCCGCATCCGGCCCATCAGCCAGCCCAACAGGGAAAAGCTGGCCAGAACCAGGGGGGCGCCCCAAATCAGGATGCGGAAATAGCCCAAAGCCAGGGCCTTGATCTCGGCATCGGGGCGGAGCGCCAATATGAACGCCTTGGCGATGAGCGGCGACAGGAGGAGCATCAGGATGCCGAAAGCCAGCGCTATCATCCCGGGCCGCAGGAGGGCCAGCGCGGCCTCCTCCGCGTTCCGGCGCCCGTAAGCCTGCGAGGAATAGCTTGCCGTAACGATGCGCAGGAAGTTGAACATCCAGTAAAGCGTGTTGAAGATCACCGTGCCCAGGGCCACGGCGCCGATATAGTCCACGTTTCCAAGGTGGCCGACCACTGCCGTGCCGACCGCCCCCAGAAGCGATGTGGTGATCGATGCGAGGATAAACGGGCCGGACAGCCTTAAGAATGACCGGTGGTCGAGCCGCACTGTCTGACGCTCCTGCCCCAGGGGTTCCCTTCGCCTAAAGACCCGGCATCGCCGAAATGGCAGGCGCCTGATCACATGGCGTGGCAGGCGACCAAGTGGCCCGGCTCCAGCTCCGCAAGCCTGGGCTTTTCGTCCAGACAGACCTTTTCCGCCGTTTCACAGCGGCCCTGGAAAGGACATCCGGGCGGGGAATCGATCGGACTGGGCACCTCGCCTTCAAGGTTCTTGATGACCATCTTCGCGCCCGGACACAAGGGAAAGATCGAGTCCAGCAGGGCTCTGGTATAGGGATGCCTGGCCCTTTTCATCTGGCCGTCCCCCAGTACCTCCACGACCGAGCCCAGATACATGATGGCGACCTGGTGGCAGAAGGACTGGACCAGGGCCAGATCGTGGCAGATGAAGATGATGGTCAGTCCCAGTTCCCGCTGGAGCCTCACAAGAAGCTCGATGATGCGCTTCTGGACCAGGACGTCCAGGGCCGAGGTGGACTCGTCGCAGACGAGGATTTCCGGGGAAAGGGCAAGTGCCCGGGCCAAGCCGACCCTCTGGCGCTGTCCCCCGCTCATGTGGAGAGGCCTGCGGGACACGTAGTCTGACGGAAGCTCGACCATGGCCAGCAGCTCCTCGGCCCTGGATCTCGTCTGCTTTTTGGAAATCAGCTTGAAATTGAGCAAAGGCTCGCAGACGATCTCCTCCACGGTCATCCTCGGGTTGAATGAGGTCGCCGGATCCTGGAACACTATCTGTATGTGCCTGCGGCTCTGACGGAGCTCCTCGCCCTTGAGTTCGCTCAGGTTCCTGCCGCGATAGAAGAAGGCGCCTTGCGTAGGCGGGAAAAGGTTGAGGAGACACTTGACGAAAGTGCTTTTCCCGCAGCCGCTTTCGCCGACAAGGCCCAGTGACCTTCCCTTGGTGACCTTGAGACTCACGTCGTTCAGGGCCTTGAGCATGCCGTCCCCCGCGCCGCGGCCCTGCGCGGCGAACAGCTTGCTGACGTTCCTGGCTTCCAGGATGATTTCAGTCATAGGCGTTACCCTATCTGCGGGATTGCCCCAATCAGGCTTTGGGTGTACTCGTGGGCAGGTCTTTCCACGATGGCGGAGCTTTCCCCCTCCTCGACCACCAGGCCCTGTCGCATGACCATGAGGCGATCGGTCATGTAGGCCGCCACGCCGAAATTGTGGGTGACGATGATGATCGATGTGCCGAATCCGTCCCGGAGATCCATCATCTGGCGGACGATCTGCGTCTGCGTGGTGACGTCTAAGGCAGAGGTGGGCTCGTCTGCCAGCAATATCCGCGGATGGAATGTCATGGCCATGGCGATTCCCACCCGCTGGCGCATGCCTCCGGAGAGCTCGAAAGGGTACCCGTCCATGATATGCCCCGGGTTGGAAAGCCGCATGCTTGCCAGCATTTCCTTCGCCAGCTCCCGCGCCTCCTTCTTGCCCATGTCCGGCCTGTGCGTCTTGATGAACTGGACGAACTGGCGCCCGATCTTGACTACCGGGTTCATCATGGAACCGCAGTCCTGGAATATCATGGAAATCCTGGAACCCCTGAGACTGCGCCATTGCTTTCGGCTGTTTCGCAGGAGATCCTTTCCGTCGAACAGGATCTCGCCAGACTCTATACGGGCGGTTTCCGGAAGAGTCCCGAGAATCGAGCGGATAACCGTACTCTTCCCGCAACCGCTCTCGCCGACCAGCCCGAGGATTTCCCCGTCCGCCAGGCACAGGGCGAAGTCGTGGAGGCTGGAAGGATTGTCGCCGTATCTGACGGACAGGTTGTTTATCTCTAGCAGCATGGGATACTTCGGGACGGTTCGGTCCCGTCTGCCTCAGACGGGCGCCACGTCTTTGGTGAGCCAGTAGTAGTCCGATGGCAACATCCTCACGCCCTTGAGCATCTTGTTGTTGAAGATGATGTTGGTCTCGGGATAAGCGAAGAAAACCGATGCGGCATCGTTCATGATGAGCTGCTGGATATCGATCATCAGCTGACGGCGGACTGACACGTCGAACTCAACCGCAAGCTTGTCCATGAGGCTGTCCACCTGAGGGTTGGAATATCCGGCGGTGTTGGTGTTCTTGGTCTGCTCCGAATACGTCTTCCACAATTCGCGGAGATAGTGTTCCGGGTCACCGGTGTTGGCCGTGATGACGTTCCAGATCAGCAGGTCGTATTTCCCCTCCGCCTGGATTTCCAAAAGCGACGTGTAATCATAGCTCTGGACTTCCACGTCGATCCCGACGGCCTTGAGGTCGGCCTGAGAGGCCTCGGCAAGGATGGGCAACTCCGCCCGGCTGTTGTAGATGATATGCTGCAGGGTGATCTTCCTGCCGTCCTTTTCCACGTATCCGTCGCCGTCCGTGTCCCTGTACCCCGCCTCCGCCAATAGCGCCTTGGCTCCGTTCACGTCGAAGGCGTTGGGATCCTTCAACTGATTGAAGCCGTAATCCAGGGAAGGCGGCACCGGGGCCTTGCCGGGGGTGAAGGTGTCGTGCAGGAGGGATTTCGCGTACGCCTCCCTGTTGAGGGCCCGGATGACGGCCTGGCGCAGCTTGATGTCTGCCAGAGGTCCGTGCTGGTTCATGAAGGAGAACACCGTCCTGAGCGAGGCAACCTCCTCCACGGTAAAGTCCGGCTTGCCGCGGAAAAGGGACACGTCGCTCGCCGCCACGTTGACCGCGAAGCCGATTTCGCCGCTCTGGAGGGCCATGGTGCGGGTATTGGTGTCGTCGATGGTCTGGATGGTCACTTCCTTGAACGGCACCTCGCCGTCCCAGTAGTACGGGTTTCTCTCCACAACGGTCAGTCCCCTGGAAAACGACTTTATCGAATAGGGTCCGGTACCGATCGGGCCCTTGGTGGCGAACGCGTCGCCCTTGTCGGCGTCTACGTCCACGATCAGGAACAACGGGTCGGCAAGGCAGCCGGGCAGGCTGGGGGTGGGGTTCTTGGTCTTGATTGCCAGGCTGTCCCCGTCGACCGTCATGGACTCGTACTCGAAAAATCCTGCCGATGCCCTCTGGCTTTTGGCAAAAGACCGTTCAAGGGATTTCTTGACCGCATCTGCCGTCATGGGCTTGCCGTTGGAGAACTTGACGTTGCCCCTGATTTTGAAGGTCCAGGTCAGCTTGTCGTCGCTCAAGGTCCATCCTTCGGCAAGCCAGGGCTCAAGATTCATTATCTCGTCGAAATGGACCAGGGTCTCTCCCACCCCATACCGGGTCACAGCCCAGCCGTTGTAGCCTTCTGTTGGATCCAGATTGTCATAGAACCCCACCACCCCGATTTTTACGGTATCATCGGGCCCGGCCATGGCCGGACTGAGATTGGAGAGCAGTATCACCGCAATGGCTACGAGAAAAATCCTGATCTTCATCATTCTCATCCTTTTTTGTTGGATAAACGCTCACGGTTTCCCCCATCGGAACGAGAGGGGCGCTCCCCATGGGCTGGTTACTTGACTCGCTAATGGGGAACTAGCCCCGTCTGAAAATCCTGAATCGTGCGAATGGGGGATAATCCTGAAATTATCTAAATGATGAGCAGACAAGGCGGATAAAACCGGTGGTCGTCAGTCGCTAATATCAACTTGATTCTCGTATGCAGATTTCTCGTATGCAGAGGCCTGCCAAGGTTTCGCTTTCAAATTATGGGAAGAGATGCCGATTTTCGTCTCCAGGCAGGCAAATATCGCATGGGGATGCAACTTCACGAGCAGTGTGACGTCATGATGATGCGATGTCCCGGATGGAACACGACCGACTTCCGTGCCGGCATACCCATTCCACGAGACGGCTGGCCTCGGCCTCCATGAGGTCACCGGATGCACATGCCTCACCTGCCGCGTACGGCCCGCCATCCGGGTCGGCGACCGTTCGATGGCAAGAGAGGCTATCCGCAAGGACAGATCCATGCTGACCCAATCTAAGCGAATTGGCGACGATAGGATGGGGGAAGCTAAATGTCCGCAATGGTTTCCTGAAGTCCGCATGCCGGAGAGATTCAGACGAAGCCCACCGTCAATCTTGAACATCGGCGGATATTGTCCGAGGATCCACGCCGTTAATGGCGCGATTTGGCGCCGGTTCCTGTCGTCTTGCCTCCCAAATCCGCAGTATCCGAAGGCATGTCCGGGATCGAGGGATATGCTTGACAAACGTCGCCGGATCGGGCGTCATCGATGCCCATGCCGATCAGGCAAAGCTCTCCGACGCGAGGCGGTCAATCCGGTCTTGTCAGCCACGATCCTTCTTCCAAACCAATGTCACCGACTTTAGGCGCCATGACTTTGCTCCGCCATCCAATAAGTCAGTGTTATCAATGGTTTATCAGACAGCGACATCCTTCAGTTGCAGACATTGCCTTCCATACGGGAAAATTGCCGCAAGACCGGACCCTGGAACGGCCCGGCCAGGCGGCAAAATGCAATCCGCCCTTCTCGGCAAGGAAAAGGCGCGGGCGAACCCATCGTCATCGTCGGGAAAACTTCAGCCGTCTGACGCGCGAGCCATGATGCCCGTCGAGAGAGAGAAAGAGACAGCAACGGCAAATTCCATGCCAAGCACCTTCCGATGCCTCGACACGGCTCTCCCGCTTTTCCTGTTCTGTTGTTCAGGGTGGCTCTCACATTCTCTCTCTCTGGAAACGCGCTTATCCCCGACCTGCCGTACCCGTGTCAGGGGACGTCCCCAGCATCAGGCACGCGATTCAGGTCGTCCGGCATAGCCAGGAACTTCACGCGTCCGGGACGTGGAGCGTTAGCCCTTACGCTGCTTCGATGAAGGGCTGGCTGTGACGGTTGATACGGAAATTTCAAGTTGATTCTGGAGTTTTAAACGGGAGTGAGCGACCGGCGCGCGAAGGTGGAGTGAACGACTGGGGCGTGAGGCAGGAGTGAGCGACTGGGGCCAGAAGGCGGGGCGGGTCTCAGAGCCTGAAACCGGAATGTGAGGCTTCAGCGTGCTGCTGAAGCGTCTATCGGAAGTGAGTGGCCTTCCGCAGAGTTTCGAAACGCGTTGCCGGAAGGGAATGCGCAACGTGAGGGGATAGGGCGAAGGGGCCGCCATCCGGCTGACGTGACCGGACCGGCAACCTTGAGGACAAGCCGCCTGCATTGGAGAGCCATCGGGACGCCGACGCGGTCCGTGGTATCGGTGCCGGATGCCTCCTGCCACCCCTCTTCAAAATTCAAAAAGACGAAAACACGATAGCTGTACACCTGCGACTTCAATACTACAGGATAAGCCAATCATCGGGGATGCGACGCGTTTCAAGGCTGAAAAATAGAACCTGACTCAAAAACGGTCAACAGATGCAACATAATAGCATTAAATCCTTAAGAAGCTTTTTTAAATGCAGAAAGCCTGTATTGATTTGTTTTATGGCTATTAATACTTAACAATCCCTAGCTTTATTTGTCATTCAATTCTGAAATGACTGTTGACACATCAAGCGATTCCATATCGATTTCATCCTCTCATGCCCGTGCTCCCGAAAAGACAATCCCGCTCAATGATTCTGGCCCTGGACGTCGGCGCTTCTCCCGCTCAGCCGGATCGGATCTTTGGCCCATACCGGCATGTTCTGGGCCCCAATCTGACCTCAAGGACGGAACTTCATGCCGGGCAGCCATCTCGTGAACGGCCTCATGGCTGTTCCAGCTGTCAACAATGCATAAGAATACCAGAAAATATTAATTTAGTTTCAAAGCAAGTATTATATTTCATATTAAGGCTGAATCGCATCATTAATCGTTTCTTTAGGTGGCAACTTTCGAAAGGATCGGGCATCCGTGACTTCCGCATCGGTTTCATCCAGTATCTGCCGTTTACGCCGACCTGCCAGCCGGGGCACGAAATGCTCAAGAAAAGCCCGTAGTCGGTTTGACATATCGACATCTGAATACGTCAACAACGTTCGCCTGTGAACATCTTTCCTCAGACTAACCCGCCTTGACTCGCAAGGATATCGACGGCAAGGCAGACGGGAGCTTTTTAACCCGTCCCATCGATCCCCGCCATGCCCTTCGTCGGCATCCACGTTCCCTATTGCGAGTCTTGTCGAGCGAGCATAATATCCGAGCCGTCTTACTGAAGCGTGCGGCGTCAACGATCCGGACAAGCTACACTCCATACCATCGATCAACACGTCTGTCATGCAGAAACGAGAAGCCGACCGCAGGTATGGATCCCGAAGATTTCACTCCCGAAATTCGGCTCACCCCTGCGGTTACTCATCCGGAGGCACGGACATGACGAATCGAAAGAGCAATCGAATCTTTTCGGCAACCGCTTCACCGGCATTTCGCGCAGTGGACAAACAACTTGCATAGTACTCAATCGTTCCGAGTTATGACAACATTCTCGGCTTCTTCTTATCAAAAAATTCCTCCGCAAAATCTGGCCCACGACATCATGGCGCGATAGAGGATGGCATGGCTCGGGAGTTCATCATGCCGATGACTCCATCCGAAAGTCTCGTGGAGTGATGTCGCGTTGAAATATCTTCCGGATACAGGGATATCATTTACGATACGCGGAAATGAGGAACAATTGCGGACCGTATCGCCGAAAACTGGAGCCCCCGTTACGGACCGAAGGTTCAGTAGGTTGATGGCTCAGATCCATTCCAGATCGTCATTTTCGCTTTTGCCAAGACATCGCCCGCTACTCACCAGATTGCTGACGTCACCCTGACATGATTGTCTGCACATTCGACATGACCCGCTTCAATTCGGAAGGTCCCAGAATGCGCCATCGTTCGCTTATTGCCGCATTGAGGGTTCACTAAATCGCCCCTGAGCTGCCATTGCCTGGAGGTTCCAGCCCGACAGGAAGATGTGGAAATGGAAACGGGCAACGAAACCGTGATGTAAGACAGTCGGCATGGCGCCGACGTCTGCCGGAAGGCCATCCTCAATGGGCTTGTCAATGCCGACCTGAAGGTCATCGCGGTCACCAAGAGGCACGCCAAGTGCCTCCCCGACCGCGGGACCGTCATGTCCGGAGCCTGTGGCCGACGCGAAAGGGCCGCTCCGATCTCC
>JAISFS010000102.1 GCA_031263485.1 Deltaproteobacteria bacterium | reverse complement strand
GCGCCACGGCCTCGGTGGCCGACGGCCGCAGGCGGATCCTGTACGGGAGGCCCGCGACGGCCCTGAGGCCCGAACTCTCCCTCGGAACGTTCGACACCTCCGCCGGCTCGCTGGCCGATCTGGCCGGGCTGATGATCCACGACAACTGGGAATCGGCCCTGCCCGGCGCCGCCAACAAGGCGACCGCCACCAGAAACCTGGTCGAGTGGATAACCGGCATCGAAAAGAGCGGCTGGCGCAACCGGACGGTGGGCGACCCCTGGAGCGACAACGCGACCCCCGGCGTCTGGAGGCTCGGCGACGTCATAAACTCCAAGCCGATCCTGGTCAGCGCCCCGCAGTCCAACTTCGACATCCTCTACGGCGACAGGAGCTACACGCAGTACCGCATCGAAGAGTCGGGACGCAGGCAGATGGTGTACTTCGGGGCCAACGACGGCATGCTGCACGCTGTCAACGTGGGCTTCTACGGCTGGCTCAGGAACGGCCAGGTGGAGTTCAGCCAGGACGATCCCGGCGGCTCGCGCAAGGCGCACGAGCGCGGGGCCGAGATCTGGGCCTACATCCCGACCTCGCTCCTGCCGCACCTGCTCTGGCTGCCGGACCCCGAGTACAACCACGCGTACTACGTGGACCTGAAGCCGCTCGTGAACGACATAAAGATTGGAAACGAGTGGCACACGGTGCTCCTGGGCGGTCTCAGGCTGGGCGGACGCCCCATCACGACGCCCGATGCCGCGACGGCCGGCGCCGAGCACTACTACTCCGAGATATTCGCCCTCGACATCACCGACCCCGAGCACGACCCGAAGCTCCTGTGGCGCTTCAGTACCAGGGAACTCGGTCTCACGGTAGGGCTTCCCAGCATAATCTCGCACGACGGCGACTGGTACGCGGTCATCCCCTCCGGGCCCGTGACCGACAAGCCGGTCGCGGGCACGGCTTCCGCGAAGGCCCACGTGCTCCCGGGGGCCGACTCGCCTTACGAGGCCTACAGCGACCAGAAGGCCAGGCTCTTCGTCCTGGACGCCGCGACGGGCGTCCCGGTCGCGGCCAACTCCGAGCCCGGCTACCTAACGGTCTCCGAGGACAGGAGCTTCTTCAACAACCCCTTCCTGCCCGCGGCCCAGGCGAGGACCACGCCCTGGACCAACCACGCCCTGTACTACGGGCTTACGGTATCCCACGACCACGCGAGCTGCCTGGACTCCGGGGCGGTCTACCGGCTCCAGACCGTCTACGCCTCGACCGGGAAACCGATGCCGGTCGGCTCCTGGCAGATCAGGAGGCTCTTCAACACCGACGCCCCGGTCACGGGAGCGGTCAACTCCACCTACGACTCCGCCAAGAACCTCTGGGTGCTCTTCGGCACCGGCAGGCTCTGGAGCCTGGACGACATCGTGCCCTGCTCCACCGTGAACTCGGCCGCCTGCAAGACGAACCACCGCCATCACATCTACGGCATCAAGGAGGAGCTGGACGAGGAAACGAGGAACATGACCTTCTCGGACCGGACCGAACAGGCCAAGGATCTCATGGATCTCTCCGGCGCCGCGGTCTACACGTCCGGGGCCGTGACCGGACTGGGAGCGAGCGCCAACATCGGGGGCTCCAGCTCCGGCACGACCGACTACGCCAAGGTACAGCTCGCCTCCAGGAGCGCGAAGACTATAGGGTACAAGCGGGCTCTGGATCTGGGCAAGCTCGCCTATCCGACCCTCGACAGCTACGAGATGGTGATCACCCAGCCCAAGCTCGTCCCCACCGGCAACGGCGAGAGCCTCATGGCGTTCACCTCCTTCGCCCCGCGCGAAGCGGGCTGCGGGGACTTCGGGGACGGCTACCTCTACCTGATCGACACCTTCACCGGACTGCCCAACCCCTCCACCATGAGCCTGTTCACCAACCAGGCGGCGGATCCCCAGAGCTCGAACCCGCTGGGCCGCAGGGTGGCGGGCGGCCTCACGACCGGCAAGGGCACGCCTACTGAGGCCTTCGTGATAGCCTCCTCCGCCGGCATAACCGTATCGGCCTCCGCACCCGATGCCAGCACGACCTCCATCTACATCCCTTCAGGGGCCCTTCAGCAAAGCGACCTCACCTCCTGGCGCGAGGTGCTCGACTACGGCTTCTCGATTCCGCCCGACGTGATGTCGAGCGGTCTCGGTGCCGACACTCCCGCGAGACCCTCACGTTAAGCGCCATACGGCGCCGCACGCCTCAGAAATCAAGGGGTGGCCTCGCGCCGAGGCCGTCCCTGGATGCCTGTCAAAATCCCCGCGCCCTGGCGCGGGGATTTTGTTTTGATGGTTCCCGAGGATTTCGCCCCAATCTCGGAATCCCTTCGCCGCGAGTTCAGGCTACAGCGCTAATGCCCCTCTTACGACGCCTGTCCAGCATCCATCGTTTACGCCTTGTCCCGCCTGCATAATTCCCTCCCCGTACACGCAGACATCCCCACATGACCAGAATTCCGCCGCCCACGCATCCTTGTCTTTCGCCAGCACCTCCCCCACAACCCCCCTCGGCAATAGTGTCCCAAGCCGGCCGGAACGGCCGCGGTCCGGATTTTCGCTTTCCCGGTCGCTCATGCCAGGAACGGTTGACATTTCAGTCTTGCCAGACGGCTGGGCCACATCGACCGCGAAAGCGACGACATTCTGCGGCCCCCCGATTCCGAAAGCGATCGGAGCCCACATAGGCGATCTTCGCGAAGTCCGGAATCGCCGCCGACCCCTACGGACCTGCGCTAAACTTCATAGAACAGTCGATGATTGAATGAACGCTTCTTCAATATCGCCTTAACGATAAATCTCTAAAATTTTCTTCCACCTGATCCACAACGGTCGCTCCACAAGGCACCGGCATGTCACTCTCAGACGTCCTGATCTGACCGGAAAGAACATGTAAAGGGACTGGCTATTCGAGAGGCAGTCAGGGCCGTATCTGCCGGCGAGGGAAAAGCGGGATCATCTTGTTAAATGCTCTTTCAATCGCAAAAATTTTCTGATAATTCCGTTATCACTAAGCAATATGTTTTAAAATATACTAGCTTTTTTATGTGAATTTTATCTGTGTTCTGTTAATGTAACGTCATAACGCTCGCCAATGGCGATCCTGAACTGCATGGAGAATGCATATTCTGCACGGCTGAAAAGCCAATCCCATCTCGGAGATAACTTACCGGCCGTAAGCAAAATATCCCAATGGTGAGTTTGAACCTCCGTTGTACTTCCATACGAACTGAGCCCGAGCATCCTCGCCTTCACGAAAGGGAGACGCCCGCCGTCCGGTCATAGGCTCAAAGCTATAAGCTATAAGCCATAAACTTTATACTATAAGCTATGAGCCATAGCCTATCCGCCGAGACAACATCAGAGCCTTTCTAGTCGTGCGACACAAGCGGTTTCATGATCCTGGATGTTGACGATCCCCCTGACACGTTCCCCGCATCGACGCCGACCCGTCATTCCGCGCTCTTAACCTGCTTCTCCGGTTTCGGCTCATTCCCCGCATCCACTTTCCCATGCTCACCCCATGCCGCGTTGCATCGAACTGCGGAACCTGACGCTGAATGAGGATTGCCTTGCGCTTCCGGAGAAGCCGTAACGGCACCGGAGCCGACGAATCCATCGTGAGAGCCTCCACGCAACGGCGCGGCAAGTCGAGTCGTCCGGTCCGTAAAACCGGGCAAGGCGCCGAATCGGTCGCCTCGCGAACGCAGTCCGATCGCGTCCGAAACCCAGCCTGTTCCAGAGACGCGGTCCGACAGGCATGGCGGAACCGCCTCCGCCGCCACCTCCGTAACGGACGTCAGTGTCATAGAACCATGATCTCCGTACCATGCCGACAAACGCGGTCCTGACCGCAGGATACCCGTAGGCACGAACCGGTTCGATATCTTTCCGGGGAGGCCGTAACGATGGCCAACCTGAACGCCTGGGCCGCGCCCGTGGCCGCCCGGGATTATGCCGGCCCCGATACGATCGATGGAATTTCGGGACGGATCCCAATGACAAGCCAGACGTCCGGCGGCCCTATACGCCCCAGCCGCCCGCCGATGCAATTATCCCAAGGTGATACGCATGACCGACGACCTCCCCCGCAACCCGCCGCGACCCGCGGCGCGGCCATGCCCCAATTGCAAGGCCGCTGCCCTGACGCGCCCCGCCGGCACGGGCACGGCCCCGTCAGGGCATCCCGTCAAGGCAGCCCTCGCGGCCTGCGCCTCAGTCCTCGCGGCGCCCCTCCTCGCGGCCTGCGCCCCTGCCCTCGCCGCCGCCCTCCTCATCGGCCCCTGGGCGGACGCGGCGCGGGCATCCGCCCCGGACTCCATGAACTACCAGAACAGCCCGATCACGAGCACCGGCCGCACGGTGCCGAGGGTGCTCCTGGTCATGTCCAAGGACCACAAGCTTTTCCAGCAGGCCTACAACAACTTCTCCGACATGGACGAGGACGGGCTCCCGGACACCGGCTACAACCCATCCGTCCTCTACTACGGCTACTTCGACAGCAAGTCCTGCTACCGCTACTCGCGCGCCGAACCGGCCGCCGAGGACCTGGCGAGAAAAACCGAGCACTTCGAGCTTGCCGGCCCGACCAGGGAGGACCAGCCCCAGTCCGCGCTGGACTCCGCCAGGCCACATCCGGTCGCCCGGGCGGGGATCAAGGCCGCCCGCGCGGTCCACTACTCGACCGGCGAGAAGATAGGCATCTGCAACGGCCCCCATTCGACCTTCGGGGGGCTGTACAGCGGCAACTGGCTCAACTTCGTCACGGCCACCCGCATGGACGTGTTCCGCAAGATCCTATACGGCGGCCACCGCAGCATCGACACCGACGCCCGGACGCAGCTCCAAAGCTCGCTCGTGCCCCGCGACGCCCACACCTGGGGGACGGACGTGCTCGCGGACGACCGCTGGGCGGAGGAGTCGAACCTCTCCAAATACTACGACATATCCAAGTATACGCCTTTCCCCAAGCCGAGCCCGGGCACCGCGCACTTCTTCGTGAGGACCCGCAACAAGTCGAGCAGCCAGGGCGAAGGGCATTTCCCCCTGATCCAATACATCCTGAGCATCGGCAGCGGCGACGACCTGTGGCAGAGCAAGGTGCAGGGATCCACCCACCGGAAGACCGGAGGACGCTATTACGACTGGGCCTTGAACGAGGCGCCCAACCCCTCCACCCTCGCCACCCTGAAGTACAAGGCCAGAAGGATGATAAGGGAGCTCGTCGTGCATGTGGACGTCTGCGATCAGCGGAATTTCGCCATCGGCGACGCCTGCCGCGCCTACCCCAACGGCAACCTCAAGCCGTCCGGTCTCCTGCAGCAGAACGGCGAGCACGGCCAGATGCTCTTCGGGCTCCTGACCGGCACCTACGACCTGCGGGGCACGGGGTACGATGCCAAGGACGGGCCGGGGGAGTACACCAGGCGCAAGGGCGGCGTGGTGAGGGCACACGTCAACAACCTCGCGGACTCGTTGGACCTCGGCACCGGAATCTTCAGGAAAGGCGGGCTAATCAAGACGATCGACGGGCTCGTCATCGCTGGCAGCCCCACCTTCGGAGGCACCTACACCACGGCGACCAGCTGGGGCAACCCGGTGGGCGAGCTCCTCTACGAGGGCGTGCGCTACTTCCAGAGGCTCACCGAGCCGAGCCTCACGCGGTCTTCCGTGCAGCCCACCCCTGACTTCGTGCCGAAAAGGCGGGAGAGGGACAGCTTCCCCGATATCCATCTCGACCTATACGCGGACTGGAACGTCGTGCCAGCGATCCCCGCGTCAGAATGCGCGAAGCCGGTCATAATCCTCTTCGGCGAGGCGGAGACGGACTTCGACGGCGACCATGGGGTCAACCGGCCGGGAGGGCTCAACTCGAAGCCCCTGCCCTCGCTCTCCAAAGCCGGGGTCGCCCTCCCTGTCACCTTCGACATGCCCGCCTACCTCGCGAGGATCACCGACAACGAGGGCTTCAGCCGGAACGGCAAGACCTACTACTGGTCCCCGGCCCCCACCTTCCACGACCCCAACGACATCTACAACAAGGGCAAGATGCAGAAGAGCCCCATCTGGGGCGACTGCTCGCCCAAGCCCATCAAGTCGCTGGCCCAGGTGAACGGCATCTGCCCCAACCGCCCCTCGTTCGAGGGCACCTACAGCTCGTCGGCCGTGGCGTACTTCGCTCACACCCACGACTTCTCCCCTCCTGGAGCCCTGGAGGAGCAGGGCATCGACGTCTACGCGGTGACCCTGACGCCGACGTTCCCGGCGCTCGATTTCCCCCTCTACGGGGCGGACGGGAAGCCTGCGAGGAGGATGGAGATCCTCCCGATGGCCATGAGCAGCAGCGACGTATACACCACCTGGAACCGACTCATGGAGGTGATGAACTACTATATCCTGGACTGGAGGACGGACTCGCGGGGCACGCCCTACAGCGTGACGGTCAGGGTCAACTACGAGGCGCAGTCCATGGGCTACAGCGTGGAGGACCTGGGCTCCAACTGGGACGCCGACATCATAGTCGAACACGTCTTCGAGCTCATCTCCGACCGCCAGACTTCCAAGACCGGGGGAGCGGTCTACGACATGTCCAGGACGAGGCCCGTGAACGCCAAGCCGTCGGACAAGACCTACTACCAGGCCGACTGGATCTCCGGGGCGCTCAAGGCGAAGGGCGGCACGTACTACGCGTTCCGGGACCCGCAGGACGGCTCTCCGTTCGTCATCGAACCGTCGGAAGTCGCCGGGCTCATCAACGGCCAGTGGAAGGTAGTGGTCCACATCGACAAGAACATGATGACCGGCTATACCGTGAGCGGAAGCACGCACGACGGGATCTACATGGATCTTGCCCACAGGCAGACCTCGGCCATCCCGATGCCCAAGCTGGGCACGCCTCCCGCGTGCAACTGGCCGGCGGGATACGGATCGTCCGCCGCAAACGGCTTCAACTGCTTCACCGCCGTGCATGCCACGGCCAAGCCCCTGGGCAAGCCCGACGACATATCCGAGAAGGTCTGGAGGACATTCGAGTTCGATCACGACCCCGGCAAGGCCGGGAACTACCTTCCCAACCCGCTGTACCTCGCGGCCAAATACGGCGGCTACACCGACTACAACAGGAACGGAGTGCCTGACAAGGGCGAGTGGGAGGGGGATGACGGGAACCCCAAGACCTACTTCCAGCCCGTGAACGTTTCCGAGCTCCCTGCGAGGCTGGACGCGGTCTTCCGCGAGATATCCCGCTCCGTGTCCACCTCCACGGCCTCCTCCGCCTCCATCGACACGATCATGGGCGGCGGGGTGTCGGTCCAGACGGTCTACTACCCGGTCTACACCAACCCCGACAGGCCCGCTGAGCAGCTCAGGTGGGTGGGCACGGTCTACGGCCTGTTCCTCGACAAGTGGGGCAACCTCCGCGAGGACAACGACCACGACGGCGTGCTCGACATGGTGAACGGCCAGGGCGCCAAGGGCGACTTCGTCGTCACCTTCAACAGCCTGAGCCACAAGCCCGACGTCCCGCCCCCTTGCTACGAGTTCGGGGACTACATCTCACGCTGCTACGATCCGTTGGGCAACAACCGGCTCACCCTCATGCCGGACGGCAGGAGGCACCCGTCTACCGTGCACAGGATCGAGCCCCTTTTCGATGCCGGAAGTTGGCTGGCGCACCTCGACCCCGCGAAGCTCGCGACCGGGCCGCGCCCCCGCGGCTCCGCCGCCACGGCCGGGGACGGCCGCAGGCGGATCCTTTACGAGGCCCCCGCGACGGCGTCCAGGCCCAAGCCCGAGCTGGCCGAATTCTGGTACGGCAACCAGGCCGAACTGGAGAAACTCATGCTCCACTCCAACTACCAGGAGTCCTTGCCGGGCAAGATGAGCAGATCCCAGGCGACGAAAAGCCTCATCGACTGGATCTACGGCATCGAGGTCAAGGACTGGCGCTCTCGGACAGTGGGAGACCCCTGGAAGGCGAACGGCGGCCAGATCGTCTGGAGGCTAGGGGACGTCATCAACTCCAAGCCGATCCTCGTGGGCTCGCCGTCCAGCGGCTTCGACCTCCTCTACGGCGACAAGAGCTACACCCAATTCAAGAATGACAAGGCCGCCCGCCGGCACATGGCCTACTTCGGTGGCAACGACGGCATGCTCCACGCGGTGAACATCGGGTTCCCCGGCCATCTCGCGAACGGCAGGATCTCGTTTGCCACCTCTTCGGGAGGAAGCAAGGCCCACGACCGCGGGGCCGAGGTCTGGGCCCTCATCCCCGCATCGGTCCTCCCGCACCTGAGGTGGCTCCCCGACCCGCAATACAGCCACTCCTACTACGTCGACCAGAAGCCGCTCGTGGTCGACATCCAGATAAACGGCAAGTGGAGGACGGTGCTGATCGGCGGGCTCAGGCTGGGCGGGCGGCCCATAGAGACGCCCGACGGCGCCGCGGCCGGGGCCGAGCACTACTTCTCCGAGGTCTTCGCCCTGGACGTGACCGACCCCGAAAGCGACCCTGTCCTCCTCTGGCGCTACAGCACCAGGGAACTTGGGCTCACCGTGGGGCTCCCCTCGGTCGTGTCCGCCGCCGGCTCCTGGTACGTCGTGCTCCCCACTGGCCCTGTCACCGACAATCCAGTTACCGCCGCGACCTCGCGGACCGGGAAGGCGTTCGTGCAGTTCGCCTCTGATTCCCCGTACAACGGCTACAGCAAACAGAAGGCGAGGCTGATAGTGCTCGACGCCGCGACCGGCGTCCCTCACCCCGCCAACTCGAACCCCAACTACCTCACGGTCATCGAGCCCGACTCCTTCTTCAACAACCCGTTCCTGCCGGCGGCCCAGATCCGCAAGGCGCCGTGGACCAACCACGCGCTCTATTACGGGCTCACGGTATCGCGGAACCACGCCGACTGCACCGATACCGGCGCGGTCTACCGCCTAAAGACGGTGGACGGCGACGGTCTCCCCCTGGCGGTCTCCGCCTGGGAGCTCAAAAGGCTCATCAACACGGCCAGGCCTGTCACCGGGGCGGTCAACTCCGCCTACGACTCCGCTAAGAACCTCTGGGTCGTCTTCGGGACGGGCAGGATCTGGGGCACCGACGACGTGATGCCCTGCTCTTCCTCGAACACCCCGGCGTGCGAGCAGAACCACGTCCAGTACCTCTTCGGCATCAAGGAGGAGCTGAACGCCCAGGGCTTCATGACCTTCGGTGACCGCACCCCGGAGTCCGCCAGGATCCTGGACGTCTCGGGCGGCGTGGTCCACACCAGCGGCCACGTGACGGGCATCGCCCCCACGCCGGCCCTGCCCGGGTCGGCCCAAGGCGCCACGACGTACTCCCTCGTCAAGGCGCAGCTGAAGTCGCCCGCGCTCATCGGATACAAGAAGGCGCTCAGGGCAGGCGACCTCCTCTATCCCAACCAGCGCCACTCCTACGAGATGGTGCTCACCCAGCCCAAGTTCGTGGTCCTTGGCAACGGGTCCAGTCTCACCGCCTTCACGAGCTTCGAGCCCAGGACGGGCGGCTGCGGCGACAGCGGCGACGGCTACCTCTACCTGCTCGACTCGTTCACCGGCCTCCCCGAGCCCTCCACGCGGGGCCTGTTCACCACGGACAAGACCGATTCCGGCGGCATAGGAGATAAGGTCAAGGGCGCGGTGGCCGTCGGCAAGGGCAAGCCCACGGAGGCCTTCGTGGTGGCCTCGGCCTCCGGGACATCCATCTCCGCCTCCGCCGAGGACGCGAGCACGGTGTCCATCCACATCCCCCTGTCCAGCCTGCCCGCCAGCCGTCAGATATCCTGGAAGGAGGTCCTGGACACCGGCTTCAGGCTCACGCCGTCCCAGATGGTCATGGGCCTCTGATATCGCATCGCCAATCCCGCCGGGACCCTCGGGATCCCGGCCCCTCATTCAAAGGCGGCCTCCCCGGAGGCCGCCTATTTTCATGCATGCCCAGATCGGCGGGAACCCCGATTCTGTCCGGCAAGCCTGACGCTCCCCGGTCCGGGGCGCGGGAGCCCAAGACCGTCCGGGTCGCAGGGCGTCAGACCGTCCGAGTCGCGGAGACGCCAAGCCCATGTCCGGGCGTAGGATGCCCCATCCGTCCGGGGCGAAGGATGCCCCATCCGTCCGGGGCGAAGGGCGCCACAGCCGTCCTGGGCGAGGTGCCGTCAAGGCCGTCAGTGGCGTGTGAGTGAGGCACCCTCAGTCCAGGGGACCATTCCCAAACGATGTCACCGACTTGAGGAAGACCATGATTGATGATGCGTTCGAAAAAGTTTAAGCGGGGAATATAAAAACATACCCTCGCCTCAGGCACGGATGAAATCTTCAACTGCCTCGATACCGTGAGAAATTTGGCATCGTCTTTCGCCTCCAGGCCCCTCTTGGACAATTTATCTGAGACCAGGCCCATGCCTATCAGCTCCGGGCACCGGCTCTAAGGCCAATTGATATGGACACCCGCTCTTGGCTAATGACTCCGAGACCCGATTCAATGCCGGTAGTTCCGCGTACCGGCTCTATGGCCACGGCTCCGGGTACCGGGAACCGGCTCTATGGCAATCAGTTGAGGGCTTTTTCATAGATCACAATGACGTTTTGCTTAATCGCAACTGACCGCTTGACTATTATTTCGACTTTGCTTGCAATCATCCTTGTTAAGGTATATAACAACGATATAAGGATAGGTTTCCACCGTCCTCTAGCACCAAGGCGCGTTTCATTCAGGGGGATTTAATGGGACCGGAAGAAAAATATCAGTATTGGCTGAAAGACGCCCAATACGATATTGAGTCTGCAGAACACAATTTAACGGGGGCCCGTTGGTTTTACTCTATCTTCATGTGCCAGCAGGCGATCGAAAAGTTGGCCAAAGGTTTGTTCGGTCCATACTTTGACTTCAACACCATTCCGTTACCCACAATATCGAAAAACTTATCAACCCCGTTGCAGACAAAGCATCCGTGCATATTCCCTTAGAGACATTGAATTTTTTCGTAGATCTGTCACAATAAGCCGTTAACAAACGTTATCCCGATTATAAACTATTAATGTCCCAAAAGGCAACGCGAGCTGAAGCGTTGAGAATGTTTAACCTAACCAAGGAGACATTCACATGGATGCAGACATTGAAGCCGTCAGAACCGAAGCCAGAAGATACGCCGCCGCGGCCAAGGCCGTGATGCCGATAGAGCGTGTGTATTTATTCGGCTCATACGCCAAGGGTACCGCGCGTGAATTGAGCGATGTTGACATCGCATTCTTTTTCTACGGCTTGTCGGACGATGAAATTTTCAAGCTCCAAAAACAGCTTTTCCATACGACTCTAGATTTCAACGGTTGGTTTGAACCGCTCGCGTTCTCAATCTCCGACTTGGATACCGACAATCCCTTCGTAAACGAGATTTTAAGGACAGGTATCGAGCTTTAGCTGCGACCGTCCATCTTCGACTCCCTTCCAGCCATCAGAGACCCCCTAAAATATCAGTATTGACTAACCGATGCCCAATAAGAATATAACATTTGCGAAACATAATTTCTGACAGATCGTAGATTTTACGTTATCTTCATATGCCAACAGAAGCGCCTTCCAGTCAATACTGCGTCAAAACATTAAGAGCATTGGACTTGCTGGAATATGAATCACACACAACAATTGGGAGCCAATCCAAATGACCGAAGAAGAACACGACATTATCATGACGCTTGCGCCGACCACGCCTGGAATAATTCAGTTCCTCATGAACAAGCGAAATTTTACTGCGGAGTTCGCAGCCTTGGTCTTGTTCAATTCCAAACTATCCATGATGATGGAAGATAAGACAATGGGACTCGATGACCAGATGTACCCCCTTCTGTACACTTTGCTCGAAGAGGAATTGGCCACCGGCAATTTCGTCTGAGAGGAGGACAAGTGATGGAAATCGCAGATGATGTTATGTTTCTCAGTATCTGCGTAAAAATTTATAAAGTTAAAAAAAATTAGCGGTCAGGACGTTTTCAACCGCCTGTATCGCTCAGGAGCGACCGCTTATATTCTGAGCCGTTCTGAATATTATAGCCCCAAAATATTCCTTGGTAACATTGATGACTATTTCGCTGGACGCCCTCTGCCTTGGATTCAAGAAATAGTCGATGAAATCGATGATTTCATCCGAGACCATACGTGGTCCCCACCCGATATGGCATTGGAGGACAGCGACAACCATGAGACATAGGATAGTGCGTTAGCAAAAGTCCAATACAGATAGCCATACTAGCGGATTGCTAAACAAATACATGACGCCACCGTAATAAGTCGGCGCGGGATTCATGATGAAAAGTTGGATGGGGAAACGGCGGTCCAATCAGGATGAATGGCAGTCATGCCCCTATAATTGGTATGTCTTGCAAACTCTTAAGCATACATGAGGCCAACGTCAGGGGGCGTTGCCTCTATCGTGTTGCCTTTCCGACTTATTACGGTTCCGTCATACATAATCAGTTGTTT
>JAISFS010000010.1 GCA_031263485.1 Deltaproteobacteria bacterium | reverse complement strand
CCGAGATAACCCTCCTCAAATTCTAGGAGGGCACAAGAGGCATTCCACAAATCCTCGTACCCCGCCTGGGACCACGGCCTTGCCAGCGCCGGCTTTGCTGCCCAGACCGCAAGCACGTTCGGACCTGACGCGGCTTGCGACCGTATCTCACGACTCTCCAAGTCAGGCCCGCGTCATGTGTTTTGCCTTCGGTAACTCGCGTCCCCGGCACTGACGCCGCAACTCGTCACCGGCATTGACGCAGCAACTCGCGTCCCCGGCATGCCATCGGCAACACGCGTCCCTCGCCTTGACGCCCAACGCGCCGCGCCACCTGTTCCGCCCTCCGGGGCCGTACCGGCAGGCGGCGGAGTCCCCGCCACGATGAGAAAGCTCCCCATCTACATCCTGATAGATACCTCGGGCTCCATGCGCGGCGAACCGATCGAGGCCGTGAAGACCGGCCTGAAGGCGCTCTTCAAGGCTCTCCAGAAGGACCCGTACGCCCTGGAGACTGCTCACGTCTCGATCATCACCTTCGACCGGGAGGCCAGGGTGCTCCTGCCCATGACCGAGGTGGAGAGGGCCTCCCTCCCCGAGATGCCGGAGCTGGAGTCCTCCCCCACGAACCTGGGCGAGGCCCTGGAGCTCATGTGCTCGCGTTACGACGCCGAGGTCGCCAAGTCCACCCGGGACGCCAAAGGCGACTGGCTCCCCGTGGCGGTGATCATGACTGACGGGTCGCCCTCGGACACCCAACTCTTCAACTCCATGTGCGAGAGGCTCAAAAGCTACCGCTTCTCGCGGATTATCGGGTGCGCGGCGGGCCCCAAAGGCAGGCAGGAGCCACTGAGGCTCTTCTGCACCGATGTCGTCGCCTTGGAGACCATGGACTCCAATTCCTTCGCGCAGTTCTGGCAATGGGTGTCTCAGGCCTTCGCCAGGCAGAGCCAGACCGGCAACCTCGCCAAGGAGGAACTGCCCCCGCCGCCGCCCGAGCTGAACATGACCTTCTTCTGATCCGATGTCGGAGGGGGCGCCGGTCCGCCGACCGCCGCCTTCCTTCCCTGAACCGGAGCCGACAAGGGGCACAAGTCGAGGCTACCCCCCGGCAACCCGTAAAATCTTGACGGTGGAGGCCTGCGAACCGACGGATGGGCGGCAACAAGAACATCGGGTGGGTGATGGTTCAGCTCGGGGAAGCCATGCTCGAAAGCCAGCTCTCGATGGGAGGCCGAGACGGTCCAGTCTACCGGGCATTCTACGAAGCATTCAATAGCATCAAGGAAACTTCCAAATTCGTGGAGTTCAGGGATGTCCCCGAGGGAGCTGCAACTTTCGTGGAGGCGGCGAAAACATATTTCAAAGGCAAGAGGCCCGCCAACGAGGCGACCGAATCCGAACTGATGGACCGCAATTCGGCATTCATAGAATCCTGCTGGTCTCGCTTGGGAATAACCGTCTCGCTGGAAATAGCCGAGCTGGTGAGACTCAAACTCCACGCCTCGCCTGATGCCTGCTCCGAACGTATTATCGACTTCATTCTAAGTATGATGGACAGATTGCCATTATGGATCCAAAATGGAACGTTGCCCCCATCACGCGCTCCGGGCAAGGCTGCGGAAAACCACAAAAAGCCAGCGGACGCTCCCGCGCCACCCGATCATCCCGCACCCGAGACTCGTGCGATGCCGGAGAGCCCGACTTCCCGGCCTACTCCTCCCCCAAAACTTCTCGAAAGGGTAAGGCGGACCGAGAACCCCGCGATACTCATCGAGCTGGAAACCTCATGCGATCCTGGCAAAGTTCGCAAAGCCCTCGATGAATCAGTTAGGCTCATGCCGGACGTCTCGGGCAAGCACGACCGCGAGATGCTTTACGCAGCGCAAATCGGGACGAACGGGCTTTACGCGGTTTCCCGGCTGTGGACCAACGCCTTCTTCACGACGGATAGCAAAGAAGCCTCCAGCGGAGGAAACCCGACGGGAAAAGGCGGCGTCCCCTTCGCGATGCCCGATGAGTCCGGTCTCGGCATCAGGATCAAGGGCCTCTGGAAGGCCTTCGACGGTCATCTCTCCCTTCTGTTCGCGCTGGAGGGTCAGGACGGAGAACCGTTCGCCGAATTCGATAAGGATTACTTCATAATCGATCCGAGCGAGTGGACGCGCGTCCCTAAGGGCGGCAGCACGGCAGGGTTTGGCGAGGCGCACAGGCAGGGAGGAGCCGCCAACGTGCCGCCCCGCAAGCTTCCCCTATACATCCTGATCGACACTTCCGGCTCTATGCGCGGGGAGCCGATCAACGCCGTAAAGGCCGGCCTAAACTCGCTCCTCGCTGCCCTCCGGAACGATCCCGCCGCCAGCGAGACGGCGCTGGTCTCGGTAATCACCTTCGATCGGGATGCCAAGATGCTCATGCCCATGACGGAAGCCGCCTGCGCCTCCCTGCCCGAGATCCCGGAACTGCAGTCGTCACCCACCAACCTCGGTGAAGCCCTGCAACTCATGTGCTCCCGCTACGATGCCGAGGCGTTGAAGTACGGCAACGCAACGGGGTCAGAATGGCTCCCAGCGGCGGTGGTCATGACTGACGGGGCCCCGTCCGACACCCTTCTCTTCAACAGCATGTGCAAGGAGGTCAAGCGACGCCGCTTCTCGAGAATAATCGGCTGTGCCGCAGGTCCCAAGGCCAAAAGGGAGCCGCTCGAGCTCTTCTGCACGGAGGTCAGGACGATAGAAACAATGGACTCCGGATCGTTTTCGAGGTTCTGGCTGTGGGTGTCCCGAGCCTTCACCGGAGGGGTCGATGACATCGTCGATCTCGTGGAGGAGCTACCGCCTCCACCGCCCGACCTTGGAGGGGTCGAGGACATCATCGATCTCGTGGAGGAGCTGCCACCTCCACCGCCCGACCTTAAGCTGACATTCTTCTGATCAGGGCCATTCCCGGGCTTCCTTTCTTCATGTCCATTTTTTTCCTTCTTGTCCATTTGTGTCCGCTCCGGCAAACGCTACCGGATGCTACGACCGCCCCCACGCGATTACCGATGCCGAACCGACCCGGACGGCGGACAGGCCGCCGGACGCGGATCTGAGGCATCAAAACCCTACCGGCACGGAGGACCGCCCTGGATCATCATGAACACCAGGAAGAACATAGGCTGGGTCCTCTGGCAACTCAAAGAGACCGTGGAGCGGCACATCCTCGAGCTTGGCGGCATGGACAGCCCGTGCTTCTGGGCCTACGTCGATGCCTACCGGAAGCTCAAGGACCTCTCCGGGGACCAACCCGAACGGGATGCCGATCCAGGCCATACGATGCTGGCCGAGGCGGCCAGGCAGTATTTCGCGTCGATTGGCGCCACTCGGAAAAGGCCCGTGCCCTTGTCCAGCCTCAAGAAAATCAACTCGAAGTTCGTGACCTCCCTAAACGGTGCGCTGGGGCCTTCCGGCGACAAGGCCATTGAGTGGATGAGGGGAGTGAACAACGGCGTTGACCCCGCAGAGTGCGAACTGCTGATCAGGAGCTTCATCAGGGAGGCGTTAAGCGGACCAGCTGAAATCTGGCTGGTGCCGGAACAATCGTCCGCTTCGGAGCCCCCGGATGGCGGTATTATGACGGAAGGGCAGGACCCCAACCGCACGCTCCCCTTCAACGGGCCGGTCAACGGGCAGAACCCGGACAATGACAACATCAGCGAGGCGTCTGATGATGTCCAGAACGAGGTTCCACGAACAGGACAAACTCCAGACTCCGCGCAACCAGAGCCCAAGCCGCAGATCCCCAAAAACGTCAGCAGTGCGCCTGAAGACGGCCCGCACGAAGCTCCCCGGACCGGACATGCACCCGTTTCCGGGCAGCTCGACCCAGAGATATTACCGGTCCTCAATCCTATCGGTTCTGCTCCTGATGGCGACCTGAACAAGGGTCCTCAGACTGGAGTCCCCCCCGGAGATATACGGGATCTAACGAAGTCATCTCC
>JAISFS010000009.1 GCA_031263485.1 Deltaproteobacteria bacterium | reverse complement strand
CGAAGGAACAGTAGCTAAATAAGGATAATTGACCTTGCCTTAAAAGGTAAGATTTGTTATTTTATAGCTATGAGTACGGCAGTTAGAAAATCTAGCTCAAAGTTGATGGCCAAAGACGATCAGTTGCACGCTTCTGCCTCGCCGTGTCAGGGCCGCCCCGGCTTTCATGCCTCCGGAAGCCAGGCAGAGATCCAACATGACCATCGGCCCGACCAGAGCGGGCTTGAAGCCGTCATCGACCGCTTCAAGACTGCCCTGGGCGACTCCGAGCCCCTTCAAGGCTTCTGCGATGCCGTTCGGGACTTGTTAGGCTCCGCTCTTAAAAGGAGCGCGGAGCAAGAGTCCAGGTGCAGGGAACTGTTACTGCAAAACGGTTGCCTCAGGGTCCTGATGGATGATTGCGGCAGGAGACTCGGTTTGTCGGGCGGCTTTCAGGACGCCGTTCCGGAACCCCCTCCCTTGCCGGAGATTCCCGCGTCCGCCGTTCCGGAATCGGTGCTTGAGAGGCTGGCCCGGCTGGAGAGCGAGCTGCGGCAGTCGAAAAGCGAGTTGAGGCGGACTAAAGCGGAGTTACGGCGGGAGCGGGAGAAGAACGCCGACCTCGTTGCCTTGAACGCTCACCTGGAGGAGAAGCTGGCCGCGCCTGCCCCCGACATGACGAATTCAGTCACCCCGTCCTCCAAAAACCCCCTTAACGCAGAGGAAAAAGAAAGGAAGGAGACGCCCCCCGAGTCCGCTTCCGGAGATACCCCGTCCGGCAGGCAGGGAGGAGTGCCGGGACACCCTGCCAAGTTCAGGACCCCTTTCAGGCTCGGCGAGGCCGACAAGATTGACAGCTACTTTTACGGGCCCGGCGCGATGCCGCCTTGCCCGCATTGCGGGAGCGAGCTGGTCAGGGATTCCGAGAAGGATCTGCAGCGGGACCGCTACGATCTGCCGGAAAAAGGCTCGCTGAAAAAGGTCGAGCTGTCTTACGCCTACAGATGCAGGAAGTGCGGCAAAATCCATTACTCCAGGAGACCCGACGGAGGGTTCCTGGGAACCATCGTGAGCCCCGCGATCGTCGCTGAGATGCTTGTCCTCAAATCCCTCAACCACATGTCGATAAGACAGATATCGGGCTTTTACCGCGAGTGGCACGGGATGGACTTCTGTCACTCCTTCGTCAACAAATGCCTCAAGCAGGCCGCCTTCGTCCTGATGCCCGTCCTCGAGGAGCTCTACGCCGCGGTGCCGAAAGAGCCGGCGCTTTGGGTAGACGAGACCGGCTACAAGCTGAAAGACAAGAACCTGGAAGTGTGGGCCTTCAGGGGGACCTCCCTCGTCGCCTACAAGATCGGCCCCCGTACCCGGAAGATGCTGGACAGCGTCATCGGGCCCGACTTCGCGGGTGTGCTGACATGCGACTTCTACATCGTCTGCCGTTCATACCTCAAGGATTATCCGGAAACCTCGATCCAGTTCTGCCTCGCCCATCAGGCGCGCGAGTTCCAGAATTGCTCCGACCATAAAGGGAAAGAGTTCGAGGACGTCCGCGAGTTCGGGAGGAAGGGCACGGAGATCCTCGACGGGCTCTTCCGCGCGTACGGAGAGCACAGGAAGGCGGTCGACGACTCCCCGGAAGCGGTGCAGCTCCGGCTCGGGGAGCTCTTCAGGATCCGCGACGGGCTTCAGGCGCACGCGCTCACCGGACCCCAACACTGTTCGAAATCCCGGGGCATTGCCGAGAGGTTCCGGACGCTCGGCCGGTATTACTTCACTTTCCTTGAAATACCCGGCATACAGCCCACGAACAACGACGCGGAGAGGATCCTCAGGGGGATCGTCATCGAGCGCAAGATGGGTTTCTTCACCCAAAGCCTGACCGGGATATGTTACATAGAGGTCATCCAGTCGATCCTGGACACGTTGAGAATCAACGGCGTTAACGTGAAGGAGTACTTCGTCAACAGCCTTACCGCCGGCAGCGAGGGGAAGCCTCTGCCCTCGGTGGTGAATCCGGGACAGGAGGTCGCTCCGAGGTTCGTCGAGGCGGCGGACGAAAAGTACATGGTGATGAGGGAGCTGATTGCCGCCATGCGTAAGATAGGCGGCGTCAAGCCGTTCCTGGACGACCCGGAGGACTTCGGCAAGACGGACGGAAAAAAGGGGGGACGCGGGACGGGCCTGGCCCGAAAGAGGAAGTCCAGGGCGATCCGGCCCGGCAGCGGCCCGCCGAAGTGGACGTCCAAGGAGCCCGCTCCCGACGGCGGTCCTGCCGGAGGCGGGTCCGGGGAGCTCCGGCACGAAGACGTCGCTTCGGGCGGCAATCCCTAACAGCCACAGGCCGGAGGCGGCTCTCCCGGGGGCGGCCCGGAAAAGCCGCTGCCCCCTGACAGCCCGCCCGATGGCGATCCGGAAAAGCCCCGGTCGGGAGGCGGAGCCCGAAAGGGTGGGCCCGAAAAGCCGCGCCCCGACAACGGCCCGCCTGACGGCGCTCCTGAAAAACCGCGGCCGCCTGGAGGCCCTTCAGGCGGCGCTCCTGAAAAACCTCGGCCCCCTGGCGGCCCTTCCGAAGGCGGTCCTGACAAGCCCCGGCCCCCAGACGGCACTTCGGAAAAGTCCCGGTCGCCTGACGGCGCTCCTGAGGGCTCTCCGGAAAAGTCCCGGTCGCCTGACGGCGCTCCTGAGGGCTCTCCGGAAAAGCCTCGGTCGCCTGACGGCACTCCTGAGGGCTCTCCGGAAAAGCCTCGGTCGCCTGACGGCACTCCTGATGGCTCTCCGGAAAAGCCTCGGCAAGGAGGCGGAGCCCGGAAGGACGGGACCGTTGACCCACGCGCACGCAAGAATTCGGCCGTCGGGAAACGGCGGCAGCCCAAATCCAATGCGGGCATTAACAAAATAAGGCAGAAGAGCGCGCGGAAAAAGCGTTCTTCTGTTCCTGCGGAGAGAAAATTGGCGGTCGCCCGTCCCCAGGCGGAGGCGGTGGCCTCCGGAGCGGGCGCTTTCCTCCGGAAGCCTCCCGAAGCCGCGCCGAAGCGCGCCGGGGCTCCGGTCCGCCACCCCTCGAAAAAGGCGCCCCCCGCAACCCTCTCCGTAGCCTCAGGGTCCGCTCCAAGGGGTTCTGAGGCTTGCCCCAAGAAGGGGTCTCAACGCCCCCCGGGAAGCCGCCCGGCAGAACCTTCAGGGTCATGCCCGCCCGCTGGAAGTGAGGCGGTCCACAAGGGAATAGCCGGAGCCAAGGCCAAAGGCGCCGGCCGAAGGACGCCGGTTCCTTCCGGGGCGACATCGGCTGAACGCGGGCTTTCGGTATAGGATTCAAAACACTTTGCCGGAAGCCAAGGGAGCTCCCTGTCCTCTGACCGGCCGAAAACCGCATGACCAGTACATCACTGCAAGAGCCAGAATCCAACGTTGCCAGCATGTTGAAGTGCCAGGGGGCCAGAGTATTCTGACTCCATGACTCATGGTGTCGCGGCGCGGAAACGCCCTCTCTCAAGCGTGCTGAGATCCCGTGTCAGACATATGCTTCAATCGATAGACCACGAGCCCGACACCCGCCAGATACCGCCGTTGGCGAAACAAGGCGGCCCTTCGATCAGGCCATCCATATACAGAGGCTACAACTCAAAAGATCCCCTCCAGGTAGTCTGATTTATCCCGTGAACGGTTACAGTCAAAGAAAATCTCTGCGAAGGCGCCTCCGCAGGAGATCGGCGAGGTCGGCGGGCCGAAAATGCATCCGGATTGCAGTTTTTTTGCTTTTTTCCTCTCGTGTGTGCTAACAGTCATGGACGAAGAACATTCCCGCAGGCGGGCCTGACGCCCGCAATCTTCCGCAGTCCCGACCGCGAGCGCCGGGATCCCGCCCGAAAGCCGCGTCCGGTCGCGCCGCCCCGGGACCAGGTTGTCCGGGTCCGCTTCCGGCAGGTTTTTCACCGGCTTTCGCCACAGGAAAGGAGCCTTCATGGCCAATGCCAAGGACGAATTTTCCCGGCCCGGCGGCACGGCATCACGCCGGGCTTTGCCTCCCGAGGCCCTGGACCGCGCCCAGGGGGCGCTCGTGGGCCAGTTCTGCGGCGACGCTCTGGGGAGCCTCGTCGAGTTCATGAGCCCCGAGAGGATCGCGGGCCTCTATCCGGACGGGGTGAGGCGGATCCTCGCGGGCGGCGTCTGGGGCACCCTGGCGGGCCAGCCCACGGACGACTCCGAGATGGCCCTTGGCCTGGCCAGGGATCTCGCGGCCCGGGGGACCTACTCTCCCGAGGGTGCGCTTCAGGCCTACAAGGCGTGGTTCGCCTCCAGCCCCTTCGACTGCGGCAACACCGTGGCTTCCGCGTTGCGCGGCAAGCTCATGCCGGAGAGCCAGGCCAACGGCGCCATGATGAGGGCGAGTCCCCTGGGCGTGGCCGCTGCGGGCCTCCCGCTCGAGACGGCGGCGGACTGGGCCGCCAGGGACGCGGGGCTCACACACCCGAACCCTGTCACGGTGCAGGCCAACTCTCTCTATGTCATGGCGATAGCCTACGCCGTGGAGCGCGGGCCGTCGCCCAGGGAGCTTTACGGGCGGGTGGTCGACTGGGCCAGGGAGGCCGAGGTGGAGCCGACCCTCATGGAAGCCGTCAAGGCCGCCTCAGGCGCGAAGCCAGAAAGTTACGTCCAGAAGTCCGGGTGGGTGCTCATCGCCTTCCGGAACGCCTTGTTCCGCCTGGTCAATTCCCTCTCGTTCGAGGATGCGGTCTCCGGGACGGCGGCGGAGGGCGGGGACGCCGACACCAACGCCGCCATCTGCGGCGCGCTCCTCGGCGCGGTTCACGGCCTGAAAGCCGTGCCTGACCAGTGGATCCGCTCGGTCCTGTGCTGCTTCCCCCGCGAGGCGCCCGGGACACTGCGGCCCCGGCCGCGGGCCTACTGGCCGGGGGACGCGCTGTATCTGGCGGGCCGTCTCGCAGGGATCGACCTAGCCCCTTAGCCTCCGGCAGTCTCCCGGCGTAGCCGCGGATCGGCATTGCGCGGCCACGGGACGGCGGGAGCGCCTCCTTGATCGGGCGCGCGTTTCTGTTATATTTGAATCACGTCGGCGGTCGAAGGCCGCCGGCGCGTCAGGCCGGGACGCGGGGGCGACGGGCGCGTGGCCCGCGGCCGCGTTGCCCGGCAGCCATGGAGGTGAGACATGCCTCTGACCCGTTTCGCGCCCCTTCCCCTTGCCCTCCTTCTCCACGCGGCTCTCGCGCTTGCCCTGGCCCTGCCGCTTTCGGCCTCGGCGGCGCGCGCCCAGCAGCCGGGCGCCGACCAGGCGCCCTTCACCATCGAGACCCTCGACGCCGACACCCCCGTCACCGCGAAGTACAAGGCGGCCCTGAGGCTTTTCGCGACGGTGCAGGCGGTCTACAGCATCTGCACGGAATGCGGCAGCGTCGACGTCTGGGAACACTACCAGCGCCGCAACGGCAACACCTTCAACCTCGTCACCAGGCAATTCGCGCTGGGCGGAGGCGTCATGGAGGCGCAGAAGCTCGAGATCGACCGCTACGCGGCCGACCTCCGCCAGAAGGCCTACGACGCGAACTCCTGCCCCGGGCTCCTGGAAGAGGTCCGGTCCCAGAAGTGGGACATCTACAAGGCCGAACGCTTCAGCAACGATTACGACCTTGTCAGGGCCAAATAGGTCCTGCGCCCCGCTTTGCGCCGGGACTCAGGGCCCTCTGGAGCGCGTGCCGGGATGTGGTGGGCCGCGGGCCCGCGTGCCGGAAAGTGCGGGGCCCCGGGCTCAAGTCCCGGAAAGTGCGGGGCCCCGGGCTCAAGTCCCGGAATGTGCGGGGCCCCGGGCTCAAGTCCCGGAATGTGCGGGGCCCCGGGCTCAAGTCCCGGAATGTGCGGGGCCCTGGGCTCACATGCCGGAATGTGGGCGGCCCCGGGAACTCCGTGCCGGAATGTGATGGGCCCCGGGTGCGCGTGCCGGAATGTGATGGGCCTCGGGTGCGCCGTGCCTGAAGGCGCGGGGCCGGACGAGGAGAGGGAAGCAGCCGCTTCCGAGGAGATTTCGGGGGCGCGGTAAGGCCCCAGCGGGACGAATCCGGCTCGTTTCGCCCGTCCGGGGCTTCCGGGACCGGACTGGCGCGATCCGCCCGCCCGCGAGTCCCGTGCCCGTTCAGGCAGCTCCGGTCGCCTACGCGTGGCGGGCCATTACCTGCCTCCGCCCGTAGGACGCCAGTCCGGCGTTACCCGTCCGGCGTCCCCTTCACTGGGGTGCCAGGGCGGTTTTTTTTTCAGCGACTTCCGGGATTCGGCCGGGTCCGCCTCTCGGGCCTGCAGGGGCGCCGTGGCCATTTCGCTTGCCGCCCGGGAGGCCAGCGGCTTTCCGGGCCGGGAAGTCCCGCATTCCGGGGAATGCCGCCGCGATCCGGCAGGGGCGTTCGCCGGATCGCGCAGGGAAGGCGCGAGCGGGCGCCATGCGCCGGAGGTCCGCCCGGGGAGCGCCCCGGAGCCCGCTTTCCCCTTGAAAGGCGCGGGCCCGTGTGCTAGAGTCTGTCCGGACCATGGCGGACCGGGGCCCGCTCCCCGCATCCCTCCACATCAGGAGCCGCCCGGGCCTTCCGAGCCTTCCCGTAACGGAGAACATATGGCCTACGACAAGAACATGAAGGTGCTGGTAGTGGACGACTTCCCGACCATGCGGCGCATAGTCAAAAACATCCTCCGCCAGCTGGGGATCAACAACATCAGCGAGGCGGAGGACGGCGTCAAGGCCTCCGCGCTCCTCGAGATAGACAAGTTCGACCTCATCATCAGCGACTGGAACATGCCGAACATGACGGGGATCGAGCTACTGCGCCACGTCCGGGGGACGGAGCGCATCAAGGACATCCCGTTCCTGATGGTCACCGCCGAGGCCCAGCAGGAGAACATCATCGAGGCGGTCAAGGCCAAGGTGTCAAACTACATCGTGAAGCCCTTCACGGCGGACACCCTTAACGAGAAGATGGAGAAGATCTTCTCGTAGCGCGGTCGCCGCGCGCCCGGCCGCGTCCGGGGGCCCGGGCCGGAAAGGTCCTTCCGATGCATTTCACCGGGGCGGCCGGCGCCGCCATGTCGGTCGCCGTCCTCTTGCTCGGCCTGGCCGTCGGCAGCTTCCTGAACGTCGTAATCTATCGCTTCCCCCGCGAGGGCCTCTCCCTGATAAGCCCCCGCCGCTCCTTCTGCCCCGCCTGCCGCACCGGGATAGCCTGGCACGACAACATCCCCGTCCTGGGATGGCTGTTCCTGCGCGGCCGCTGCCGCTCCTGCGGCGCTCCCATCTCCTTCCGCTACCCCCTGGTGGAGATGGTCTGCGGCGCGCTGGCCATCTCCCTGTACGCGGTGGAGGGCCTGACCCCGCGCTTCTTCCTCTACTACTACTTCTCCCTGTCCCTGACCGCCATAGCCTTCATCGACCTGGAGCTCACGGTGATCCCGGATCTCCTCGTCTGGCCCACCTACGTGCTGGGCTTCGTGTGCGCCGCAGTCGCGCCCACCCCCCAGACATCCGGCTGGTACCTCTGGGAGACGCTCCTGCAGGCCGGTTGGAGCCCCCGGCTCATAAGCCTGGGCGGCGCGGCCGCGGGCTTCGTCCTGGGCTTCGCGGCCCTGTGGCTTGCCTCCAAGGTCTACCGCCTCTGGCGCGGCAGGGACGGTCTGGGCGCCGGGGATCCCCCCCTGATGGGGCTGATCGGGACATATCTGGGCTGGGCCGCTGTCTTCCCGGTGCTTCTCCTGTCGACCCTGATAGCCCTGGCCGCAGTCTTCGCCCTGGTCTTCGCGGGCCCGGGCCTCCCCGTCGGCAAGCCCGGGACCTCCAAGGCGGGCGCGGCGTTCCTGCCCTTCGGGCCGTTTTTGTCGCTCGCGGCCGTCATATGGATGTTTTACGGCCAGTCGATAGTGGGCTGGTACGTCTCTTTGATGGGACTCTGAGGCGCGGCCCCCCGCGTTCGCGCGCACGGACGCGGCGCCGGACGTCGCCTCATCCGGAACGTGGTGCCGGACGTCGCCTCGCCCGGAACGCGGTGCGGGCTTTCCGCCGGAGAGCGGGAGGCCCCGGAGCTATTGGTCTGCGCTGAGGACATGCCGCCGCGAGCCGCCGGGATAGCGCTTGAGGCATGCCGTCGCGAGACGCCGGATCGTCTCTTCCGGCCTGGCCGCCGCGCGTTCCCGGACGGCATCCGCCGGGCGCCGTCTGTGCGCTGGACCGGATACGGGATCGGTTCCTCGCTTTTCTCCCGCGTGTCTCCGCGCTCGCCGAAGGCGTTTTCTGCGACCGGCAGGGCGAATCTCTGTGCGGATTCACGGTCGGCCTGATTCACGGCAATGACGGACAAGGGCGCGGCAACCGCGAAACCGTCGTCTGCGCCGTCGAAAGCTCGCGTCCCGTTGAGCCGAATCCGAAACGGGCGCCTCGCCGGTTCCGCTTCTCGCCATGGGCGGTTCCGTGCGTCGCGCCATTTGCCGCTGTGTTGCTGCGGATATGCGCATGTCCCCAATCCGCATCGGAGCGTTGTCCGTTCGCGGTGCCCCGGCCTTAAGGCGATCCAGCCGATACCCCGACAGTTCGCGTGGTTCCGGACCGTGAGGGATGCCGCGCTGTGGATCCTGCGCCTTGACCGAGGGGGCGCCAGTTTCCGGAAGTGCCGTCGGAATGGGAGGTGAAACGCCTTGACATTGCCGTCGGTCTTGCGGTAATTCTGGCAAGGAGAAGAGCTGAAAGCCGAAAAGCCGCGTTTAAGTGCCGTTTCCGCAGTTTTTCCTCATCGATGGCGAAAGCGTACGGCATGGGGGCAAGTCGCTGCGGCGCTTTTACCGGCAAGAAGTGACGGCGGGTTCGGCCGATTCTGTCCTCAGGCAGCTCTCGGCTCACCCGTGAGTCCGGGACGGCGTACCGGGAGGTTCCGCGACACCGGAATGGCCTCAATTCCTTCCTTAGCGACGCGACCTCGGACTCCGTAAGCTCTTGCGCGAAACGGGGCGGGCGCCTCATCCCGCCGTCCGGACCGGCATAGGGTCCGGAGGCAGGGCCATTTCCTCTCCGCCGGGGCGCCTTTGGCGGATCCCGGTTTCAAGGGTTCCTGATTATGCCTCAGAAAGCCGTTGCGACCGCGTTGGCCCTGTTTCTGATAGCGTCCGTCTCGTCTGCCCGGGCCGGCTGGGTCGAGCGCACCGACAGGCGGGTCGAGAGGGCCGGGGACATCGGCGCGGTGGCGATCCCCCTGTCGGCGCTCGCCTACTCCCTCGCGATCGGCGATCACAAGGGGGCGCTGCAGCTGACCGGATCCGTCGCCGCCTCCATGCTCCTGACCGAGATCCTGAAAAGGACGGTCCTGAGGAAACGCCCGTACCACGTGGAAGGCGACAGGAAAGACTCCTTCCCGTCGGGACATACGACCCTCGCGTTCGCCGGCGCCGCCTACTGGCACAGGCGGTACGGCTGGGAGATAGGCGTCCCGATGCTCGCGGCGGCCTCGGCGGTCGGCTATTCGAGGGTGTACGCGTACAGGCACCATTGGTCCGACGTCATGGCGGGGGCCGTCATCGGAAGCGGCGTGACCCTCCTCATCACCGGCGGGTACAGGAAACCGGGCGCGCACGTTTCGGTCACGCCCACGCCGGGCGGCGCGAGGCTCGACGTGGGATGGGCGTATTAGCGGCGTCCCGGCCCGTCCGCCGCCGGGCCCGGGGAGGCGCGATGCCTTGAGGGATACCAGGCCTGTCGCGGAGCGCCGTCGCGTTCGTCATGGGGGAAGGGCCCGCCGCGTCCCTCCCGCTGAACGTCACGGGCGGAGGTCTTCCGGCCGTGACGGGCACGCCATTCCGGCCTTGAACTGTTCGGGCGTTTTTTTTGCGGATTACCCGGCGCGGTTTGGGGTTTATCCGGGGGATGACGCGGCGATACCAGAGACGTGAAAGAGTACGCGGAACAGAAGGTTATCGGCGGCGAACTCCGCCTCTTTCCCGTGAATCGCATGTCCGCAGGATGGGGCAGTGGCATGATCATCCCGGACGCGACGTGAGTGTCCCCGAGCCAGTGGTACGGCTCCGCCCGAACCGTTGGGGGTTCGCCGACATGAACCGCGGCAGGATGCTGGAGACGATCTCCCGGAAAAGGCCGCTTCCGCTGGCGAGGCCGATGCAGGACGTACGCGGGTCGGAGTCGATACGGACTGTTGGTGCGTCCGTGACTGACTCCTCCAAGACTGAAGCCGCGACGCTCTTAGGCGCCCCGTTGCCCGTCGGCCTTGAAACCTGTCCGGATTGTTTCTTGGCGGAAGCCTTGATGGCCGAGTGGTCTGAACCTCTGCAAAAGATATGGCCCTGTATTACGCCTTCTTCGTATACCGCCTGACCTTTCGGAATTGTATCTTGACATTATCCCGCCCGACAATTGATATTGCAACTAGCCAGACGTTCTTTTTCTGGTTCTGGTTGAGAAATTTTTTGGCGTATCCTTTATCATTTATCTGTTTAAAGGCTTTTGAAATGCCGACATCAAGAAGATTACGGATCTCTTTAGCATGGGAAGAATTGTCTTTGCCGGCGGCCCTTTCCGGATCCTTGGCGGCGGTCTTAGGATAGTTGCTGTATTTGACTTCAATGACCATAAAGTCTGATGGTAGTTCTAGGAATAAATCAATATCGCCGCCGGAAACGCTGATTTCGGCGGTCACTTCTCCATCAGCAAAACATAGAGCCGTTAAAATGACGGTTTTATAGTATGATTCTGCGTTGGAATGTAATTTGTACGAATAATATGAAAATATTGAAATAAGTGAGACTTGAGAACTATAAGCTTTCCTGGAAGAAAACGAATCGCAAAAATCTAAAAATCTCTCTATTTGTTCATTGGGCTTGAGACCGCCAGTGAGTTTGAGAAAGCGTGGAATAATAATCTTTTGAGCGAATTGCTGCCTCACTTCTCTGTTGGGTATTGACAGTTGATACGTTGTAGTGTCATTCCCACCCCTAACTGAGCTCTTTGTCCGTGTAATTGTTTTGATGGTTAAGTATCCTGTCTGGAACAAGACGGCGGCTGGAGAAATTTCTGTTAAGTCATCAGGCTCTGATGAGTCATGAAAGGCATTATGTCTGTAAAACATGCAAAAGTAATCTTTGTCAATTTTTAAAAATTCGTTTATAGCACGAGAATCAACCGTATTGCTCCAATATGGTCTGAATATATGTTCAGAAAAAAAATCCAACAATGAGCAAGGATTTAATACTTTTGTTTTGCCATCCCAAGAGTAGCCATCGTACCAGTCTACTATTTCAGACACAAGATCAGCTTCACACATACCTAAATCCATAACACCCATTCTTTTTCGATTTTCAAGAGAAGTCTTAATATTATCTTCGAAATTCAATACGATCTCATCTTCCGTAAAACCACAAATCGCGGCAAAAGCAGGGTCTAGCGACTTATCTCTTATTATATTGAAACCGGATTGCACCAAGCCTTTAAAGGTCGTGATTCCTGTGACTATAAGGTAACGAATCTCATCGGCGGCAGTTTTTATGCCTGTATAAAAATCATCCAGGAAAGCGAATGTCGCCTGAAGTTTCTTTGAGTCATGGAGATTGGGAATTAATTGGTAGTCATATTCATCGATAAGTACAGCAATTTTAGGGATATCGGCAATTTTCCCTGCCAGAGGACCATCTTTTGCTAAAGGAATAGTTTTGTACGATCTATATAGTGAATGAATAAGATTGTAAACTGAATCTCCAATGTTTTTTGCTCTGAGAGTGATACCGTAGTCAGCGGCAACATCATCCAAATATAACTTCATTCTATCTAAATAATCATCCGGGTTGATACCTGCTGGCCCCATGCTTAAACGTATGACATGGGAACTTTCGAATGGATATGCAGGTTCAAGATTGCCAATATATAGATTTTCGAACAGATCCTTCCGACCTTGTAGAATCGCCTGGATTGTGCTGAGAAGAAGAGTCTTGCCGAAACGTCTAGGTCTTGTCAGCAAAATGTAATTGGTATTGATATTCAAGAGGTCATGGATTATGTCTGTTTTGTCAACATATATTTTGTGTTCGTTGACTATCCTGGCAAAATCGGTAAATGAAATGGCCAGACGTTTTATGTTTATAGCCGTAACATTTTTCAGCACTTCATCATCCTCTAGCCGAGCTCGATCGGAATGAGGATGATGAACCGGTATTTTTACCATGACATTTTTACCTCGGGCGGTGACCCCGCAGGAAGTCCACCATTTTGACATCATGAGGTTAGCACATCTTGGATTCAAATGCCAGAACTGTTGCCGCAAACACTTGAGAGTGACTTCAGCTGGCTATGATATACGACAAAATGTATGTATTGTAATATTGATAACTATATAAAGGATATCGTATTGATAATACATTCGCCTGGAAGCATCTTGAATATCTCTTCATTAACTCATTCATAAACATGTGAATAGAGGGCGTTACACGCTCATGAGTCCTGAGTCAAGGCTGGAAGCCTCTCCTATGGAACCTTGACAAGGTGTGACTGCTTGGGATACCGATTATGGTCGCGGATTTCAGAATATGTGATTCAGCAGGTTGTCAAAGGGCGGGGATCTTCCTTGGCATCAGGAAAAGAGATTTTTCACGGAAGGCTGACTCAACACCGGGGCCTTTAGGAAGAAGCGAGGCCCGGCGAACGGGTGCTTTCGTTATGACTTCAGAGATTCACTTGCCTAGCCCAGTTTTTGGGTAAGGCCTTGGAAGCTCGGATGGCAGTGTCACCCGCCAGTGTGAAGCGCCGGAAACGGTGGCAAACTCATAAGCGTTTTAGAGTTTCAGGGATTTGGGCGTGCGCATCTTGTCAACGGAGTTTCCATGCCTGTAGTTGGCGATGTCATGGTTGTCCGCCTCAAGCCATCTGAATTGCCTCGGGGAAATATCTGACGATCGGTGTCGGCTTAGAAATCAAAGGAAAGGACGCTGGCCCAGGCGAAGGTGTCCTTGGCTCCAGCCATGCCGGCGTAAACGCCGTTGCCGTCGAATTCGGGGAAATCGAAGGCTTTTCCGTTGAACATATAACCGAACTGGCTCTCGAACCACAGGTTGTCCGTGATCTGAAAGGTGGCGCCCAGATCGATCTCCCAGCCGAGGTCCCGGGACTGATCTTTCCAAGCCGGAGCCGGATCGGCGAGGTCAAGGTCGCTTAAGTCGAAACGAAAATTGGGCGCCGCGAGGCCGAAGTAGCCGATGCCGTAATTGAGCTTGATTTCAGGAGTCAGCTGATGGTTCCCGAGCAGGGAGACTCCCCACACGTTGACGCCGAAGCCGTTGTAGCGGTTGCCCTGGATCACCCTGTCGCCGTAGGCGTCGGAAGCGTATGTCATGCCGTAGCCTCCCCAGCCCAAGTTGTTGGAATATGTCCCGTTGTCCAGCGTTGTCAGGTTGAAGGCGACGAGAAAGGGCGCGAGGCCGCCGAAGATGACCAGGCTGCGGTTTCCGTCGTCGTCGGGGGAAGTGCCGCTGGCGTACCATGCGGCGAGCGTCACGTCCCCGGATCCGTAGTTGAATTTCCCGTCCAAGTACAGCCCGAACCCCGAGCTTGAGATCGAACTGTCCCGGTCCGGGGGAATGAGGGCGGACTTCCTGCTGTACGTTGTCTTCCCCCGACCGATTTTCGCCTCGAAATGCAGGGCGAAGTCGCCCCAGCTCTGAAAGATGGACGGGTTGACGAAGACGGCATAGTCCTTCTCGACCGTAGGATCCGTCATGTCGCGGGAGAAGGAGAGCCCCAGCGTCGCGCCGCCGCCCTCCCATTCGTAGGTGGGTTCGATCCCAAACGAGTCGTGGTCGGAGTCCTTGAAGTCATAGCTGCCGAAGGCGGCAGGTTGGAAAGGGCCGTTCCAGGCGTAATTGTCCCGACTGTTTCCCCAATAACTCGCGTTTTTCGAATACATTATATTCAGCCCGAAACCGTTGTCCCATTTCTTCGTGAATGATATGCCGTCTATCGGATCGCCGGGGTCGAAGGGGTAGATGTAGAGGAATTCCCTCCCCCAGGTGGGGTAGTAGCCTATGACGGAGAGGCCTGCGGAGGTCCCCGGCATGCCCTCGGGTATCCTGCCGGCCCGGATGGTGCCCCAGGGGAAGATCGCTTCACCGTACAGGGCGCGGGTGAAGATATTCGCCGTGGACCTTCGGCTGTCCCCCCACCTCTGGTACTCGGGGCCCCGGAATTGCCAATGCACCGAAACCCGGTCGTTCGGGCGGAAAGTCACGGCGATCTGGAGCATGTTTTCGAAGAAGCTTTCCCTGTCCATGGCATCGCCGTAAGAGGCCCTCTGAAAATTCGAAAGGGACTCGTGGTAAACCTTCGCGAAGCCCTCGAACTCGACAGGGCTGGCGGCGAACGCGGTGCCTGCGGACGAGGCTAGCATGACGCCCAAAACCAATGCAGCAAACTTATCAAGCACTTGCTGTTTCTCCCTTCACTCTTCGCCGTTGCATTCTGCTTCGCTTTCGTCTTCGTCGTTACCGCAGCCATCGGCAGAAGCTTGTGGAGAAGGGTCCGAGCGCCCAGGCGGTCAGATGCGGCCGGCCTCGCGGGCGTCCAGGAGCCACCGGGGCACGACCGTCTGCTCGAAACTGGCCTTCGAGGTGCGGACAGCCGTCATATCCAGGCCTAACCACGCCTGGGCCTTCTCCAGGGTGGAGATGTCTGGGAGCTCGACCGGCGGGGCGTCCAGGCCGATGAGCACCGCCTGCAGGGCCAGCTGGGCGCGGAGGGCCTGGTCGATGCCCAGCCCGAGCAGGCGGAGGCACTCCAGCGGTGCGTGGAAGCCGCCCCCGTGGGAGGACTCGATGTAGTCCCATCGCCATTGGGCGGCCCGGATGAGTTTCCGGGCCTCGGCGAGCTGGCCATCGTCCGCGCCGGCGTCCATCGCGGCCCTGGCCATCACGTGGGCGCGTAAAAGCGCGGCTTCCAGCCTCTCGGAGAGCTCCTCCACTTTCTTCACGCGCTCGAATACGCGGCTTCCCAGCTCGCCGGCGGAGTCGCGGTGGCAGGTCCCGCACGTGGTGGAGATGTCTGACAGGGGGCTTCTGAGCTGGTGGTTGGAGTACTTGATGCCGCCCTCGGACACGTAAGGCATGTGGCAGTCGGCGCAGGTGAGGCCGTTCCGGCCGTGGTCGCCCAGGGAGAAGAGTTCCCAGTCGGGGTGATGGGCCTTCAGGACGGGTGTCCCGGAGACGGGGTTGATGAAGTCGTAGTGCCCCATGTCATCGTAATACTTCTCGATCTGCTCGGCCGTCACCTCCTTGAGCTCGGCTGGTCCATTGCCCCAGTTTCCGCCGTCCCAGGGGAGCGTGACGCGCGATCCATCTTCCTGTAAGAAAAACTCCACGTGACACTGGGCGCACACCAGGCCCCGCTTCTCCTGCAGGGAGGCGCGGGTCACGTCCTTGCCGGCCCGCTGGAAGGCCTCCTTGAGGGGAGGGAGGGAGATGGCGAGCTCCATGGTGGCGGGATCGTGGCAGACGGCGCAACCGACGGGGTTGACGACCTGGTCGCCCATGCCGCTCCAGGGCGAACCGTAGAATCCGTCCGCCCCCAGCTCCTTGATTATCCTGGGCACGTCCGTGCTCTTGCAGGTCCAGCAGGAGGCGGTCTCGATGTCCTGTCCGCCGTCCACGCCGGGGTTCCCGGTGCGCAGCGTCTTCCGGATGTCCTCCACAGAGAAGAAGTGGCCGCGGGGGGCCTGATAGTCCATGGCATAGGTGGAGCCCGCCCAGAACACCGCCATGAACGGCCTGGACCTTAGCCTGTCCAGCGGTGCGCCGCCCATGTAGAGCGATTGGGGGCTCATGTCGGCGCTTTTGGCCCAGGTCCTGTATTCACGGGGATAATTGGTGCCCCATATGGCGTTCTGCGGTTCAATGCCCGTGATCTCCACCTTCCTGTTGTTGAAGACGGTGGCGGTCTCCGCCCGTTTTTCCACGGCCAGGTACGACGCCAGCCCCAGGATCAGCATCCCTGCGGCAGCGCCGCAGAAGATGAAGATTCCGACTAACCAGACACTAACGGAAGAGCGGTCGTTGGCCATGATTCCCCCCGGGCCAATGATAAGGCATGTCTTTGAGCCGATCAGGGGCCGACAATTCCGGACGCAGCCCGCCCGGAAGGGGCGGCGTATGACGCTTGGCTGCCGGTCCAGGGTCGGGCTCTCCCACCCGGAGGCGGGAGGCCGTGACGCCGCGGCTAATACGGTCCCGGGGCTCGTCCCCCGTCAACAACGGAATCCGGAGACGCGAAATGACAGGCGGGCCCGGCGGGCAGGTCAGGCGGCGAAGCAAGGCTTTCTGCCGGGGGCAGCGATAAAGGTCGGAAGACAGGCCATGGACCGCTCCATCCCGGATGCACGATTTCCCAGACGCCTCGTCTTCAAGCGGCTTGCCGCTCCGCAACAAAATCTCCAATGAAGCCATTTGCCTGATAATCGGGCAAATATAGCATGTTCGTTGATTTGTATCAAGTTTCAGGCGAGTTCGAAAGCCGCATGATATCAATATTTCTAAAATCATAAATCGCCATAGCTGTGTTTTCGGTCACATGGGTGCCGGTCAGGACACCCCTCCTCCCCGCTGGAACGGATACTGTCCGTTGATGTGGGTGCCCGGCGACTATTTTTCCTACGTTATCGCGGGTATTGTGTCCTGAAATAGCGTTCCCGTCGGCATCATCGGCGGAAACGGGACACCGAGAAATTTTTCGTGATTTTCCCAATGCCGGACGCCGTGGACATACGTGGGACGAGCTTGTCGGCTACGGCTGGGGAGTTCGGGAAACTCAGAGCCCTTTGGGGGACGCTTTGTCGTAGCCCCGGTCATTGAGCTGGGGAGCGGACCGGACGAGGGTGAGCACCCGAATTTTCCAAGGGGAGCAGTCCGCATTTCATGGTAAGCTGCCTGCGGTTTTCAGCGCCATCCCTACGGGAGACGCGGTCGGACGTCAGCCGGATGCCCATGCACGGCACCTTTCCGTGAGAGCGCGTAGCAAGGCAGTCTTGTCCAATGTACCTGACCATGAAACGCTGTTCTGCGCCGACAGGCGGATATGTTCCCTGCCCTGAGCGTATGCGGCATCGAGGGATTGCCCCGATTCGTTTCGGGGGGGTGTGGGGGGGGGGGTGAACCGTCGGCGTAATGCCCGTGCTTTGACCGAGTTTGGGGGTAGCG
>JAISFS010000294.1 GCA_031263485.1 Deltaproteobacteria bacterium | reverse complement strand
CCCTTATCAGGGGTCAGCGGCTGCAATGAAGCTGGACTACGCCGCCGTCGTCGGGGGGAGGCGGCATCGTTGCCGTCCTCCGTATCCGCGATGTCCCGTCCGCAGGGGCGGGGACGCTTCAGGATCGCGGACGGGCGGGAGGGGGGCCTCCGGCTCGCCCGGGCAGGGAGGGGCCGTCCGGGAGGGAAGACCGGCCGGAAGGCGCGCGCGGCGGGTTGGAAGAGAAGCAGGGCCGCGGTGGCGGACGCGAATGCGAGAGTCTGGACGCGGGAGAGCGATCGGATGAAGGAACGACATTCTTGCATGCGAGTATCCTTTCGTATGGGCGATTGTGCGGACAGTCGATGCGGAGGAGGCGGACGCCGCCTCGTGAGGGCTCGGCGGATGAGGACGACATTCAGACGGGGTGAAGGTGCCTGCGCGTGTCCGAAAGGGCACGGCGACCGGTAGATGCTTTCAGGAACGGGGATTGGAACTGGACCTGTCGGCGAGACGGGTCGAAACGGTTTTCGGACAGTTCCTGGAAAGCCTTCCGACTGAGAAAGAATTCCGACTGAAGGGATGGAGGTGAAGTCGGAGCGGTACCAGGAAAATCTGCATGCTGGAAGGTGTGGAGGCCTTCTGAAGCGGTTCCCCGGAATGAGTACCTCTTCGGCGGGGCATTCCGGAGGCGGTCGATTCCTTTTGAGTACCTGGCTTTCGGTGCGAGACGAGGCGAGTTGCCCGATGACGGCGAGGAATATAGCATCTGGAGTTAACTCCAAGTCAAGAGGAATATTTTGGAGGGAACCCGCTTTATCGGGACGCCTGTTTCCGCGGCTCGAATTCTCGGGGGGAGAGGCTTTACGGGAGATGACGGGACCTGGGCCGGATCGCCGGAGGCAAAGGCCTTGATTTTCTGTCCAACGGGGTGTAATTTCCAAGGAAAATGGCCTTGCGGAAACCAGACGCTCGCCCGGTCGGAACCGGGGGGAGGGGGGAGGATGAACATCTCGGAGGCAGCAAGGAAGTTCGGCCTTTCCGCCGACACGCTCCGCTACTACGAAAAGATCGGCCTCATGCCGGCGGTTACGCGTAAGCCGGGAGGTTCCAGGGATTACGGAGAGGAGGAATTCGGCTGGGTGGAGTTCGTGAAATTGATGCGGGGCGCGGGGGTGGAGGTTGAGGCCCTGTCCCGCTACGTGAGGCTCTTCCTGGAGGGGCCTTCCACGGCCGGACAGAGGAAACAGATCCTGATCGAACAGCGGGGGAAGATAGCCGCCAGGATTGCGGAGATGAATGCCTCTCTGGACAGGTTGGACGAGAAGATAGCGCACTACGAGACCAGCGTGATGCCGCACGAGGATACCCTCGCGCCGGCGTCCGCATCCAGCTTCAGAGGGACCCCTTCCAAGAAGAGCAACATCTAAGGGCGGCGGAAAAGCGGCGTCCGGACGTGTGATGGTATTATTGGTTTGTTGAATTTTATTTTTTGATATAGATTCCTTATGCCATGGAAAATATATTTTGATATTGATATATTTGTGATAATACCAGATCAATGATGTCGAGTCGGGTTATAGCATTGAAATATAATATAAGAGTTATTTGCCGTAACTTCAAGAATGATATAGACTGAACGTCTCATATGTGACCAACACAGACAAGAGTCTGTCAGAGCACAATCCTCATATGAACCTTAGATATTACATGATATCGGGGATTGAACCTGAAAATATTCAAACGTATCGGTGCAGACAGTTGCCCTGGAAAATCTTTCTCTGTTCTTCGGCTTGAATGGCGGATCTCCTGCTTGCTTGGCGGCCTAGAAGTGTTGAGTGTTAGGTCCAAAACCAACGAGGAAACGCCGAAGAGATAAGGCCGAATCAGCCTGAGTATCTGGGAGGCGTCTTGAAAGCCTCTCTGCAGGCTGGCCCTTGCCATAGGGGCGGAATCATGGAGTTCCCGGTGGCCCGAAATATGCGGAGATGACGGAGGACGAGGCCGTCATACGCAAGGATTAGTTGGAGGTTGCCACAAGGAAATGGGCCGATGAAGCAAAGACATTGGTCGACGGTCCGGTGAAGCCGCGCCCGGAGAGCCAGCTTGATAGAGACGACTCTGCGAAGCCGTGCCATTTGGTCTGTCCGAGAAGGACTGCCATGCCACGCCGTGCATGGATTGTCAGTCGATTGGAGATGGCCCGACAAAGCACTGTTCGGAAATTTTTTCGGGGAAAGAGAGTCCCGCGAAAACGCCAACGAAAGGCAGAACCGTGAGAGGCGGCCCGCTAAGCCTCACCCGGCAGGAAAACTCGCGAGATGCGACCCCGCGAAGCAGCGCCTGGAAGGCAATACCGCGAACTGCGGCTCTGCCAGCCGCGCACGGAAGGTAAGTTCTTGAGTGGCGGCTATGCCAAGCACTGTCCGAACGAGAAACATGCGAATGGCATTCCGGCGGAGCTGCTCCTGTAAGGAGATCCGCCTTCACGGCACCCAGATGACTTACACGCGATTGTCCGGCGAAGTATCTCCTTGTGGGATGGTTGCGAAAGGATTCCTCGGCAACGCTTTCGGGAGCCCCAAGGTCCGCCCGCAGGATTCTGGGGATGCCCCAATGGTTTCTTTGTTTCCAAGGATACGCCGTGCAAAGGCTCCCGGGATCACCCTCGAGACCGAAAACGCAGGTTGTCCTCAAAGACAGTCCTGGAGCCAAGGCGAACGATCCTGGCGAAAGGAGGCAGAACCCTCACTCCTGCCCGCCCTAGACGATGAGCAGGAGTTCGCAGGCAAACATGCTCTTTGCGGGGGTGTCGTTGTTGGGTACGTTCCGAATCCGTAAGCCGCCTTTCGCGGTTCCACTTCGGCGGCGCGTCCGTTTATGTACCGATATCCTGTCCCTTGTTTTTCTTGGAGCTATCCTTCAGCTAAACTGGCCCTGCCAGCGTGTGGCCTGGATGCATCTGCCGATCTCGTCAATGATCTTCTGAATCAATGGCAAGTGTTGCCTTTGTAGCCGTATCATGATCGATACCGACATTTACAAATCCTTTGTCATAGCCAATATCATAAATCCCATATGGGATAGCTTGTGGAGTTTGTGGGTCAGGGAAATCATGGACATTCACTTTGATAGGATCTTTAGCCTTGCGCCATATTACTCCTGCGTTTTTATAATTCCCTACAAGCTCTTTCTTTTTTGTATCAACAGATATTACTGACGGAACCGTAATAAGTCGGAAAGGCAACACGATAGAGGCAACGCCCCCTGACGTTGGCCTCATGTATGTTTAAGAGTTTGCAAGACATACCAATTATAGTGGCATGACTGCCATCCATCCTGATTGGACCGCCGTTTCCCCATCCAACTTTTAATCATGAATCCCGCGCCGACTTATTACGGTGGCGT
>JAISFS010000214.1 GCA_031263485.1 Deltaproteobacteria bacterium | reverse complement strand
CCGGAGGAGATACGGCCCAACGGCGCGGGCCTTGGCGGTTCCGGGCCCGGCGGCGGAGCGCACGGGACCGGAACCGCAGGATTCGGCCACGAACCCCAACCGTCCGCCGGGAGACGGTCACGGGCGCGGTACGGCTCCGGGAATGCCGGAACTATAGTCGACGGCACACGGGCGAACGCGTCTCGCGTCCACGCCGACAGGAAATGCCCGGACGCCTGTTCCGAGGCGATCGCGTCGGGTGCGTCCGATTCCGTACGGAGATCTCGCGAGGCCGCCGTGAAGCGGTCCAGGGCATCCGTTCGCGCACACAGAAAGACCCCCCCCAAAAACCTCCGGGAGGCCTCAGGATCCGCCTGCAGGGATTCGGGGGCTTGCCCCGAGAAGGGGTCTCACGGCTTCCAGGGAAGCCGCCTGCCAGAACCCTCAGAGATATTGCCGACCCTCGAAGGCGAAGGCTGCCCTCAAGGGAATTAATGGCGCCAGGGCGAAAGCTGCCCGCCGGTCGACCTCGGTTCGTCCCCGGTCGCCCCGGAGCTGACGCCGGCTTTCGGTCAAAAAACTCTTTGTCGGAAGCCAAGGGAGATCCCAGCCCTTTGACATGTTGCGGCACCTTATAGTCTGAAGTGCTTGGCAGGAAACGGAGTCCGGGGCAGCCCCGCGCCAGGGGCACGCGGGAAAGCGTTTCAGACTTGGATATGCGCTCAAGAGGGGGGAATGCCATCTTGCAGGACCCGGGATCCGGCGTCCGGGATTGGCCAACCATATGGAGATCCAGAGACTGGATGCAGGCCATACGCCTCGTTCGGGGCAAAATGATGACCCTTGGGGCAACCAAGCGAATGCAGTGGCTATGTTTGGAGAGCTCCACTAAGGGTTGCACAAGAAATGCCGTGAACGGTTACTATTTCTCATTTATTTCCGCCGGAATAATATACTCTTCCCACAAGATTTTGGGGGATCCCTGCCTCTCCATGGCAAGTTTGATTCCACAGCAAAAAATCCCCTCCCTCACCTCCTGGCAGTCATTTGATGGCAGAGTGTCTGGGTAAAGGGTGCGCAGATGGGCGGTGGTATACGGCTTTAACGCCAGGGTGCCAATGCGATGGCCGCATAGCGTTCCGCTACCCTGACGGGGGGGAGGGTTTTTGCAGTGGAATCAAGTTTGATAGTGAGAACTCCACGTATCCCGCCGATCCGGCACCGTTCCTCTTCTCTTCACTTTAACTTCCAATTAAAATATACTGCAATAAGTCGTATCGTGTGATAGGGAGCCGATAAAAATGATTTTAACTTCTATATTGCCATAAGTTGGGAGGACAAGCGCGATGCCTGGAGTTCTGATGGAAAAGGTTAAATTACTGGAGTTAATACAAAATGAGATTCACACCGAGTACATTATTGTTGAAGAGGATCAAGGTATTCTAACGATAGAGCCTTACAATGGGATTGTTCCCGAAACAGAAAAAGTTGGGTTGATGGATGAGGTCAAGAACTATCAGACAGATTAACCGTTTATTTCTTAAGATATAATGTCTATCAACCTTTATAATCAACCAGTCCGATGTCTTATACTTCATTATTCTCTTGCATATGACTTTGCCTATATTTATAGGCAGTTATCGTCTATATTTTTCAGGAGGCACCTTAATGGCAAAAATCTTGATGAGAAAGAGTAAATTGCTGGAGTTGATCCAAGAAACGATTCCTGTAGATTTTATGATTGTTATCGAAAAGCAAGGCGCTTTAATTATTGAACCTCTGACAGATGATATCCCTATTGATACGACTGTTGACTTGCTGGGAATGCTCAAGGACAAGCCTGGAATGAGCGTTGACAAGTATTTGGAGCTCAAACATGCCGAAAGAGACTGACAATTTCTTAAGGGGTTTGAATAACTTGGATAGCTTGAAAAATTTTGATAGCTTATTTAATATTGAAACATACGGGAAAATCATATGGCTTGATGCATGCGCTTTACTTGCTGTTTTTATGAAGAAGATGGCGCAGGTATTGTCTCAAGATTCTTTCAAAGAGCTAGAACCGGTGACATCTCAATCTACATACCTAAAATTATATTGTTAGAATTTTATTACATCATATATCGTGCTTTTGGGAAGGATTTGGCAAAATCAGTTATCTCTCGGATTAAAAATCAGTAAATCACCATTATTTCCGAGCTGGACGATCAGACATTTGATATTGCTGGTCGACTCAAAGCCAAATATAAACCGCTCTCAGTAGTGGATTCAATCGTAATTGCTTACGCCATCCATTCACATGGAACTTTGGTTACAGCGGATCACAAGGAAATGGACAAGGTGGAACAAGGCGAAAAACATCAAAATTTTAAATTTTTCTGGTTTAGAAATCAATCTATCTCAAAAAAAACCTAACGCCAATCTTCTGGATATATTATCAATTCAATTTTTTTTCTGATTATTGTATTGTTAAAAAAGCGCCTTTCCACTTGGATGACAAATCATCAGTTGCTCCTGACTACTGCCCGTCAACTTTGGTGAATATCAATATTATCCTGATCAAAATACCTTAATATTGTAATTTTTTCAGACACAAACATATCTCAAACACCAAATACCTTTCTACATCTTGAAGCCCACATGCCTGCTACGATATACCTCAACAGCAAGCTATAACCACACCGTCTGGTGAAGTCATGTTTTTGACTTACCTAAATACACCAAACGTCCACCCATATTCATTTCCCGTCGCCACGCCCGCGCCAATTTTACCTTGTCATCATGTCGAGGCTTGTCCGTTCACTCGAGTTTAATTGAATTCCATTTATGATATTGAGTTTTAATGTCAACAACTTAAGTCCGAAAACCGCAGTTTCCTGAAATTTTTCCTGATGGTGTCAACAACTTGAGAAACCTCATTTCTCTTAAGTTATTGACATTGTTTTGAGAAGAGCTAAAATTTTTCTATGATAGCAACGTCATTTTTTACCGAAAACTTCTTCTTCTAAGCCAACCCTCATAGATTTTTGTATGATTTCAACTTCCCTTAAGCTTTCCCACATCCTTATCCTGCAATGCGATCCTAAACTATCGGCTGAACAGGCTATGGGGACAGCCAGAGCTTTTTTGCGCAAAAACGACAAACCCCTTCAAGAGAACAGAGGGCCATGGCACTGTTACATACGGTGCCCGATCGATCGAATCAAGGATCGTCCACACCCGTCCCTTAGCTGCTGAGACCGTGAACTCGGCAACCACGCAAAGATCCCGCCAAGCGGTCCGAAGCGCCATCCCACAGTCCCGTTCAGCCGGTCCGATTCTACGGGCGAAGCCCCAGGCGGCACTCTCTTCAGCCCGTCCTTCAGGTCTCGAATCCTCAGAAATGCCGCACGTCAGCTATCCATATCGAATATATCGAACATCGGCCTGTAAGCAGCGAACTACGATCGTCCTGCTCTACTATTTTATAAACCACGCTCGTGCCACTTGTCCATTCTTCATGCCCTCAGACGGAAAAGCTGGCCAATGCTAGGGCCTCGCGACCCTGGAGAGCGCCCCCAGGAAATCCCCTCCGTTGGCGTAGGAGGCCTCGGAAACCATATAGACATCGTTTAGGCCCTTCTCCAGGAAAAAAGCCACCGCGAGGTCCGTCCTGCTCTCCGGGTCCAGCCACATGCCCGCAGACTCCAGGAGCCCCAGGGTCTCCGTCCCGGACAGCCCGAAAGCAAGTGCGAGCGCCAGGATCCAGTTCTTGGGCGGGGGGCCCGCCCCTTCCGCAGGGGCAAGCACCGATTCCAGCTCGTCCGCTCGCAGGTTCGCGCGGCGGGCAAGCTCCTCCTTCGGCCAGCCCTTGATCTTCAGGAGGTTCGCCAGGAACTCCGGAAGGGGCGCCACGGGCACGGCGCCCGAAGGCGCCTTGCGCTCGGAGAAGAGCGCGGAGTCCTTCCCGTCCCTCATGTAGGTCGCCAGCTCGTCCTTCAGGTCCCTCGGGGCGTACGGGGGCCTGAAGCCCTCCGGCAGCAGCGAGAGGTAGACGTCTATCTCCCTGGAAGAGCTGAGGTACCCGCCCAGGGCCACCACGGCCTCGTGGAAGGCGAGATCCTTGGGGTAGCCGTAGATGCCCGAAGAGATGAGCGGGAAGGCCACCTCCAGGCAGTCGTGGGTGACCGCGAGCTCCATGGCGTACTCGTAGGCCCCCCGGAGAAGGGTCGGCTCGTTTTCTCCGCCCCCCTGCCAGACGGGCCCTACGGCGTGTATCACGTAGGTGGCGGGCAGCTTGTAGCCGAACGTTATCTTGGCCTCGCCCACGGGGCAGCCGCCGTAGGCCATGCAGTCCTTCACCATGAGCTTGCCGGCCTTCTCGAAGACGGCCCCGCAGACGCCTCCCCCCGGAGCGAGCTGGGGGTTGGCGGCGTTGACTATGGCGCCTATCTTGCGTTTCGACTCGATCTTTATCCCTGTGATGTCCTCGTTTACGATGATGAGCGGCACGGAGCACCCCTTTCCGCAGGAACGAAGGTTGTGCGGCTTGCCAGTGCGCATTGGGATATCCAGGCGCACGCCCCCTTGCCCGGCGGCCTCCAGGGGCCTTGGGCAACGCTTCCGGGACCCCGGCGCACGGCGCCGGATGCCCAAGATCGGCACGGGGGCCCCGGTCCGAAACCGATAACTAGCGCTCCGCCAGGCGTACCGCGCTTCCGGTCCCGTCCCTACGGCTCTCGGACCCCCGCAGGCTCAACCGTCAGGCCCTCTCTTCCAGAATCACGTCCAAGGCCGTCAAGGCCTCCAATGTCCTGTCCCCGAGGGCCAGGGTAACGTCCTTCTCCTTGTCGAAGTAATCGGAAAGGGTCTCGTCCAACGTGTCGGCGACTGCCCGAAGGTTGAACCAGGGAAGGTCCCCCAGCCTCCTTGCGGTCCAGGCGAAGGCCCCGGACTCCATGTCGCAGACCAGGGCCCCGAAGGTCCTTCCCAGCCGGAGCTTATGCTCCCTGGAGGCTATGAACGCGTCCGAGGTGAGCACCCTGCCGGTCCTGAAGCCTTGCCCGGAGAGCAGTTCCTGGAGCCTCGCGAGCAGGGGGGAGCTCGAGCGGATGGCCATGGCCTCCACCATCTCCGGGTCGGCGGGTCCGTATATGAAGGTCCCGTAAGGGCCCACAAGGGACTCCCGCCCGTCGTCGTGCCTCCAGTCCGCCACGATGCTGTCTAGCGAGAACACGACCTCCCCCCCCGCGATTTCCAGGGACAGCGACCCGCTGGTGCCGACCCCCGCGATGATGGGGGGGGCGGAGCCGGGCGGCAATCCGGACACGGTGGCCGCCAGGGTCAGGGCCGCGTTGATCTTGCCGGCCCCGCACTCTATGACCTCGGGCGCGATGCGCCTGAAGGTTGCGCCGTCAAGGCGCCCCGCGATGCCCGCCCGCTCGGTCGGGGTGGGCGTGAGGACCAGGACCGCGATTTTGCCGTCTTTCGCCAAAGGACTGTCCTTTCCGCGTGAATATGACTTGTCCGTGTGGGCCGCAAAGCCCACTAGATTATAGTCCAGACGGACGGGGAAAAGAAACGGCAACCGACCGCATCCTAGCCGACGGGACAACCAGCCACGTCGCCCCTTCGGGCCCGCGTCCGCAGGCGTAAGCGGGGTTTTTCCGTGATTCTAATAATGTTGTACCCTTGCCGCTCCCAGGCCCTGACGGCTTCTCCCGGTGCCGGATGGCCGACTCTTCTGTCCTGACGGCCATCACCTGCCTGACGACCCTTCGAAATACCGAAGATTAAGAAGCTTGACTCCGGCAGAAACCCTCCCCTGGTCGGAGCGGGTCGCCCGCCAACGAAGGGATACGGCGCGATATGCTGGGATAAACCGCTAAAAACATGTCGCAACGGTGGCGCGCACCGGAACTTTACTGCCGAATGGACCTAGTGGCTCCATAAGACTGGCCGGACCGCCTTGCGTCCGAGACTGCAGGCGGCACGGTCCCGGTCTTGCCGTCAGCCGCATTGATCGTCTTGGCTCTGGTCAACGTTGATTTTCCCATTTTTTTCGCATGCTTCTTCGCATGATTCCTACGCAACGGTTCAGGCTTCCCGGGATCTTGCCGCCGATCGCAGGAGCCACGACGTCGGCCTCAGGGGGCTCGATGACGGCGCAGGGGCGTCGACGGCGGACTCAGTTGTCTCAAAACGCTGCCTCAGGGCCGCGATGCCGGCCTCTGGAGCCCTCAACGCCGGCCTCAAGGCATCGACCTCGACCTCGGGGCCACGATGCCGGTATCTGGAGCCTCAAGGCCTGCCTCACCTCGACGTTGGCCTCAGGGCCTTAACGCCAGCCTCAGGGCCTTAACGCCAGCCTCTGAGCCTTAACGCCGACCTCTGGGCCGAGACGTTGACCTCATGGCCTCGATGCCCGGTCTTTGGGGCGTCAATGTCAACCTCTGGAACCTTCCCGCCGGATTCTGAAGCCCTCCCGTCGCCCCAGGAGCTTTCCCGCTCGCTCCCGTCAAGAAAACCTGTCCCGACCGGTCCCGACATCTGCCGCCTTTACGGGCGCTTTTCGTTGCCCCTTTGCCCTCCGGCAGGTCGGGCTATTCCGAGGCATCCGGCCCGGAGACGACGGATCGGGGCGCCTCGGGCTCGGAGCTATCCGCTTCGGAAACCAGGCCCTCGCTTCCGGGCGGCTCGGAGCGGTTTTGGTCCGGATCTGCCGCCACCCTTGCGGGAATCAAAGCCGCGGCCAGGTTCAAGGGCGGCTGGTAGTGCCTGATCCAGACGTTCCCGAAGGAGTTGTGGGAATACTCGCCCTGGTAGAACGACCAGCCGCCGCCTCTCCGGAGGGCCATCTGGGACTCGAATCCCCCGTCCAGGCCGGCGGCGGGATAGATCCCTAGATCGTAGAGGATGAGCGCGAGATCCCTCAAACTGGTCGCCCCGGGGGCGAAGACCACGCAGATCCTCCCCTTGGAGTCCTCGCCCACGGCGGTGCGGGAAGCCAGGCGCGATGAGGTCGCCACCCGGACGCGACCCATGCCGTCCAAGGCCATGTAGGACTGTAGGACGTTCCGCCAGGAGGCGCCGTCCTCGCCCGCACGAGGGAGCTCCTCGTCCGCCACCGCGAACTGCCGCTTTCCGTCCGAGGCGGCCCCGGAGGACACGAAACCCTTCCATTTCGGGTGCCTGCGTGGTTCCACGGCCTCTCCGCCGCGGCTCAGCATGCCCATGGCGGTGCCGTCCGCGTAATACATGCCGCCGTTCACGACCAACGCCGCGCCGGGGATGGAGCGGGCCCAGTCGCGCACGCTTCTCGCGCCCTCCGACGGGTCTTTCCCGCCTTCCCCGGCAAAGAACGGCGCGAACTCCCAGATCTCGGGATCAGCCCTCACCACCAGGACCTCGGGGCTCCCGAAACGCACCCCGTACAAAGCCCGCGACTCAGAGAGCTCCATGCCGCGGCCGATGCCCTCCCAGGGGCCGATCAGGGCCTTGGGCCCGCCGCGGAGCCCGCGAGCGTACCGCTCCAGGATCTCATCGAGCGAGTAGCGGCCGTCGAGCCCCGTCGACCCCTCGCCCCCGAAGGGCCTCCGATCGGATATGTCCGGGTCCACCGCCGGCCCCTCATGGCCCTCCTGGGCCTCGCCCGCGCTCACGGGCCCGCCGCCGTGCTTCGCAGGATCATCGCTGTCCAGCCAGATCTCGAGCTCCAGCGGCCAAGGGTCCATCCACCCGAAACGCATGGCCAAGGTCGCCTTGGGGCCGCCGTCCAAGGGCACCACCCTCCTGGCCCTCCAGCCTTCCCTCCCCTCCAGGTGGGTGTCCTCGGTGAGATAGCCCGCAATCTCCCAGAGAAGCCCGGCTACCCTCCCGCTCCCTGCGAAGTCCTCGGGCGGCGCGGGGGCCTCCTGAGCCAGAGCCGCGGCGGTGGCTGAGACCGACAGGGCCATCGCCGCCAGGCCACTCAGACACAGCGCGAGCGTCCGTGCCGCTCTCGATGGCGCCGAAGCCCGTTTGGACGCGGCGGCCGGGAGACTTCTGCAGGCCGGGGCCGCAACTCTCGAAAGCTCTGAAGTCATTGTATTTCCGGGTGAGGGGGGAGCACGGCTGGGCCAGTCGGGGGTGTGCGCGGCGAAGGGGCCGCCCGAGCCATATTTAGCAATATAGCATCTTATCGCTTTCCGCGACAGAAGTTCTTCACGAACCGTTCTGTGGTCACCTGACTCTACGGTAAACAGGGCGGCTCCTGCATCCCGTTGCCTCTGCCCAAAAGACCGCGCCCAGACCGGTCAGTCCCTCTCCGCGACAAGGAAGCCTCGAGTCGAAGCCTCCCCCAGACGGGCGCGGGCAGTACATCCGACCGGGCCGCCCCCCCTCAGGCATGGTCCGGGCAGTCCGGAACGGTAGTCGCCCTGGCCTTGTACCTAAAGAGATGATTGGGCCTCAGCCGCGCCCCGATTCCAAGACCCTCCTTACACGGGGCAACGGCAGACGGGACTGTTCCGGGACAGGCCAGAAGCGTCGCGAGACGCTTCCGAGAGGGACTGCGGCCCCAACATCGCTCAAGACCTCATAGTCGCAGGAAGTATCCGTTTGAAACCCTAGGGGGGTGAACGGATACGAAAACCTAATAAATGATGGGCCCGTAATGAGTCGGAACGGCAACCCGGAACAGACTACGCCCGCTACCCATTAGCCCCGGGGAGGCAGTAGGTTTGCCAAAACGTATCTGTTATAGGGACATGGCTGCTCGGCGGCCCAGTTAATACCGCTATCTGCCCATCCGACTCTCCACAATGAATGATGCGTTCGCAAAAAGGTCCCGAAGCGATGACAAGCATCTCCGCCCAAGGGCCTCCTGATTGGCGCTTCCTCGCAATGGCCTGTGGGGGGACCTGCTCCCCCTCACGGTCCCCGGACCGGCGCCTCCGCGCAATGGCTCCGGGCGTTGGCCCCGCGTAAATTAGTGCGAGCAACGGCACCCGGCAAGGCGGCTCAGCGCATCGGAATCCGATAGCTGAACTGGTGGCGGGTGGAGGCGGAAAGGTCTTCCCGCCCTCTCAAGGATACTCTGGACTTTTTACGAACGCATCATTGATATGGGCGGGATGGTAGGTGAAGGCTGACCGCTGGTAAATGCCCCGTTCACGAACTATACTCCGTCGAAGCGCCTAAGCGCCCTCATTTCTGCCGTTTTGGGCATCCCGGGGCCGAACGATCGGCGCATCGTGCCACATCAGGGCAGTGCCGCAATGAGGGCGCTCAGTCATCAAGTGGCTTTTCTTTCCGCCTGGCCGATGACCGATCGACGTTGGAACTTCAACGGCCCGATAGCGCACAGGCTACGGACCGGCAACCGTCCGGCGGGCGCGGTTCCCGAGCGGCCCTTGACTGCCGATTGGACCGCCAGGAGCCGCCCCAGCCCTCTCGCGGCTCTGGCCCAGGACGGTCGCCCAGCGCCAATCGTTCCCGGCCTGCCGGCGTGAGGTGACCAGATTACAGCAACCATTCTCAAAGCGACCGATGCTGCGGCCAGGATCAAGGACGAGCTCAAGATCGAGGTGGCCTCTGCCCTCTCTCATGGGATCCGCCCCTGCCTGGGCGTGGTCTTCGCGGGAGAACACGAGGCTTCCGTGGCCTACTCGCGCTCCAAGATCCGCTTGGCGGCGGAATTGGACGTTGGCCTGGATATCCGATACCTGCCCGCGGACGTCTCCCAGACGAAGGTGGTCGCCGAGGTCCTGAGCCTTTCCGCGGCTCCGAACGTGAACGGCGTCATAGTGGAGCTCCCGCTCCCGCCCCAAGCCGATCTCGCTTCGGTGCTCTCGGCCCTAGACCCCGTCAAGGACGTGGACGGGGCCCATCTCCTGAACCGCGGAAGGCTTTTCAGGGGCGACGGCCCGGACGGACTCTTCCCGGTAACGCCTTTGGCCTGCCTGGAACTCCTTAAAGAAGCCGACGTAAGCCTGGAAGGCAGGAAGGTGACCGTCGTTGGCCGGGGCGAGACCGTGGGCCTGCCTCTGGCGGTGCTCCTTATCAAGATGCACGCGACGGTGACGGTCTGCCACACGCGAACAGCGGATCTCGCGGAGGCCGTCTCCGGGGCCGACATAGTGATAAGCGCCGCCGGACGCCCCGGGCTCATCGCCGCCTCCATGCTCCGACCGGGCCAAACGGTCGTGGACGCAGGCATCAGCGTCCTGCCGAACGGTAAGATCGCGGGCGACGTGGACCCCGAAGCATCGCGGGTGGCTGCCCGCGTCTCGCCGGTGCCCGGCGGGGTAGGTTCGCTCACTTCAGTTCTCCTTTTCAGAAATCTTCTCCGGGCGGTCCGGATCCAGGAGAACCTCAGGGCCGGAGATTCCCGGGACGGCAACGCTGTCTGAGAAGACTCTCTGACAGGCGCCCGAAGTGCCGGACGCCACTTCGGCGTGACGGCTAGGGCCGACGGATTTTTCAGTCCCCCTTCCCCCTGACGAGCCCGCCCGCGTGCCTGGAGTCTGACGCAAATCCTATACCCTATCGATGAGGTCATCCGTTTGTCAATAATCCTATCGCTAATTGTGACTGAAAGCATGATAATTATCCGGAAATCCTTATCTGAAGTTTGAACTCCCTCCTAGCGCAACAGTTTGCCCGAGCCGCAAATACCTGATCGTAGCTGCGGCATGTCGCTTTTGTTGTATTGGCGTAACCGCCTAAACGGCCCAGATAACCTAAACGATCTTTGAGCTCATATTTCAGGCTACGCCACTCAATTACATTTGCCGGAAAACAAAATCCAGCAATTCCGTCCCTTCTTTTTCGGACTGCGCGAGAAAGAGTTTCATAAATTGCCGTATGAAACATCCTCTCCGATGCTCTCGTCAGGGGATGCCACTCGACAGGGGATACCATGGAAATAAGTGTCTAACGACTGTATTATTACTCGGCATAACGGCAGATCCTGATTCCCTCCCGTTCCCGTATCAATCGCATCCCCACCCGAAGAGTTCCCTGCCGGTCTTCATAACTGAACCTGACAATCAAACCCGACACGCCGTTCCCCTGACCGTCAAAATAAAGAATTCCGCCAGTCATTTTCAGTCATGTTCCTGCTGACCCTTGCCCTATAATCCAGCCTGAACTGCATCGGATTGTCCGGACGTAATCTGATCTTGCACCTTTCAAACGGCATGCCGGCAACATGTCGAACGTTTTCACAAGGTCACCATCGCCATTGGCGTATCGGTCCAGTATACGTAAACCACCTTCCGGGGAAGCCTCCCGGATCGACGTCACCCGAAAGTCGACGGACGGGAACCGGACGGCGAACCGGATTCGGGAACTCAACGCAGTTTTAGCGGCTACGATCCGCAGGACGACAGGCGTGGGCTTCCGCCGCTCCCCAACGCTTGTCGGCTACCGGATAGCCGGGGCCATGGTTTAATCCATTGATGGAGCTTTATGACCCCCTTCCTGACATGGCGTACTATCGGCATGAAGATTAGGAACATCGTGGCATGCCTTACGAGTGGCTGCATAAGACTCGAGCCCGTGAGATCGGGGTGCCGGAATAGCCCACCGCCAGTCACCTGTGACGTTGGTGGCCAACTGGCTTCGACAAGCCCGTGACCGGTGACCGATCCGAGGCGTCGGGGGACATTTCGGTCCCCCCGACCGGGTCTGTGAACCTGTCGCAACGACACCCAGGCGCGAGCTTTCCGCGACATTGAAGATTCGCGGGGATCTGCGTTTCCGCCGGTCAGGACACCCTTCCCATCCACGATATTGCCGGCGATCCAGGGCACTTTGCCCCTCGCCTCGGCTGTAACCTCGATCGGCTTCTCTCGGCCCGACCGATCCTGAAGCCTCCGGCCCTCTCCACCTTCAACGATGCCTCACGGCACATACGTCGATGGCCAAATCGCCGTGCCCCCGACCTTCCTGCCCATTCTGGCCATCCAAGTCCGTAACCCGTTCGCTCTTCATTCGGACCTTGAACTACCCCCTAACGGTCACCCCCCGTGGTCGGAGCGATGCCGCATGCAGTCGGAAGGGTCGACCCGGAGGGGCAAAACGTTATGCCCTCCCTCATATCACGCCCCTCACAGGTCGATCCGCAGGTCCGACGACATGCAGGCAGGCGCAGTCCTCCCGAAAAGGACTTCGCCGTCCAGTTCCGGCAGCCCGTCCGGGCTGACGCGGACGCGCGACCGCACGTGCTCCAAATGGCAGGAGCTTCCAGCACAGCAGTGGCCGCTACTACAGGGTGACGTGGAGCAATGTCCCATTGTCGGTCTTGTCGCAGGCAGCATTGTCCGGGTAAGACTCCTCGTAGCTGACGGTCACGATCCATTCCCCGGCGGTCAAGGGCACGGAATTTTGCTTTCCGGAAGTATCTGTCACGCCGTAAAATGCCTTGGAGTCGGGCGAGCCTGACAGCTTGTCGAAGCCCGCGTAACGGGCGTTCACCCCTTCCCCCCGGAGCGGCTTGCCGTCCAGAAGCACTGTCAAGGGGATAGCGGTTCCCGGCTTGGCGGAGGCGGGGTTGATGCCGGGGACAATCTCAAACGGAAGCCCCGCCTGCGACGTGACTAAGGATTCGTCGGCCGTGACCTCCATGTTCACCACCCCCTTCGCGCTCTCGATGTTGTGTCCGCATGACGTGGCGCCAGGCGTCTCGTTCTTGGGTTTCATCGCCCAGCCGTCAGGCTTCCGGGTCCAGAAGTCCGGGGCAACGTCGGATATGGCGAGATAGCTACCGGCCTTGACCGGATTGGCACCGTCGATCACCTGCAGTTGTGATCGCCTGGCGCCAGCCGGATGTCGCCATCGGGGCCCACGAGCCTCACCTTGAAGCGGGTACTCCTCGGTGGGAATATCTTCCTGCTCCGGGAAGGAGTGGCCGTAGCCGACCACGAAGGACTGAGACTTGCAGGCACGGGAGCCGGAGCATCTGTCCACAAGTCATTCGCGAGAAGCGGTGCGGAGAAAATGGCTAGCGAGGTCATGGCAGCAGTCAGGAACAAGGGTCCTCTCATTTTCTTCTCCGATTGACGGAGCCTTATGCACCGCTGGTTGAAAGCCGCCTCGCGCTCCCCGGTCCGCGAAGACCGATGATGCCCGGGAAGCCTCGCGATAGAATCCGCAGGTCATGCCCCCCCAGGAAAACCCTTTCCTCGGGAATTCGATTGCCTTTTTCCACAATGAGGGAGGACGCTCGGCGACTTTAACAGGCGCTATAAACTTAAAGCCAAAAAAATGTTTGCCTGTCAAAACGGATGCTCCCGGTAACAGAAAACATGTAAGAACGAGTCCATTTTTTAAAATATCAAAAACGGTCGGGAATCTTAAAAAAATCAAAAAAAAAGACCTCGGTCCGACCTCATTCGGAGGCTGACCCGGGTCTTCGTGGCCGAAATATCTTGATATTACAGAGAGTTATCCGGCCTGACTATCGGCCTGAGCTATGGTTAAATTGACGACCTACGTCAATTCGTGCCAAAGTCGCTTCAGCGGCCTTGGCGGTCTCGGTTGCGGTCTTAGATAGTCCTACGAGAGGCCTTAAGTAAGCCGAAAACCATCTGAATCCATCATAAGATAACCAAAAAATTACCTTTCCGCAATATCAGGTTGTGATGCCACATCGGATGCTCCTGAATCCTCCCGATACGCTCCCGGATGCGTCCGGATATGTATCTGGAACGATAAGGAAGGGTGGTGGGTTGCGGTGTAAGGATGCGGAGGGAAGCGGCTGGGTGCGGCGGAGGGAAGCGGCTGGATACGGCGGAGGGAAGCGGAGGGAAGCGGAGGATGGATGCGGGGGGGGGATGCTGAATGGATGCGATGGATGCACCGGGTTATTTCCTCGCGGACGGTGCCCGCGCCCGTTTTCTCCAGAAGATGGGCATCTTTGGTCACTCTAAACACGCAATTGTCCGAAAACATGTCATCCAGCATCCGCGTTATGCAAGCAGAACCCAACATCCGATTTTAACTGATTCGTCAAATAATCTCCCCCCTAAAACCATTGCGCACACTTCACATATCGGGATGCTGCACGATCACACATCCTCCGCAACCGTTGGTTATTACATCTTTTATCATATATCCCCAAAATCCATGGATGCCTCAATATGTCTCCTCAAGATCGCCCTAAATCATGAAAGATTCCTGCGAATTTTGCATCCCGCTTTCCCGCCCTTCTGCCCTGACAACATCCCACCCCACAGTCTTGGGCCCTCAACTTCGTCAGCCACTCCGCCCCCGTTTGCTAACACCCTTCATCCATTATCATCCCGGACGCATCCCTGTACGGCTTATCAATATTATTCATGATCAGGTTTATTGAACCTATCCACGTCCTTGCCGATGTCTCATCTAATCCCCCGGCATCCCCTCGCAACCCCAGGCATCCCCTCGCAAACCCCGGCATCCTCCTCGCATCCTCTCGCACCCTCCTGCATCCTCCTGCATCCTCCTGCATCCTCCTACATCCTCCGGCTTCCTCCGGCTTCCTCCCCTCATCCTCCTCGCACCCTCAAGCATCCTACCAGCATCCTCATGCATCCTCCGGCTTCCTCCCCGCATCCTCCGGCTTCCTCCCCGCATCCTCCGGCTTCCTCCCCGCATCCTCCGGCATCCTCCCCGCATCCTCCGGCATCCTCCCCGCATCCTCCGGCATCCTCCCCGCATCCTCCGGCATCCTCCCCGCATCCTGTCGATAAACAGACATCCGCCCTAATCCGACCGCATTTCAATGCCTCCACCGCCATCGAGGCGCATCCTCCCGCATCCGCAATACCCGAGCCGCATCCATCATTTTCTTGATATCTTCTAAAGACCTGCGTCACTCCGCTCAAACCTTCCGCAAGAATTTTCCCTCCGATTTCCGACATTTTCCTCGCCATTCATCCCGGGTTTTTGAGCCTCGCCCTCCCTATTTCAGTCTCCCTACCGGAGTCTCGCGCACTTTCCCTCCCCCGGGAACCCTGCGACTCCCCCGCCCAGGTATCGACCGGACCCTTCCCACCTTCAACCTTCCGCATCCTTGGAATTCCTGCCGACATCCGAGTCCCATCCGCCGACATCCGCCCGGATGCCGGGTTGATGCGCTCATAATCCTGCCGGATGCGAAAACGGCACCGTTGCCAGGAACACATCTCTCACGAGGTCCTGAACCCGAGCCTCAGGGCACACTCACTTGGACTTCGGCATACCTGAAAATAATGGATTTTAGGTATGTTGTATATTGATATCTGGCCAACACCCTATCTTGCTCTATTTATCAACATATATTGCTCCTTGCTCCTCGGTTATCGAATTTTAAAATTATTTTTTGGCATCCACTAAATTATATACAGCATTGGGCTTTGTTCGGCATGATCCCGGGAATCAAACCTGCGAACCGGAGCCGATTTTGCTATAATCTGTTTAGAGTATCGTTTTCACTACGGTATACCACCATAGGAAGTACGTCCTTATGCCCTCTGGCAAGAAGAACAAAGCCAATCCTCCCGCGGCCCTTGCCGCGAAAGACGAGTTCCAGGTCCTTTCCGCGAGTCTCAAGGCCATGTGTCCCGACGGCTTTTCCAAGGAGCTTTTCCGGGACTACTTGAAGTGCCTCTTCGGCTTCGTGGAAAGCTTCCGGAAGGCTGCCGCGCGCGCCGACAAGGGCGGCCTGGAAGCCTCCCGCCTTGAGGAGCTCCTGCGCGAGCTGGCGCACGACCAGAACGGCCTGAACCTCCGGCTCCTCCGGGACGAGCTCTCCCGCGTCGACCAGAAGCCCCTCATCGCGAAAAAAAAAAGGGAAGCGGCGGCAAAGGGAATAAGGCTTAAGATCTACCGTCGCGCCCCGCGTACGCTCATCACGGCCATGGGTGGACTGGAGTTCTCCCGGCTGAGTCTGGTCAAGTCCCGCGGCGGGGCATATGATTCCGCCCGCTTCGCGACCCCGAGTTGGGAGATGGACTTCCCCCTGGACGAGGCGTTGGGAATCGACCAGCTTCCATACAAGATGACCTGCGGGGCCATGCTGGAGATAAGCCGCCACGCCGCCATGAGCCTCTCCTTCGAGGCGGCGCGCGAAATCCTCGCCCGGGAACGCTTCATTCACCTCACGGGAGTGACGGTCCGTTCCGTCGCCAACACCATAGGCGGACTGATCTTCAAGGAGGAGCTCAAGCAGGCTCACGAGACCTGCCGCCTCTGGCGCCAGTCCAAGGCAATCCCGAAGAAGCTCTCCTCACCTGCCGGTGTCCGTGCCAGACCGTGCCCCGCAGTCACCCCGAACGCCCCTCCGAACGTCAAGGGCATCCCCCCCTGTAGCCTCGCCGCCCAGTCAGCCGACAAGGGGACCTGCCCCGGCCCCGAACAGGACAGCACGACCGCCGCCATGGCGCTCCCGGATGAGGCCGATCTCGAAGACCGCCGCACCTCTTTCCCCCTGGACGCGCTGTGCATCGCCCTAAGCGAGACCCCGATCCGCATGCGGGGGACCCCCGGCGAGACCGAACCGCCTCCCGATCGGATCATGCTCGGACTCGTCTTCACCCCCAACCCGTCCTCGGGGGACGCCAGGCACTCGCGCAAGGAGTACGTGCCTTTCCTGGGGCCCTTGAAGATCTTCCGCGACCTCATCCTGGCCTCCGCGATCCGCGCCGGTCTGGCCGAGGCCCCAGGGACGGTCATCATCACGGACGGCTCCCCCTGGGTAAAAGGGCTCCGAGACGAGCTCTTCCCCGGAGCCGAGGTCCTCCTTGATCTGGGTCCGCTGGAAAGGGAAATCCGCCGCTTCTCCGTCATGGTCGCCGAGTCCAACGAGCAGAGCCCCGAAGCCCTGGCCGACCGCATCCTGGGACTGATCGCCGAGGACAGGCTGGAGGAAGCCGCGGTGGCGGCCAGACTCCTCGTGCCCCGATCCGGCCCGGGCGGACGGCACAGGCTCACGCAGTTCCTGAGGGCTTCCCCCGACTCCGAAACGCATTACAGGGAGGGCTTCTCCGATGCCCTGGGCCCCGTCGAGCGTCGCCAGAGGGCTTACCTGGAAAGCAGGCTGCGCCAGTCCGGCATGCGCTGGAACCTTGAGCACGGCCAGAACATCCTGATCCTGGCGGCCAAGGAGATATCCGGGCTATGGGAGTCGGACGTGGAGGCCAGGGCGATAGCCCGCTTCGGCAACCGGCATCTCGCTGACTGACGGGCGGCTGTGAAGGGTTGTAAATCTGAGGTCTAGAAAACCCCACGGCCCGCGATTGAGGCCCTCTCCAGCCTTACCGTCCCCATGCTGGTTCGGCTACGGGACTGCCTTTTGTCCGCTCGCGGCGTTTAGTCCGCTCGCGGCGTTTCCCGGATACACGCTGCCCCGGCATGCCCCGCATGACAGCCTTCCGCAATTCGCGGTCAACGGCTTTTGAGGCATTTGGCATGACAAATCGCTGATATCACTGATTAAATTCCCCAAAAATTTGCCATTTCTTTCCTGGATTCTTGACCTCGTTTCACTTAGCCCGGCAATCTGCATTTCCATCTCGATTCCTCCCGAGAACTTCCTCCGGCCACCTCCGCCCCCCATCCATCCGCCTAACTGTCCTCTTCCGACCCCTTCCGTAGCCTCCCGTCAGACGCTTCAACGGATTGGCCTTGTCCCCGCCTTTTCCCCTCACAGCCCGAACGCCTGCCCGACCGTCCGGATCTGCCCGAGTGCCCTTTTACGGCCAATTTCAAGACGGTTGACCTTGACGGGGCCGTGTGCCATAATGCACGATTGAATAAAAGCCGGACTCTTCCGGCTTGAGGCCTCAAATCCGTCTAAACCCAGGACCCCACCATGAAAAAGGACATCCACCCCAAGTTCAAGGAAATAACCGCCGCCTGCGCATGCGGCAACGAGTTCAAGACGGGATCCGTCCTGGACTCGATCAGGGTCGAGATCTGCTCCGCCTGCCACCCGTTCTTCACCGGCAAGCAGAAGCTCATCGACACCGCAGGCCGCGTGGAGCGCTTCCAGCGCAAGTACGCGAACGCGCCTCAGCCCAAGGCGAAGAAGGCCGCCAAAAAGGCCTAGACCCCCCAGAGGCCGCCCGGCCGGAATCAGGCCGCGACCGGGCTCCCTGCCGAAATCCTCCGGGCGCCTGCCCCGAGGCCTCGGCACAGGCAGCCCGGTCGTAGCCAGGGACCGCCTGAGGCCTTCCGGTACCGGGGCGGCTCCGGCCTCCCTGGATTTTTTTTTCCCCTGCTGAGGCCCGCAGGACCCAGCCGGTCATGCCGGTCCCGCCGCCATGACCGCAAGCCTTGCCCCTTGCCCCTTGCCCTGGCGTCCGCGCCCCATCTCCGGCGGACCGCCCTCCGACTGGGCCGGAACGGTCGCGCGGACCGACCCGGTCGCCCCGGTCCCCGCCCTAGGGTATCCGCCCGCAGGGTGCCGTACCTCCCGGTCCATTCCGCACTGTCGGGCCCGCCCTCCTCAACGCCGGGGCCGTTCCCGGTTCCGGCCCCGGATCCGGCGCCGCCTGTCGGGGGCCTACGCCCGCGACGAGCATTCGCCAGGATTCCCTGGCCCGACCGGTGCCGCGCCCCGGACAACCGCTACCCAGCCGGATTAACGCTGACATGTTCGAAGACGCATCCCAGCTTGAACAGTTCAAGACCCTCCAGGAGCAACAGGCAGCCCTGGAGGAGCTCATCGCCAGCCCCCAGGCGGCCAAGAACTCCCGCGAATACTCCAAGCAGGTTCGCCGCCACAAGGAGCTGGGCCGGATCCTGGATTGCTGGCAGGGGCTGGTCAAGTGCGACTCCGACATACGGGACACCCGGGAGCTCATGGAGGATCCGAACACCGAGATCCGCGCCATGGCCGCAAGCGACCTGGAGACCCTCCAGGGGGAAAGGGCCAGGGTGGAGGAGGAGCTGAAGCTCCTGCTCCTGCCCAAGGACCCCAACGACGAGAAGAACACCGTAGTCGAAATCCGAGCCGGCACCGGCGGGGACGAGGCGGCCATCTTCGCGGGGGATCTGCTGAGGATGTACACCCGGTTCGCGGAGCGCAAGCGCTGGAAGTGCGAGCTCCTCTCAGCGAGCGCCGCCGAAGCCTCGGGCGCCTTCAAGGAGGTCGTCTTCATCGTGGAGGGCGAGAGGGTCTACTCTCTCCTGAAGCACGAGTCGGGCGTGCATCGGGTCCAGCGGGTGCCCGTGACCGAGACTCAGGGCCGCATCCACACCTCCGCCTGCACCGTGGCGGTGCTTCCCGAGGCCGAGGAGGTGGAGGTCGAGATTCGCCCCGAAGAGATCAAGGTCGACGTCTTCCGCTCCTCCGGCCCCGGAGGCCAGAGCGTCAACACCACCGACTCGGCGGTGCGCGTCACGCACCTGCCGTCGGGCCTGGTGGTCATCTGCCAGGACGAGAAGTCCCAGCTCAAGAACAAGCAGAAGGCCCTGCTGGTCCTGCGCTCGAGGCTATTGGACATGAAAAGCTCGGAGCAGCAGAAGAAGATTTCGGAGGAGCGCCGGGGCCAGGTGGGAACCGGTGACCGCTCCGAGCGCATCCGAACGTACAACTACCCCCAGGGCAGGGTCACGGACCACCGCATCAACCTTACGCTCTACAAGCTTCCCTCCGTCCTCGACGGCGATCTGGACGAGCTCATAGCCCAGCTGGGGAGCTTCTTCCAGGCCAAGCTTCTGGCCGGTGGGAACGCCAGGTGACGGGGGAGCGGACGTGGACCGCAGGCGAGATCCTGACGGTCACCGCGGAATTCTTCGCAAAAAAAGGCATAGGCACGCCGCGACTCGACGCCGAGCTCCTGCTGGCCAAGGTCCTCCATCTCCCGGACAGGGTGAAGCTCTACACCGGCTTCGAGCGCGTGTTGACCCAAGTCGAGGTCGACTCCTACCGCGAACTCGTGCGCCGCCGCTCCCGCCACGAGCCCGCCGCGTACATCCTCGGCGTGAAGGAGTTCTACGCCATCCCCTTCGAGGTCACCAGGGACACCCTGATCCCCCGGCCCGAGACGGAGCTCCTGGTGGACGAGGCCCTCGCCCTGGCGCGGGCCGTGCCCGGCCGGGCCTCCGTACGCGTCTGCGACGTCGGCGCCGGATGCGGCGCGATAGCCCTGGCCGTGGCCGCGAACCTACCAGAGGCCTCCGTAGAGGCGTCGGACGTTTCCGCCGGGGCGCTCGCCTGCGCCCGCCGCAACGCGGCCGCGAACGGCCTGGATGCCCGAGTGCGCTTCGTCGAGGGCGATCTCATGCTCGCCTTCTCGGAACCGCCCTTCGATCTGGTCCTCGCGAACCTCCCCTACGTGCCGGCAGGCCTCATCCCGGGGCTCTCCCCCGACGTCAGGGATTACGAGCCTCGCCTCGCCCTGGACGGGGGCGATGACGGGCTGGCGCTGTACCGCCGCCTCCTCCCCCAGGCGGCCGGCCGCATGAAACCGGGGGGGGCCTTGATCGCCGAGTGCCAGCCGGACCAGTTCCAGGCGCTGACCGCCCAGGCCATGGAGCTGGGGCTCTCACCCCGGCCACCCGTGGAGGACCTCTCCGGCCGCGAGCGGATCTTCTCCGCCATGAAGCCCTAGACCGCCCCGCCTCGCTCCGGGGCATTCCTTACGAAGCGTCCTGCAATCCCCCCGTCTCGCTCCCAGAAGTGTCGCTCCCTGAAGTCTTTCACGGCTCCCTCGGCCTCATCGATATAGCCCCGCTCCCAGTGGCTTCCGCTTCCAGGCGCCTCGCCCCCTTGGCCTCGCCCCCTTGGCCTCGCCTCCGGCCTCCCCATGGGGGTTCCCCTCGCGAAGCCTAAAATCCCGCAGGCATATGCCTTGGAATCACCAACGCTGGAGCCCTCCCCATCGGAGTCACGGACCCTGGAGCCCTCCCCATCGGGTGGGGAGCACGCCCCCGAGGGCACGATCGCCGAAGCCGCCATGGACACGCCCCCTGAAACCTTCCATCGGGGCACGATCACCGGACCCTTCCAAGCAACGCGATCCCTGAAGCCCTCCCTCGGATGCGCGAACCTCGATGCCCTTCCCTTCACGGGCAAGATTCCTTAAACCCTCATCCGACGGCCCGGACGCTCAAGGCCTCACGCCGCGGCAGGCCTTGGGGACATCTGCCCGATGCATCTGGGACATCTGTCCGGCTCAGGCTGCCCCGGGCCCTGGCCAATGTCCCTCAGATTACCGGCGCCGCATGCTTCCGATGGCCTGAGGCCAGCCAGACCGGCGCTTCCGCGAGCTTCGGTTTCCAACCGCCTTCACGAGCCCCGGCACACCGCAAGCGACGGTAGAGAAACCCCTATCCCGACTGGGTCATGCCCCGTTAGGAGGTGCCCCATGCCGCCCGACCGCCCGAGGCCACTGCCGATTCTTCCTGCGGCGGCCCTCCAGGCCCTACTGTGGCTAAGTGCGCCTTCCGCCCATGCAGAAACGCCGCCGACGACAGTCCTTCCCGAAACAACGGCAATCGTCCAAGACAGCCCCGATCCCGCACGTCCCGCTCCCCCGGCATCGCCCGATCCCGCATCTCCCGCGCTCCCGGCATCGCCTGCAGTCGCGTCTCCGGACGCCCCGGCAGCGTTCCGCCCCGAAACCCTGCCCGACCACGCCGCGGCGAAAGCCGCAGCTGCCCAGCTCAGGGGCGAGGCCAGGGAACTCCTCATGTCGCTCCCCGAACCTGCGGAGACGGACGGCGAAGCCTACATGGCCCTGGTCGAGAAGGCCACCGTCCTCTACTTCCGCGCTGCGGCGGCCGATCCGTCTGACAGCGTCGGCTTCAGCGCCCTGGGGAGGCTCTCCGAGATCCGCGCCCTTTTCGCCGGTGATGCCTGGGAACGCCGCGAGCTCATGGAAGTGGCGCAGTTCCAGTTCGCGCGGGCTGCCCGCCTCGAATTCGAGGCTGCCTTCGACAGGCGGTCGGCATCCGGGGCGTACGCGGCCGCGCCGGCCGGACCGCTCATCTCGGAACTCGCCTTCGCCGGCAGGCTCAGGCGTGGGGAGGCCACGCTGGAGGAACTCAGGGCCAGACACCAGTCGGAGGGCCTGCCTGCGGAACGGAACCCCCGCTTCTGGTCCGACAGGCTCTACATAGTGCAGTCGGGGGAAGACGCCGTAGCCAGGGCGAGGCTGTACGCCGAGGCGGACGGGGAATTCGCCGAACTCTGGCGGACCATGCCCGCCGAGGTCCCCTGGCGCGGGGCCCCCCGCCTGGGCCCGGCCAAGATCAGGAAAATCGAGGCACTCGAGGCATGGGCCGCGAGCGTGCTCGCGCTCTCGGGCTCCGAACCGGACCCGGAGTTCCGGGGCGAGCTCTTCTATGAGGCCCTGAGGCTCCTGGAGCTGGGACTCGCGCTCCCGCTGGACCGCCACGAGACCGGCGCGCTTTTGGGCGCCATGGACCGCGCGGAGCCCGACGCGCCCGACCGCGAGGCCTCGGCGGCCCTGTGGGCGTTGAAGGACAAGCTGTTTTCGGACTGGCTCGCCGAGAAATCGCGTCCGCCCGAAGCCAACGCCCTATGGGGCGACGACTTCTACGCCCGGGCCGACCGCCAGCTGGATACCCGGCTCTTCGACCACTACCTGGGCGAGGGCGACCTGCGCTACGCGGCGTATATCGAGGAGGTCCGCACCGAGGCCGACGCGCGGGCCGCACGGGCCGCACGGACTGACGCCGCCCGGGCGGAAGCGGCCCGCGCGGCTGGGCCCGGCACTCGCCAGGGCGGCCGCCGGTCGCCCTCCCAAGGGTCCCCGGGGGCAACGGTAGAGCCTGCCGCCGCCATGGAGGCGGCAAGCTCGGTCGCGAAGGCTCGCTTCCGGCAGGGCGAGGCCCTGGAAAAACGGACCGGCCGGATCTCAGAGTTTCTGGTGAGCCTCTCCGCCGAAGAGCGCTCAGCCAGACGCCGCAAGGCCCTCACGAACGCCGCCGCCGGCTACCAGGCCGCTCTGGAACTCAATCCGGGCTCCGTCCTGTACGCCAGATCCCTCTCCCGCGCCTACCTGGAGCTCGCGGCGCTGGCCCCTACGGAAGAGGCCTTCGGGCACCTCTTCGACAAGTCCCTGACCCTGGCCCTCTCGTCCGCCTCCAGGGAGTCCGACTCTGGCGGGGCCTTCTTCGACTGGGGCAGGAGCCTCATGGCCGCGTCCCAGGCCCTGCCGGACCCGGTTTCCAGGGAACGCCTGACTGCAGAGGCCCTTGCCGCCTTCCGCCGGAACCTCAGGTCCCACAGCCCCTTCGTCCCCGAGCTCAACGAGATGGCAGATCTCGTCTATCGGGCGTCCCAGGACGCCCCGGGCCAGAGGCCCCCGGCCCTGAGGCTTTTGGCCGAGATCTGCCGCAGACTCGCGGCATTGCGCCCCGACGATCCTGACGCCCGCTTCGCGCTGGCCCTCTCCATGCTCCTCAGGCTGTCCGCCGAGAGCCCCGACGTCGCCTCCGCCGCCTACGGGGTTTACGGCCCCGGCAGCGTGAACGGTAACGGTAACGGATACGGTAACGGGAACGGGAACGGATACGGTAACGGTAACGGTAACGGGAACGGGAACGGATACGGTAACGGGAACGGATACGGTAACGGGAACGGGAACGGATACGGGAACGGGAACGGGAACGGATACGGTAACGGGAACGGCAATGGGGCAAACGGGCACTCTTTCGCAAACGGCCCCACGAACGTAGACGGTTTTGGACCCGCAGGTAACGGTAACGGGACAAACGGCATCGGGCGCACGTACCCGGACGGCAACGGCTTCGGGTCCGAAGGTTTCGGAGCCCCCGTCAACGGCGCGGACGGAAACGACGGCGACGGCTCTAGCCAGGCCGGTTACGGGAACGGCGGGCCCCGGCCCCCCGACGGCGATTCCGCCGAGCGCCCCCCGGTGACCGGCGGCCAGGGGGGGCCCGGAGCCTCCGCCGCGCCCCCGAGCCTTTCCGGCGTGAACGGCCAGTTTCCCGGAAACAACGGTCCCGCACTCACGCCATACTCCCCCGCAAAGGGCAATCGGGTGCATGAGGCTACCGACCGCCGGGCCTTCAGGGAGCTCCTCCTGTCCGCAGGCGAGGGCCTCGAGCTCCTTTCGCTGGGTGAGGACGCGGAGGGCGTCTCAGAGATCACCCTGACCCCGGACCCCCTGGACCCGTTCCGGAGGGATCCCGCCAGGCTGAAATTCCTGGAGCCGGAGAACATAATCAAGGTGAGGCTATCCTCCGCGACCCGAGCCGAGCGCAACGCCTCGTCCTTCAACTCCTTCGTGGCCAGGCTCCTCGATCTGGCGCCTCCGGATCGCCTGGGCCCCTGGCACATGCTCCAGCTGGCGTCCTTCCTGAGGAGATCCGCCGCGACCGGCTACCTGCCCCCCGAGGAAGAGAAGGCCTACTTTCGGCTGGCCCTGAAGATCCTCGCGGACGCCGAAGACATGCTCCGGGCCGCCGCGCCCGACGCGGAGCTTTTGAGCTCTATATTGAGCGAGAAGGGCCTCGCGCTGGCAGAGACGACTCTCTCGGCCCCCCGGGACGCCCGCCCGCTCCTGGACGCCGCGACAAGCCTCTGGGACGAGGCCGACTCGCTGTGGCCCCGGTCATCCGGCTACGCCCGCGCCCGCTGGGCCGCCTGGTCCGGAGGGAAGGAGGAGCTCGCCCGGGCCCTCGCGCACGGTTCCCGTGACGAGGACCTCATGCTTTGGCCCAAGTTCCGGGAGGCGCTCAAGGAGCCGGCTTTCCGCCCTTACGCAAATGAGCCGTGGTTCAAATCCCTGTGGTTCGGATACGCCAGGTAGAGCCCCGGTACGTGCCTCGCACCACCGAAGCCCCGCATGGCAAGCACGCCGACCCGCATGGTTCCGGAACAAGGTCCTGCACGTTCATGTCGATGATCGACACTCCTGCGGACGAATCCTTTCGGGGCTTCACAATATGATGGGGGTCCAAGGAAGCGATGCACAGGAATAACGTTTCATGACAAAACATGAGGCGGAGTGGCACGATTGACTTCCGGGCCTTCCGGCTTGATCTGGCAAGACGCCGCATGTTTGACATTTAGGCTCAAGAGAAGCAAAATTGCCGCTGACTGTCGCACGCGCCGAGGCGCGGCTTTTCGGCGCGCCTCGCTTGAGGCGGGACTTCTCCTGACCGATATATTATGTGTGCCACTGTTCCCCTCCGATGCCCTCCGGTGCCCGCCCCCGATACCGGGGCCTGAGGGCTTCCGCGAACCTGCCTGTATTCCAGCTCCCGGGGCATGAGCCCTTTTTGAGCCGCCCGGCTTAACGCCCGGCGGAAAGTTTTTTTTGGCCTCCTGCCGAAATCATCCTGGCCCTGTCCCTTCTCGCTCCCGCTCCGGTATCGCCTATCGAGGCTCCCCCCTACGGCCTCGCCTTTCGGAGCTTCCCTTTACGGCCTCGTCTTTCGGGCCAGCCTCAAGTCCTGCCGGACACGTCCTTTCAGCCGCAACCCTGACATCTGCTTAACGGATCGCGTCCGGCGATGGGCCGGGCCCCCTTCAGGAAACCCGCCGGCTTCGATCTGAGCCCGCCTATTCACCGCCACAGTCCGCCCCGAAGCCGGGGCACGTCACGGGCACCCTTCCCCTTATGTCGCCTGACGGCAAAGAGCCCACAGCGCTTGTCACCGGCGGGGCCGGCTTCATCGGCTCCCACCTGACGGAGGAGCTCGCGAACCGGGGCATCCGGGTCCGGGTCCTGGACGATCTGTCTTCCGGGACGGAGAATAACCTCGCGGCGGTGAGGGGCAGGATAGAGTTCGTGCTGGGGGACGTCAGGGACCCGGACGCCGTGTCGCGGGCCGCCAGGGGCTGCGGCACCGTCTTCCATCTTGCCGGCCTTGCCTCGGTCCCCCTGAGCCGGGAGGACCCCCGGCTGTGCCTCGACGTGAACGGCCTGGGCACCCTGAACGTGTTCGCCGCCGCGGCCGACGCGGGCGCCTCGAGGATAGTCTACGCCTCGACGTCCGCCGTGTACGGCGACCTGCCCGCCCCCCACCGCGAGGACATGGCCCTTTGTCCCGACAGCCCTTACGCTGCGGCCAAGCTTCTGGGCGAGCACCTGGGGCTATTCTACCAGGAGCAGCGGGGCATACGGGCGGTGTGCCTGAGGTACTTCAACGTCTACGGCCCGCGGCAGACCCCGGACGGACCGGATTCCGGGGTGATCCCGCGCTTCGTCGCGGCCGCGCTCAAGGGCGAGCGGCCCGTCATCTTCGGGGACGGGTCCCAGACCCGGGATTTCGTGCATGTCAAAGACGTCGTGAGGGCTACCGTGTCGGCTTCCGAGTGCCCTCAGGCCTCCGGGGCCTACAACGTCGCGACGGGCAGCCCGGTATCCATCTCCGAGCTGGCCGGGCTCATGAGGTCCCTTAAGCCCGGACTCGTGCAGGCGCCCGCCTTCGCGCCGGAGAGGCCAGGGGATCCGCTCCGGAGCTGGGCGGACGTGAGCCGCGCCGAGCGGGATCTCCGCTTCTCCGCGGCGGTGCCGCTTTCCGAGGGGCTATCGGGGCTCCTCGCGCCCGGCTGATTTTCTGCCAGCCGCTTCAAGACTCCGCACGGGAAGACGACAACGGCGAACGCTAAGGGGAACCCCGGTCGCGCCCCGTTCCGCCTTTTCCATAAGACGTTTCCCCCGCGCACTTCGCCGTGCCGCCCGATTATCCCTTCCCGTTGTCCCGTCCCCTTGTCCCGCCCCGCGAATGTTCGCGCAGTCAAACCCCCATGTCCCGCACCGTTGTCCGGTCACGATGTGCGGTCCCGCGCCCCGGCCCCTGCGACGGGATGCACCGGGTCAAATTTCGTCCGCCGATCCAAGACCGATCGCGTCCTGTAGCCGACAGCCGTGGGATTCGTTAATAAATTTTTTCTGTTGCTTTAAGGTCTGTAATGGACTATATAGGATCGTCCCTGTCTTAAGGCCATCCGGGCCGGCGGGCAGGCGTTTGACTTAGGCCTTGAGTTTGGTCTATACTGCCGCAAGCCCCGGGAGCCCGCCAAGCGGGCGCGCCGGGCCCGGGACCGCCGGAAACCTATATACTAGGCCTGTCCGGCGCCTCCTTTCCCGGCTGCCGCTTTCATGCCTGAGACTTTACTGCGGATCGCCCGAGCCCGGAGGCCTGTTTTTTTGTGCCTTTCTTCGATTTCGCGCCGGAGGGAGCCGGTCAAGGGTCCCTTCACGGGGTCGGGACCCCGCCCGGGGCCGCAGCGTTCCGCCGCGCTCCTCTCCCGGACCGGCTAATACAAGCCCGCCGTGCGCGGGCAGACGTAGGCCTGTTGAAGGGCCACATATATCCGTTCTAATATCCTGGAGGATTGAGCATGAAGAAACTTCTGATGCTGATTGGCGTCTTCGCCCTGTGCCTGCCGCTTGCGAGTTGCGGCACGAGGACCGTTCAGCCGACCGTCGTCGACGACGACAACGCCCTGCGGCGCGGCTTTTTGAACGACCACGTCTATTTCGACTTCGACCGCTACAACATCCGCGCCGACCAGGTCTCCACCCTGCAGGCGAAGGCCGCCTACCTGAACGCCACGGGTTCGGCCTCCGAGCTCCAGGGCTACGCGGACGAGCGCGGCACCGAGGCCTACAACCTCGCCCTGGGCGATCGCCGCGCCAAGAGCGCCCGTAACTACCTGATCGACCTCGGCATCAGCGGCAGCCGCCTGAGCACGACCTCCTACGGCAAGAGCATGCCGGCCGACCCGGGCCACAATGAAGCCGCCTGGGCCAGGAACCGCAGGGTAGAATTCGTCCTCCGGTAGCTTTACAGCTCCTCGCCCGACAGGCCTTCCGGCCCCTTGCATACGGGGCCATGAAAAGGGCCCGCCCCTCCGGGAGCGGGCCTTTTTTGCGTCCGCGGGCATCCCTCTCGCGTCCCGCCGACTCGGAAGGGCGCCAACGGCGCAACCGCAGGGTGACCGTTGCCCGCGAAGGCGATCGACTCTCGGCGACGCCCCCAGAGCGCACGGCGCCGATCTGAAAAGCATTGCGGCTCTCGGATCCCAAAACGCAAGCCCTAAGAGAGCTCTCCGGACACGCGTAAGACGCGCTTTCCCGCATGTCGATCATCGACAGCCCAACGCATCAAAACTTTAGGGATATCACAATATGATGAGTGCCTAAACTTCCAATGCGCAAGAAATCGTTTCATGATAAACGATCATGTCGGTTATGAACGCCCCTCGTGTCGATTATGAACGCCCCGACGAAAAAACGGTTTCGGGGCATCGGCAATATGACGGGGGCCAAGGACGTGATGCCCGTGGATACCGTGTCATGACAAGCGCCGACATGCCATGCATGCAGATATCTCATGATACGCGGTCAAAATCATGTCTCTTGTCACGCATTCGAACCAAGGCCCCAAAAGATCGCCGCAAGACAACATCCCCGTGTATGCTGGCCGGCCAGATCCTTTTGAAACTCCCGCAAATCATGGCTTCCTGAAACATGATCATGGCTGACCCGCCTGCCTCGCCTTTAATCGAATGTATCCGGAAACACGCGCCATTATGTGAAATGATGCCGCGCAAATGTCGACAACCTCAGGCAGAAGCACATGACTGCACTGGAATAAAAATTAATGATATCAGCATCTTATCATGTGAGGCTTCCCGCATGCTGTTGACATCGGATGGCGAAAAAAACCGCGGATCCTCAAGCGATGCGGTATCCCCTGACAGGAAGGTCAGGACCGTCAAACCTCCCGAAAACCCGGACCGGGCCCGGTTTCGGCGAAGTCCCCCCTTAGGACGGTGTGATAGACCGGGTAGAAAACGTTGCTTTTCGCCGCCATACGGTTGGAGTTCAACCGACAACTTCATGTCAATCGTCAAGACTCCAACTCTTGATATCTTCCATTGTTCGTCACATCATGCTGTATCGGCCAAGGACAAACGCCAGATAAACGTTTTGACATGAAGCGCCATAATTCTTGTCGCATTTTCCTGCATTTCCTCAGTAAGTTCATAGGTCGTGGGCGCAAGCCCCGCGGATACAACATTTAACCTTTGCGGCCTTGCGCAAGTTTTCTGCGTGCCGTCCGGAATTTGGACATGCCTGACCAAGCCGAAATCAGGGCGGTGCGGAATTCTGGAAAATCCGGCCTGTTGCGGGACGAAATCTGGAAATACCAGACTCAAGAAGCACCATAATCTGAACAGTTGGAATTTGCGCCGATTGACCCTGTATCGACCGGGCCCAGAATGTCGCACTGTGCGAATAATGTTGCTTCTGACTTAGACGGCAAGGCAATTTTGGCGTTGCCTCCTCTCCCATGGGCATATGCCCTCCCCTCCCGCGGGAGCATGCCCTCCCCTCCCGCGGGAG
>JAISFS010000183.1 GCA_031263485.1 Deltaproteobacteria bacterium | reverse complement strand
ACAGACAGACAGACAGACAGACAGACAGACAGACAGACAGACAGACAGACAGACAGACAGACAGACAGACAGACAGACAGACAGACAGACAGACAGACAGACAGACAGACAGACAGACCGACAGACAGACAGACAGACAGACAGACAGACAGACAGACCGACAGACCGACAGACCGACAGACCGACAGACAGACAGACCGACCGACAGACCGACAGACCGACAGACCGACAGACCGACAGACCGACAGACCGACCTGCTGGCGATAAACTGTTAGAAAGGATTACGTGATTCCACACCATAAACCTCCTCCCTCACCTTCTGGCAGTCATCTGAGTGCAGAGTGTCAGGTAGAGGGTGCGCAGATATGCGAAGGTTTCCGGCCTTAGCGCAAGGGTGCCAATGCGGTAGCTGCATAGCGTTCCGCTTCCCTTCCGAGGGGGAGGGTTTTTGCAGTGGAATCTTACTTAATAGATTAGTGTTATCAGAAAGATTCCTCGTCGATGATGGGTAATACTAACCTTTGAACGTTGCATCGTCGTTGATATCGATCCAAGCCTCGGTACGATCAAATGCTTTCGAATACATGAACCTGGCTGTCGAAAAAATATTTTGTACTATAATCTTCCAGATATAACTAGCATGGGATAACATAATCATCGTCAGAGTACATCGTATTGTTTTTTGTCATAATACATGAATGTCTAAACTGATTTGCCGAATATTCTTAGCATTTTTGCATGTTTTTATAACCTTATGAGGAATACTAACTTCATTTCCGTGAATGACATGATCCACATAACATTCTGCATCATTTATTTGTGAGTTGTGCAGCTGTCTTTTCAAACTACTTTTTCCTTGACTTCGAGAGAAAGAAGATCATGGGGGTGGCTTGTCAGCTATGCTAACACCCAACTCGTGCATGAAACAGTCTTCGAGATGTTTCAACAAATTTCAAACTCATGACTGAGATCATAACGAGTCGATTTAGTTGAAGAACAGCGGTTGCAAGGTTTCTATTGGTATATTTGACCTTTATATTTTATGGTTTATAGCCCAATGTACCGTTGTCATAGATGGTTATAATTAGTATTTGTCAGCTGGATGTCCGGTAACTCTATGCGAAAGCATCTCGAGATATAAATGGACATGAATTGATAATATATTAACCCAATGATGATGAGGACAGAGGACTGCACGAATATCGGCTTCTGAGCCATTCCTCTATTCAGTTGTCCATTAGAAGAAATCCCTCTTTAAACATTAAACTCTCTCGCATAAGCTGGAGTATGGAGGAGATTTTAACGAATAATTGGTATAACGCCGGTATTGGCACAATGAGATGTTCCCATGTTGTGTATTTTAGCAATAAGGAATAATCGTAAACTGGAGGCTCGGCTTCGGTTATGCTTAGTCTTGGTGATTACAATTGAATAAATAGGGCCGTTTGATCTCGTACTCATTTCCGGTTACTGTAAGAATTGTTGCAGGATGAGAAACTACAAAATGGTTTGACGAACATTGTTTTGACAATTACGTGTATATATTGTTGTCAAATAATGATTATTATGGCTTATTAATTGGATATTGAGTATTAACTCTGGCCATTATATTCTTTCTTTGACTAATGTCTGGAAATACATATTATGTTGATCAGGTGAGTGAATTTTGACAAATTGCATTTGTGTCATAAGGTTGATAGTGTATGGGAATACTTGTGAATCTGAAGAGATGTTTTAAAATTTGTCTTTCGCCTCGTCCTTTGGAGTCCTTCGGAGATAAGGATAGAGATGCCTATGTGAAAATTGGATGGTTCGTCCAGTAAGATCTGGAAATGATAAGTTATCACTGTTGAAAAGTATAGAAAAACTCCAGATGAAGATAAAGGTTACCATTGAGGTCACCGCGGTGACGATGGTGGTAGTCTTCTCGAATCTCACTCAGTCCATTGCGGTCATGATGATGCGATCAAGATCAGGGAGGATGTGTAGCTTTCATGACAGTCTAGAGCTTACGGACAGATACTGTGGCTAAATAGTGACCAGGTTTGACATCGGTGATACTCTGGTTAGTTTTGACGATAAAATTAATCAGGAGCCATGGTTGGCCGAAAAGTGGAGCTTCAGCTATGACAAGTTGATATTGCCTTTCAAATCAGAAAAGACTTGAAATTCTGCAACGGCAAAGCAATGACGGCCTATGTGGTCAATAATCCGGTTGAACGATATTTTTCAAAGCCCAAGATGGCTTAGTTAGATTTATACAATTATAAATCAATTTTACTTCAAGGAGATATGTAGCCCATCAGTACCGACAAGCTTTTCCCCAGCATACCCGGCTACCTAGCCGATCCATTGTTCCTGATCGTTGACTTTGTTGCGAACAATGACGGCATCTTCGCCACCAAAGATCCAATCGGCACCGGTCCCTATAAGGGCTTAAAATCACGATGTATTCGCGAAATACCTTCTGTACGATGGCATTGCCCCCGGTCAGGCTCCGGTATCGCCGTCCCCTGATTAGGGTTTCGATCAGCTGAAAGATCCTGATGCATCTGACGTTGCAGGTGCCTGGACCCTCCTGGCTGTGGCAGGGTATGAGGACTTTGATGGCGATGGGTTCGTTGAAAAGGACGGTAACAAATTTACCTGTGCCATGTGGTTTCCTGCATCTGTTACAAGCTTCCATTCCTTGCAGAGGCTTCGCAGGCATCTCTCTTATGGATCGGAATCGAGATTATAGTCCAGACCTATGACTATCCGTCTCTTTAGGATATCCAGGGTGTAGGTGATTATGATCTGTTGATATGTAACTTCATTATGACCAACTCAGCTGATCCCGAGCGATATTAGTGAGAATTGTGGAAAACCAACTTCGAAATTTATTGAAAATCAGAACACAGCAGGTTATTCAAATCAAGTGGCGGATGACCTCCTGAAAATACACTGGCTTTAGAATTTGATACTGACGGTCTCCTTCAGCTTATCATTGATGCCCAGCAGATCATCATTGACGATAGGACTTCGATATTCTTCATCTATCTTAAGCGTAATATCGTCTATAACTACAAGAAACTCAAAGGAGTCAGGATGTTGCCTTTTGATTACTACTGGTTGACGAACGGAGTGGTGCCTATCTGAAAGAAATCCATACGGTGTGACGGTAGTCACAGTTTTCAGGAGATTATGGACCTTCCTGTCGGAAGGGCTATAGATCGCCTGGTCTTCAACGCTTCGCCTTGTGATTTTCGTGCGGAGAAAACCTAGGTCAAGACACCGGAAAATCAGATAAGTTTAGGAAATCACGATAATCAGCCAGACATTGGCCCTCTTCAAGAAACAGCCAGTATTAGGTTGGATGATAGTGCTATTGAATTCAAGAGATTGCCTTTGGAACTGCAGAAAGGAGGAACTCAAAATCTGTGATTCCTGGATTGCCTTGATTTTCATCTGGTCGGGTCAACAAATATCGAACTGCAAGATGGAGTCCGAAAATATAGTTATATCAGTATTTTCAGATTTTAAAGTCGCTCGTTATCCATATTTTTGCGCTACATTGGAGCATTCTATAGATCGGCCTGAGGAGGGTCCCTTTGCCATGACTTACCTTAGAAGTATCTCGTTCGGCACAAGGCGCCTGCCTCTCATGTTTTAATAATTTTCATCGAAACAAGATTCCGCCCATGGATGTTAAGTCATTTTTGAACCGTATTGCTCAGATAGCTGTAATCCTGTTCGGAGTCAGTTTCTTCTGTTTCTGCCTGACATTCCTGTCGCCCGGTGACCCGGCGATGACCATGCTCACCAACGGCGGAAACCGCCCATCTCCGGAACTCCTTGAAGCAGTCCGCGAGGAGATGGGGCTCAACCGTCCTTTCCTGATCCAATACGGTTCCTGGCTCTTGGGTGTGGTTAAGGGTGACCTGGGACGATCATTGTCCTCTAAGCAACCGGTGCGTCAAACGTTAATGGAGCATTTGACGGCCACGGCTCTGTTGGCTGTCGCCTCCCTCGCCGTCATGCTTGTCGTATCGATGCCCGCTGGGATCCTCGCGGCAGTGAAAAGAAACTCATGGACTGATTACCTGATCCGAGTCATTTCATTCATGGGCATTTCCATGCCAGGCTTCTGGGTGGGCTTGATGCTTCTTTATATTTTCGGCCTGAAATTTGGGTGGTTTCCCATAGCCTCGACCGTAATGGGGCCTAAGACTCTGATACTTCCATCCTTGACCCTGGCAATCAGCATGTCGTCAAAATACGTCCGACAGGTACGCACCGCCGTTCTGGAGGAATTGAGCCAGGATTACGTGCTGGGTGCCAGAGCGCTCGGTATTTCGGAAAGAGTTATCCTTTGGCGACAGGTCATTCCCAATGCGCTTCTGCCGCTGATAACTTTGCTTGGCCTCTCACTGGGTTCTCTCTTGGGCGGCACTGCGGTTGTCGAGATAGTATTTTCCTGGCCCGGGCTCGGCAAACTGGCAGTCGAATCCATTTCCTTGCGAGATTATCCCATGGTGCAAGGCGTTGTGTTGTGGATGGCTCTTATATACCTTGGCGTCAATCTCATAGTCGACATCTCCTATACCTGGATTGATCCGCGTCTCAGGAAACAAAGGGCGGCAGGCCTCTTGACTTTGAAATGAATCCATCGCTCGAAAGTTCACGCAAGTTCTTAGTCTTAATCTGTTTCCTAGCCCTATGCTTCTTCGGTGTGCCGATATCCGTTCCTTTGCTCGCGCCTTTAGATCCCTTAGACCTGTCAATGTATGAGAGCCTAAAAGCTCCCTCTTCAGAACATGTTTTCGGTACCGAAAGGTTGGGGAGGGATTTGTTTTCCCGCATTCTGTATGGAGCCAGGATTTCGTTAAAGGTTCCCCTGACCCTGGTGGAGTCCGTTTGTCTGATCGGGACGCTTCTGGGATCTACGGCCGGTTTTCTTGGATACAAGACTGATTCCCTGATAATGCGTCTTTCCGACATAACCATTTCATTTCCGAGCATGAATCTGTCCGGGCATGATTCTAGCCATCGCAGTGGCTGGTATGCTTGAGCCAAGCATGCTCAATGCCACCTTGACTTTGGCAGCAGTCAGCTGACCCAATATGCCCTCAGCCGTAGCATGACCTTGAAGATTGTCAAGAGCGACTATATCACCAATGCTGTTGCCACCGGGTCTCGCCGGTCGCACGTACTTTAAAAATTCATTCTGCCCAATATCTCGCCTATCATGATCGGCACTTGCGCGTTGGATATCGGCACTACCATGCTGGAATTGGCGAGGGTCTCATTCCTGGGGTTCGGAACGCCGCTTCCCACACCCAAGTGAGGCGAGATGTTGAAGGTATGTTGTATGTTACTGCAGACGGCTCTTTTGCTGATGATCTATGCGGGACTTTGCATCCAGCTGGTTGTCACAATTTTCAATATGTTATGCGATAGCCTCAGGGATATCCTGGACCCTTTCCGTAGCGTATAGAAATTTCGTCATGTACAAAAGAATCGATTGGCCTACCGTTGAGCCAAGATCCAAATTCCAGACAATGGAGGAAGTGTACGATACCGGACTTCATGTGCCCATGACCCTCATAAGGGGTCACCATAAGGACGGGCCTGATGTCCTGATCACCTCCGGCATGCGCGGTAGCGGATACCCGGGAACTATGGCCTGCATCGAATTGGCAGGTCAAATTGATCCTAGGGAGGCATCGGGAAGGCTTCTGATGGTTCATCCGGTCAACGTGTCTGCGTTCAATAATCGTATGTCAGCCGTCTTGCCGGATGACGGTCATAACTTTAACCTTCAATTCCCAGGATCGTCCCCAGGTTGTCTTTCTGAAATTTTGGTTCATTGGATTTCAGATCTGCTGAACAAGGCAAATTTCTATCTCGACCTTCATAGCGGTGACCTGTACGAAGCCATGTCGCCTAACGTTCATTATCCGACACAAGCCGAAAGTGAGGTAGTAAATGCGAGCAGGGCCATGGCCAAGATCCTTGACGTGCAATATATGGTCAAATCCAAAGCCACTACCGGATCATATAATTATGCAGCCTATATGGGCATCCCGTCGATTCTCATAGAACGGGGAGGGTCGGGTTCCAGCCAACGAGAGGATGTATCTCTCTATAAGAAGGATATCATAAATATCCTTAAACACTTGAATTTTCTCCCTGGCAAACCCGAAAAACCTCCTCGACCGCCTCTTGAGCTTAAAGATATCGTCTATCTCGAATCATCTTGTCAGGCCTGCTGGCAACCGGAAGTCTGGTTGGGACAATGGGTGAAGAACGGGCAGCCGATAGGGCGTACATTTGATTTTTTTGATAAGACCATCCAACAATATCGTGCGACGCACAAAGGCGTTGTTCTTTATATATTACAGACTCTCTCCACCAATCCCGGTGACATCCTGCTGGCTTACGGAAGGCTTCGTTATTGAATTATCAGTTTCCATTTCCACCATGCCACAGGCATAGATTCAGTAACCCACGATTGCGAATCGCGGCTTTTTTCCGGTTCGTCTGTTCTGTCTTAAGACGATACGCCTTTCATCCTGGATCGTCATATCTCAAATCCAAATTATCATCTGCCGCGTTTTGATCTAGATGCTGTGGACCGAACCTGATGCGATTAGTTCCAAGAACTATCATGACTACTGATTCCGGTCCGTATCCATCAGAACGGGACCCATCATATTCTCCCAAAGTTTGCGTCATGCCATCGGCATTATGTCCGTCATCAAATCATGATGTTGTCCTTCAGTTCGAAAACAAACGTTATCCTCAGTTCCCTCAACATTGTCCGTTCGTCCTGGTACAAAAATAGCATCTGCTGCACTAGGTACAGTTCATCGTCAAAGTTCATTTTCGGTGTAGCTAGGCCTGTGAAATTCTGCGTGTCTGGTGATTTACATGGTAATTTTTGGTCTTAATATATTATTTGAAATTTAAATAATGACACTTGAGTTTCTCCGGCCAAATACACTCACATTTTTTCATCATCACCTTATGACTTAGTTCATTATTCCATCTTGTCTAAGATCGAATTCCAACATATGAGGTTCAAATCTTATTCATTCTTTTCGCGTATCGACATATACATATCATAAGCATCTGATACGCGGGCACATTGACTTGCATGTTTTCTGCGCAAGTAATGTCGAACATCTTCCATTCAGCAGAAAGTTTAGGAGGTGCCAATGAATTTTGATTCGTGATTCCTAGGGTTAAGTGAGACGGATGAGCTTCGAAGCCTATAGTCGCTCGACCGTATCACGCCTGCTGCATCGATGCCGCTTTCGGCAAAAGGGGCGAGGGTGCGCCCCTCGGTATTGGGATACGGCCCCGACCTGGCCTATTTCAACGATACCTTCCAGCGCGGCGCGTTCACGTCCGGACGACTCACCTGAGCCGTCCGGAAATTTTCCGAATAGAATTCGACTTTAAGGAGAGACAGTATGAAACGCTTCACGACCATTTTGACTTTGGTAGCTGCGCTGGCTTTCATAGCCGCCGCCCCGCCCGGCGCGTATGCCGAGTCCCCCGTGACTTTTTCGGGATATCTGAGGATCAGGACCATTGCCATGGGGAACTTCTTTCCTGATCAAGGTAACGCGTCAGAACGGTACCGAGAAATGGACAAGGTCGGCGACCGCTACGCGGTCAGCCGCTTAAGGTTAAACGTAGTCTTCAAGCCCAACGACAACCTCGAGATACGCTGGAGAGCACAGGGCCCCAGCGCCGCCCGTTTCGGGACCACCAACTCCAGGACAGACTCAACCCTGTATTCGACATATTTCTACGGCCTGGTGAAGACCGATTGGGGTAATTTGAGCGTCGGCCGGATCAGCTCGAATTTCGACTCGGCAGGCCTACAGACCCTTGGCTATCTTCCGTCGTGGGGCTTTAGCGCTTATGGCCTCATCTTCGACCGCGATTCTGAAAACGACGGGATCATGTATACCAATGAGTGGGACAACGGTTTCGGGCTCAAAGCCATCTATATGAAGAGGGCGCACCTGGTCCCCAACGCGATCGCCGGAGAGTTCAACGCCGATGCCGATTACGACCGCATGTCCATAGAACCATATTACAAGTGGGATACCGGAGCTGCGTCCCTCGCCCTTCAATATGACCGGAACATGTACAACTTCGCTTCCAATGGAATTGACATCGGCGCCGTCGATACCAACGTCCAGGAGAACTACCTCGTGAGCATCAACCCCGCTTTGATTCAAAGCTGGAAGTTGAGCGATGACAAGAGCGTCACGTTGCATGCCGAGGCCAAGTACTCCTTCGGCCACAGGAAGGCGGGGCCGATTGACGGGGTCGAGCAGAGGTCAATCAAGCAGGAAGGTTTCGGGGCGTATGTCGATTTCACGCTGGGCTATCCACAAGGTACAGCCTCGCTTGCGGGATGGTACTTTACGGGTAACGACTCCGGACCGGGCTACGTCCAAGGCAGTAATTGGAAGGACCGCGGCATGGTCAATCCCGGCGAGGGCTTCTACCCGTTCATCATGTTCTACTACGGAACATACAGCTTCGTAGGAGGAGCCACGAATCTTGAAGGTTTCCAGAGGCCGGGTCATTGGGCCCTCGCGATTCTTGGAAACCACAAGCTGAATGATTATTTGACGTTGAACTACGGCTTAGGGACCTTCAGAAAAACCAGCGACTACTATATCACTCCCACATCCAAGGCTTCCCGTTCGTTGGGGAACGAGGTTAACTTGGGTGTCACCGTCAAGATTCTGGACAACCTAACCTGGCAATCAAAGCTCGGACTTTTCGATGCCGGTGATTATTACAGCGACCGGTATGATCGCCCTGATTTTGACCGCACGCTGTGGGGTTGGGCCAACGAGTTCCTCTTCTCTTTCTAGACCGTCCAGTACCTCGATTAATTTTCATCTTCATCGCGCCTCATTTCGTTCATTCTCGGTATGCCATGATTTTCCATATTTGATTCTTGTATATTTTTTACATGAAACGCTCACGTTCCTTACGGCACCTCGGAACGTGCGTGAAAGGCCGGGCGCCCTTTCAGGAGCGTCCGGCCTATTTCAATGTGTGCCCGGCATGGGCAGTGACTAGGAGGTGAAAGTCCTCTACAGACTTGGCAGTGGGAACTGTTAGCCAAAGGCAAGGGGAAGGCCGCGATGCCCAGCTGAAAGAAGCCGGAGGCAAACCCTCGGCCCGACGAACAGGAATCTCATCAGGCGTTTCCGAGCTGACGAGCTTGCAAAACAAAGCAAAGTCCAACACTGCAAGAGCGCGGGGGCGTAAATGAGGCGGGTATATGAGGGGAAGGTCGCTGTTCTTACCCGGGGAGATCTCCCGGCGGCCATCGGAACATCCGGCTTAATCGAAGCTAGCCAAGGGTCCGGAGGCAGGTATGGCGGGAACGCCACGTTGAACCGGGAGAAGTCAGCCGAGGCCATAGTACCGGGAGCGATGCCCGGGTAGGGCCGAACATCAGGCAGTTCATCTCTCTTGTGACGGAGGGACGCTATATGTGGAAAGCAAAATTCCGACAAGGGCTGCTCCGGGGAGGGTAGGATAAGGTCCGGAGAGTACCCGGGGAGCGCGGAGCATGGCGGACGCGAAGGGGAGAGGGATGTGAAGACCAAGGAACGGAACCTGCTCCGGAAAGCCGTGACGCTCGCGAATTTGCGCGGGGCGGCGGAGCAGGTTGTCGGAAACAAGGGTGCTCCAGGCATCGACGGGATGACAGTGGACGAGCTGTTGCCTTACCTGGCGAAGCACTCCGGCGGGCTGGTCGGGAGTATTCTTAACGACGGCTACAGGCCTAGACCGGTACGGCGGGTGGAAATCCCGAAACCGGACGGCGGTGTCCGCCTGTTGGGGGTGCCGGCGGTCATAGACCGTATGGTCCAGCATGCAGTGGCCCAAGTGATGGCACCCGTCTTCTAGCATGTCTTTTCGGACCACAGCTACGGATTCCAGCCCGACCGGAGCGCCCATGACGCGGTCACGAAGGCTCTCGGGTACTATAACGAGGGGTACACCGCCGTAGTCGACCTGGACATGGCGAAGCGCTTCGATTCGATAAACCATGACAAGCTCATCGCGGTGTTGAGGGAGTACGTGGACGATGAGGGCGTGTGCCGGCTTATCCGCAGATTCCTGAAAAGCGGTGTCATGATAGCCGGGCTGGTCAGCCCCACGACTCAAGGGGCACCGCAGGGCGGTCCCCTGAGTCCCATACTAAGCAACATTTCCCTTCACAAGTTCGACGAGCTGCTTGAGGGCAGGGGCCTCAGGTTTGTGAGGTATGCCGATGAATGTAACATCTACGTAAAGTCCAGAAGGGCGGCAGACAGGGTGATGAAATCACGCGCCGGCTTCCTGGAAGGGACGCTTAAGCTCCAGGTCAACCAGGAGAAGAGCAAGGTTGACTCCCCGCTGAAGCTTAAGTTTCTAGGATTTTCCCTTTACAAGGTGAAGGGCAAGGCCGGGATAAGAATACACGAAAAGAGCCTGACTCGGTTCAAGGACAAGATAAGAGAGATTACGAAGAGGAACCGCAGGCGGTCGATGGGGTCCGTTCTCGAAGAGCTCAAAAGGTATGTCGTGGGGTGGCTGGGGTATTACCGACTGGCCTCCCTTGCCTCCAGGCTCAGGGATTTGGACGGGTGGATTCGGGCGAGAGTCCGGATGTACCTCTGGAAGCAGTGGAAACGGGTGAGGACCAGGTTCAGGAACCTGCAGGCGCTCGTAATTTACAGGGAACAGTCGTGGATGTGGGCCAACACCCGGATGGGGTACTGGCGAATCGCCCACAGCCAGGTTTTCTCCGTGTCGATGACCAATGACTATCTGAGGGCTTGGGACTGGTCAATATGTCCAGGATCTACGAGAGAGCACGAATCGTACCGAAGTTGATGTTCGATGAACCGCCGTATACCGAACGGCACGTACGGTGGTGTGGGAGGGGGCAGGTCAGAGCCTGCCCTCTACCCGATTGAAGCCATGACGACGACACCCGAATCCGCAGTTCGATTGCCGTAAATCCCCCGCTAAGATGACTCATTCATCCACCCAGCCATCCCGAATCTTCCTGCCCCGCCCTCGTTCCGGCCATCCATGATGTATCCGAAAAAATTCCCTAATCAGTGACAAGCATCTCCGCACCACGGTCTCCGGATTTGTAGCTCCTCGCAATATCCTCAGGGGGTCGGCAACGCCTCACGGAAACCCGGAGCGGCACCTTCGCACAATGACCACGGGCGTCAGTCTCAGGGCCGAAGTGACCGACAAACGGCTCCCGACCCGGCAACTACGTGCGTTGGCACCCGGATAGCTGAGTAAGTACGGATGAAGGCGGCTCGGTCTTCCTCCCTCTTAAGGAAATTTTGAACTTTTTACTAACGCATCATGAATGAGAGCATGATGAATTTCCGACTGATACTGGAAGACTGGGCTCAGCCTCCCCAACAAACGACACGCCATGTTTCATCCTCGACATAACAAGAGGATCTAACCTGGCATGCGCAGCCAGCACCGGGCAACATCACCGTCAAATATCGTAACCGTCATGGATTGGCTTGATTTGTTCGAGCAATACCAAGACGTCAAAGAGTTTCGCTATGATTGAGTTCGTAAACGAGAGGATGCCAAAGTAAGGAACACGTCAAAGAGCGGAAAAGTCCAATGCATGCGAACAGCCGTTCAAGACAGAGGATGGCTTCTAATCAGTCGAGGACTCAAACTCGTTGATTGACGGCACAGCTGATTCGTCATTCTCCCAGACTACCTCTGCGAAACGGACTCTGACAGTGGCAATGTCATACACCCCACGGCGACGGCGTAAACTCTTCCTTCATTTTTCATATAAGGCAAATGATAACACTGACTTGCAATCTGCGCAAATGCCTTATCAATCAACCCGCTAAGGATATGACGCACGCGTTCAGTCTCTTGCGGGACAGACAGTTTTTTGTTGGAAGCAACGACAGGCGGCTGGCTACCGGCATCCTTGATGCCGACATCTTCCAGAACACGCGCAAGTTCAGCCGCTGAAGGTTGACGCAGTTGTGCGTCAGCTAGATCCGAAGCAGGCACTGCTTTCTGGTATTTGATCTCTATGACTAAACTGTCATCGCCTCCGGGTATAGGAAAAACCAGATCTGGCATGCCGCCAGCTGACGGATGGTTTGACAGTGGAAGGTCATCTCCGTATTTCAATAGCGCGCCAATCAAGAGATGAAATATATTTTCACCACCACCCTCATAAAGTTTCCTATCATAAGTGCTAAATGCCGAGGACAGGCGCCTTTCAGCCTCCACTTCGTTCAAGGAACAGAATGCCTCAAGTAAATTGTTATTTTTTCCCGAGAAGATAACTTGGAGGATCTGCCTCACCGGTTGGTACAAAATATTTTGTTGTTAGTTCTTGTTCTATAGCATGTTTGATTTCATTATTTGGGATTTCCAGTTTATAAGTCATTTTAGGGTGATTGCCGCTGGTGTTGCATACGGTAAGGTAACCTGAATACAGAAGAAACGATGTACTATTTATATCAATTTTATCTTCAAGCCCGAAAGGTGTCGTGATCTTAAGATCTTTGTCGAATAATTTGAACGGCTCACTGCTCCTGTTCATGAGAAGATATGTGAGCAAAGGCGTCCCAGAAAGATACCAGTAATAGCTGAATTCGGCGCTCTCAAGGAAAACCTTTATCGAATCAGGATTGAACACGCGTCTCGTGCCGTCCCAACTGTAGCCATCGTACCAAATCTTGATCTTTTTCATCAAGTCAACAACGGTTGAGTCCTGTGCAAATTCTCCCTTTGTCTTCAAGGTTGCAAGAACGGCCTCAAGGTGTTCAGCGTAGACATTCGAAATTTCATCCTCAGTAAAGCCGCAGATGGTCGAAAAATCCTTATCGAATGAAATATCCTTGATTGTATTCAAGGATGAAAACAACGATAGCTGTCGAAATTTAGTGATACCGGTTATAAAAACGAAACGTAACTTCTTGATATTAGATTTTATTGCAGAATAAAATCTGCGAAGAACAAGGCGTATCTCTTCTGATTTTTCCTGGTTATTGATATTGCTCAACAAAGGATCATCGTATTCGTCGATGAGGAGAACAACGTTTTTCCGATTCACAACGTCCTTTTCGTTGCCTTTAAGCAAACCGAACTGGCCGTGTTCCCTCGTAAGCCTGGAAATAAAAGAAGAAATAACATTTCCTATGTTCGTCCTGTTTAGTTTGATGCCGAAATCAGCTGCTAAGTCTTCCAGATACGAAATCAGCACAGTCGAGAAACCAACGCCATCGATATATTCCTCAGCGCCAAAAGAGCTCATGTCTATGCGGATTACCAGAAAAGATTCCCATTTCTCCTTGGGGTATAATTTACCAATATCGAGATTGGCGAAGTTTTTCCGTTTGCCCATGAAAATGTCATGAAACGTATCTAGCAGAAATGTCTTGCCGAATCTTCTGGGCCTGGCCAGAAAATACGGACGCTCATAACGCTTGATCAAGTTGAAGATCAGACGGGTTTTATCCACTAAGGGCGCTTCTTCCGTGATGAAGTCTTCAAATATCGTAGAACCTACCAGTAGAGGTTTGAGTTCATCTCCCTGAGAAATGTCCTCATCCGCTTCCTTCGCAAGGTCACGTTTGGTTTCTTTTGTCATTTCGCTGACCTCGGCAAGGAGCGACCGTCAACAGAACAGTCGAGGATGATTCAGAAAACAGTAAAGATAACCGAAACAGAGAAAAAGTATCTGGAATCCATAAAGGGAACAGACACTGACAGGCATGGAAAGCAAACCCATAATTTCAGAATTGTCTAAACTAGGACATATTAACATCATTATTATACTAAATCCGGTTCAAATTTGTCAATATCATTTTAGTCATCATCCCTAACCGTTTGATATAAGACGGAACCGTAATAAGTCTGCCTGGCTATAGACATGACGGGGGCTAAACAACCCTGAGTTCCCCATGAACATGGCGGCTACAGGGTGAAAATCGGCCCGCTAGCCCATGTTTCGCTGTCAAGACATGACACAAAACCATGCCTACAAACTTTTGATTTGGATTAGGGTCTAGCACCCTTCATGTCTATAGCCATATGAGTCTGAACGATGACCCGGGCCGGGCAACGTGCCTGATCATCGGCCTCAGGAAGGCTGAATGTTAAGAAATCGTACCAGTTATTGAGCATGACTGCCCAACTCCCCTGACAGTAACTCCGCCTCCCCATCCGGCTCTTCATCATGAATCCCGCGCCGACTTAATTATGGCGGCGTCATCCATGCCCTTTCGGCCCCCCCTTACCCCCGGCTCACCATATCTTCTTGTCCTCCGCCCCCATCCCGATCCTCACAATGCACCCTTCCCACCACCACTTCCCGCCTCTCCAAATCTACATCGCCTCTGGGTTCTTGTCCGACTAGAGAGGAGAATGCATCGTCCCCCCTTCAAGCGAAAAGTTGTCTGTAGAGCCCAGCCGCTTGTCAGTAGGTAAATGCTAGATCTTTCCGAATCACCGCTCCTTTCCAGGCGAGGGCCCTGTTCCCGACCTGGCCCGGTCGCCGTCAGCGTTTCCTGCGTCGGGCGCGCCCGAACTCCCAGGCAGTCTGGGCCACGGTCCTGCCGCGCCGGTCGGCAAGTTCCAGCCTCGCGAAGCCTTCGGGGAGACGGCCGTGTTCGGCAGCCACGTGGGCTACCGTACGTCCTTCCGAGTCCGCGAGCTCCCAGGCGTCGAAACCCGCGGGGAGAGGTCCCGCCGCCGCCGCCGCGTGGGCAACCGTGCGGCCGGTCCGGTCGGCGAGGCTCCAGGCATCGAAACCCTGCGGGAGCCGGTTGCGAGCGGCGGCTGCGTGTGCGACCGTCCAGCCGTCCTTGTCCGCGAGGGCCCAGAGATCCAGCCCCGGCGGCAACCGCCCTGCCAGCGCCGCCTCGTGGGCGACTGTACGCCCCGTCCTGTCGGCCAGATCCCAGCCCCGGAAGTCCCGGGGGAGCCTGCCGGCGTGGGCGGCGTCGTGGGCGACCGTCCTGCCCTTGGAGTCCGAGAGTTCCCAGCGGGAAAAGTCCTTGGGCAAGGTGCCGGCGGCCATGGCCTCGTGTGCCACGGTGCGTCCCGAACCGTCCGCCAGCTCCCAGCGATCGAAGCTTGCGGGTAGTCGCCCGCGCCGGGCCGCCTCGTGTGCTACGGTACGACCCGCATGATCGGCCAGTTCCCAGCTTCCGAAGTCCGCTGGAAGCCGCCCGCGGCGTGCCGCGGCGTGGGCTACCGTGCGGCCGAAGGGGTCCGCGAGCTCCCAGCGCGAGAAGCCGCAGGGGATCCGCCCGGACTCGGCGGCTGCGTGGGCGACTGTTCGACCCTCGCGATCCGCAAGCTCCCAGCGCGAGAAGTCGCGGGGGAGCCGCCCGGCCTCGGCGGCGGTGTGGGCGACGGTGCGTCCCAACCCGTCGGAAAGCCCCCAGGCCGAGAAGGTTTCGGGGAGTCCGCCCCAGCAGGCCGCCTCATGAGCCACGGTGCGACCCTTGGCGTCCGAGATGACCCAACCCCTGAAGTCGGGCGGAAGATGGCCCCGGTAGGCCGCGACGTGGGCGACCGTCCTGCCGTCCCGGTCGGCTATGTCCCAGCGGTGGAAATCCGGCGGCAGGCGTCCGTTCCAGGCCGCGGCGTGAGCCGCGGTGCGCCCGTCGTGGTCAGCGGCCTCCCAGCGCGTGAAGCCCTGAGGAAGGGTGCCTTCCGAGGCAAGCCGCACGAGCTCCGCCGCCGGGAGCCCTTCCACGCCGGTGACCGCGTTCGCGCCGGGGATGCCGTCTTCGAAAGCCTCGCCTTGGGCGGCAGCTCCCTTCCGGGCGTGTCCAAGCTCAATCGCCCCTTCCGGGTCCCTGCCGCCGGTGGCCTGGTTCCTGGAGGATCCTGCCCTGCCGCCGGGCTCAGATTCCCGTGAGAGGACGCTCTTGCCTCCGGGCTCCGATGCCGGGGCGGCGGCGACGACGCTCCGTCCGGGAGCGTTGGCAGCCGCCGCTTCATCGTGAGCCTTTGCGGAGTCCGGCTCCCTCAGATAGAAGCCGTGCGGAGGCATGCCCGCCTCGGCGGCTTCCAGCGCGACCGAACGGCCCTGGCCGTCAGCCAGATCCCAGTCCTCGAAGCATTCTGGCAGAAGGCCCCGTCTGGCGGCCTCGTGGGCCACCGTGCGTCCCTCCGCGTCCGCGAGCGCCCATTCCCGGAAGCCATCGGGGAGCCTGCCCCGGCAGGCCGCTACGTGGGCGACCGTGCGCCCCTCCGGTTCGGACAGCGACCAGCGGGAGAAGTCCGGGGGGAGACTGCCGGCCAATGCGGCCGCGTGCGCCACGGTCCACCCCTCGTCGTCGGCCAGATCCCACAGCTCGAAACCTTCCGGCAACCCTCCCCACAGCGCCGCGGCGTGGGCCACGGTGCGCCCTTGGCGGTCCGCCAGCGCCCACCCGCTGAAACCCTCAGGAAGCCTGCCGGCCCGGGCGGCATCGTGGGCAACGGTGACGCCGCGGGCGTCCGCGAGGCTCCACTCGGAAAAGCCTTCGGGCAAAGGCCCACGGGCCAACGCCGCGTGGGCGACCGTCCTGCCCCTGCGGTCCGAGAGCCCCCACTCAGTAAAGCCCATCGGGAGCCTGCCTGCCCGGGCGGCGGCGTGGGCCACGGTGTCCCCGTCAGGGCCGCGCGCCCCCCAGCCGTCGAAGGCCTCGGGAAGGGATCCTTCCGTCGCCATCCGGCAGAGCTCCTCCGCAGGGTGTCTCGTGGGCATGCGTTCCTCCCCCGCCCGCAGGGCGCGGGTCGGGCCACAAGGCGCCCTCCGGCCCGGCCTGGCTTCCCGGCCTCGGCGCGCCCTTTCCCCCACCTGGCTTCTGTGTCATAGACGAGTAGATTTTACCACGCTGGGCCCTTATAGCCGCATAAAACATCGTTTGGCGTCCTCAGGAGTCTCGGTGGGTGCCGGAGCCGGGGTTCCGTGAGAGGAAACGCGCGGCGGCACGCGACCCGTTGTACCCGGCCGTGTGCGCGTACCGTATCGAGACTTCCGTACATCTGGTGACGAGAACCGTCTGTCCGCCTTATGGACGCCAAAGGCACTTTCGCTGGCCTATGTCCGGTTTGAGGGAGCTCGACGAGAAAGAATCGTCTCCCGCAAGGTGGAGGAGAGCGTTCGCCTTTGCTTCCGGGGCGGCTCAGAAGCAAGCGGCCCGTGGCGCACAAGGGCCTCGATAATCGCGGCGCGGTGAACCGTCAGCAGGCCCGCCGGAGAGCCGGCGACCAGTCCGTCCCTTGTGGGGGAGGGGAGCACAGACTGTTTGAAGCCATGGGAGCTGACGGGGGGAGATGGGAAACGAGTTGGGAGATGGCAATTCGGCCTCCTATGCTGGAGCCGAGGCGGCTTTCCGTGTTGCGGGGCGGGGAGTGTTGGGGGGACAGGGTAATGGATAACGGCCCAGAAGGCGGAAGCGGATTTCCGTGCGAGACGGAGGGAGGCCTGACCGTGAATTTGTTCCGGACCGGTGGACGGGGAGGGCGGGCGACTCAGGTGAACCCGGCGGTGGAACGGGAGACTACCGCTGAGAGGCGAAAGGTCACGGGGAGGGCGGCAAAACGAGAGTCTTGCAGGCCGTATGTCGGTGAGGGCAGGGGGGGATTTCGGTCAGGACAGGCGGGGATTTCGGTCAGGGCAGCCGGGACTTCTGTCAGGGTAGGGCGGATTTTCGGTGAAGGCGTGGTGGATTTCGGTCAGGACATGGCGGATTTCGGTGAAGGCATGGCGGATGCCGGTCAGGACAGACGGAAAACCAGTCAAAAAGGCGAGATGGCGGTCAGGATGGCAAGGGTGATGAGGAGCTGAAGCAAGGCGCATCTGGGTTGAGGGATGGAAGGCGTGAAGGCATGGGGATGATCTTAACTTGGAACAGGCGGGTGAAGTGAGAGGATAGGCGGCGAGCCGGTGGCACTTGGGCAAGGGAAAATTGACAGTGAAACCCGGCGAGGTTGCCAGGCCGTGGTCACGCGTTGAAGAAGGGAGCGATTTGGCCGAGGGAAGGGGAGGGTGGATCGCAGGCGTTTCCGAGGCACGGAAAAAAGCGCCCTCCGACCGGCGGGGGTGCGCCGATCGGAGGGCCCTACGAGGATTTGCGAAAATATCCCGACTTGTGATATATAAGCGTAATGATTTTTTCAAAGGTGCCTAATGCTGCTTCTTTAAGGCAAGCGGAGGTGCCGACGGGGCATCATCTTGACGCGGTGGCCTCCCTGGATTTCTTGGCCCTCAGGCGCTTTTCGTTTAGTCGCTTCTGATGGGCCTTGGGCAGGGCCTGAACCACGACCTTCGCTGTTCCGGGCCGGTAGACCCCCAGCTTCTTGGCCGCCTCCTTGGAGAGATCGATTATCCTGCCGTCTATGAAGGGGCCGCGGTCGTTTATCCTCAAAAGGATCGACTGCCGGGTCTCGGTGTTCACCACCTCCACCCAGGTGTGGAGCGGGAGGGTCTTGTGGGCGGCGGTGATCTCGTTCATGTCGTACACCTCGCCGCTTGCGGTCTTCCTTCCGTGGAACGGCTCGCCGTACCAGGAGGCCAGTCCCTTCTCCTTGTAGCCGTCCGACGTGGCGAGTATGTGGTATCTCTTGCCGTTTATCACGTACGACTTTCCCGACCGCGCGGGCTGAACGGCGCAGCCCGCAAGCATCGCCAGAAGGACGGCGCAGGCGACCGCGGTTCCCGCTAACCTGAGGCCCGAAGGCTGAAAGGCCAGACGATGACGACGAAGCGCACTAAGTATGTAAGCCATGCCAGACTCCTGGCGGTCGCGATCCTGGCTCTCGCGCTGGGCGCGGCGGCGCCCGGCGCGCCCCAGGCGGACGCCGCCTCTTCGATAAAGGCCACCCTGACAGACGGACAGACGTTGAAGGCGGATGGCGGCTCCGGGGTTACGCTCGTGGCGCAGGCCCGGAAGTCGTCCTCCGGCAAGAAGAAGCCGAAGAGGGCCGCGAAGTCCCGCTCCTCCAAGCCCCGCAAGCGGGCCGCGAAGGCGCGCGGACCGGCCCCAGAGTCGCTCCCGTGGCCCGACAACGTGAAGGCCCTGGCGGGATCGGGCGCGGTGCTCGTGGTTGATCATCACGCGGCGCAGGGGGAGCCGAGCGAGCTCTTCTCGCTCAACCCTGATACGGACTACGTCCCGGCCTCGATCCTGAAGCTCGTGACGTCGGCGGCCGCGCTCTCGTCCCTCGGTCCGGGTTACCGCTTCCGCACGGGTTTCTACCTCGACGGGAACGGCGATCTCTGGATCAAGGGCTACGGCGACCCGTACCTCGTCTCGGAAGAGCTGTGCCACGTGGCCGATCAGCTTAACGCGCGCGGGCTTGCCCGCGTGAGGGACATCCGTGTGGACGACTCGTACTTCGAGGAGGGCGTGGTCGGCGACGGGGTGTCGTTTACCCGAAACCCTTACGACGCCTTCAACAGCGCCTTCGGAGTGAACTTCAACACCGTCAGCTATCTTATCGACAGGAAAGCCGGCGTGGTTGAATTAAATGAATGCACCCCGCTTACCCCGACCGTGCTCGACATCGCCGAGAAGACAAGGCCAAAAGGCAAGAAGGCGGGGCAGAAGTCGGGTGAGGTGTACCTGAACATTTCCGAGAGCCCGCGCACGGCAGAGACCAACGGCGCCGAGCTGATGCGCGAGCTGCTTTTGAGGCGCGGCGTCGAGGTCACGGGCGGCATCGGAGTGGGAGGCATAGTTCCGGCAGACGCGCGCCTTGTCTACGAGCACAGCTCTACGCAGACCCTGCAGGAAATGTTAACCCTGCTGCTGGAACACTCGAACAATTTCATGACCAACCAGATATTCCTGACCATGGGCGCCGAGAAGTACGGGCCCCCCGGGGACTTTGAGAAGGGCCGCAGGGCGGTCATGGATTTCCTTAGCCTATACAGGCTTCCGCAACTCGAACTCGTGGAGGGGAGCGGGCTTTCCCGCAACAACCGCCTGACCGCGCGCCAGATGGCAGAAGTGTTGCGCGTGATGGAGCCGGCAAGGACGATAATCAAGAGCGACCCCGGGGGGACAGTGTTTTACAAGACGGGCACCATGACGGACATCCAGACCCTGGCCGGCTACATCGAGAGGCCGGGGAGGCCGGACGAGCCGCTTTCCTTCGTGATTCTCCTGAACGGCAAGTACCAGCCGGGCACGCGCAACAAGATACTTTCCGCCTTGAAGGACCACCTCGTGGGCGGCTCCGGACAGTCGGAGACTGGCCGCGGCTGACGGGGCACGAGGGCCGCGGGCCGATGAATGATGCCAGACCGCGACGGGAGAGGCTCCGCAGGGCGCGTCTGGCGCACCCTGCGGGGCCTTTTTCAGTACGCGCGAATGTTACATCGACGGCGAGGGAAATGAAAGCGATTTTTCGCATTCCTTCATAGCCGCTCCCGGTCCGGCTGACTCGTCTCTCGCGCTTCGCGGGAGACGCCGCGGAGCCATCGGGTTCCTCCGCGCAAGGTGGCCCTAGCGGCCCGGAAGAGGGCCAGGCGCGCCTTTCTGTCGCTGAAGTGCGCCGCAATGTTCAGAAAATCTTACGCATTTGTTCCTGAATCGTCCCAATGAGACGGAGATAAGCTGCAAAGCCTCCCAAGATTATCTCATTTCCTTATATCTATCCTCCACGATCGCTGATTATCGCTCGATTGTCCCTTGAGCGTCCCGATAATTTTTTTTGTAATAGGAGCCGTACCAGCGTATCATTTGAGATCCATTGGGAGTTCGATCGCTCTGAATGATCTTCAAAAGTTCCTTATGATCCTCTCTTAAGGACATCTGATATTTTCTTGCGGTGCTGTTCCGTATCTTTGCCGGTCATTGGGCATAATTGAGCGTATTTTATGTAATGTCGTTAACGTCGGGACTAACCGTTGCTCATATGCACTCAAGATGATCCGCACTGGCCCGGATTTTCGGTCGGTCGACTTCACGCGTTTTGCTGTCCAGGGAAATATCCGGTGCAAAAATTTAATTATTTTTCTTCTTGAAATTTCATAAAATTTTATTTTGGAACATGTTACCTTTCCTATATTCCGCATGAGGTTTCCATGACGGCAGTTGTCAGGTATCTGGTTTCCTTAGTTTCGGCATGGCAGGAATTTAGTGCTCTATCCCTTACTCTTCAAGGATTGCCGGTAAGTTTCGCTTCCGGAACGATTTGGCGTTTCCTCCAGCGGCCCATTCGCGCGCCGTCAGGGGGCATCGTCCTGCCCGGCACAGGACCTGATGCGCCGGCGATCGCAGCGCGGCAATTCCGATCGGTTTTCCTTGCGCAGCGTACTGCCACTGTCCACACTCTTCATGGACTGGCGGGCAAGGCGCCGCGTCTCTAATCCCTTTCGCGGCGACCCTGGCCTCAACGGCCGACCGCCGCGCCTGGCTTCCCGTCCTTCTGTCATTCCTCGCCTTGCCCGGTGACACAGCCCCTTTGCCCGGCCTCGCGTCCTTTCGTGATTCCTCGCCTCTCCCGGCCTCGCGTCCTTCGCACGACATCGGACGCGGAGTGTGCGAGCGGTCAAACCTGCGGTCGCCTGGCCGCCTGGCACATGAGCATTCCCTGGCCATGTCGTCACTTTGGAGGGGAAGCCATCCCTGTTCCCCTTGCGGCCCCTGTGGCATCCAGGACGCCTTCAGGGCCCGTTTCCGGGCCGACCTGGCAAACCCCCGGGCGCAGGGGGAGGGCGGCTTCACGCTCGCCGCTGTCAGCCCCCTTGCCGCAAGAGTCCTGTGGCTCAGGCGGATGGATGCAGGCGGCCGTCCGGCACCTGACACCCGTTGCTCCCTGATCGCACCATGCGCATGCCCACCTTGACCGTTGCTTCGATGGGCGTTTTTTCCTTGTCTGCGAGGCTATGGCCTACGGCCTCGCCTTGCCCATATCCCCCTGCCGATTCCAGCTTCCCGCTTCCGGTCGCCAACCGCCCCTCTTGCCCATATTCTGTCGCTCCGGACATGCTCTCCAGGTATCTTCCCCGGAGCGGTCTGTGCCACCGCCGTGTTCCGAACCGGTTCAGAAACCCCGCGAAAGAGGTTATAATGGGACCGGCTACCGAAACACGTCCACAGTGCCCGAGGCGATCGCCTTCCGGGCCTTCCCGAGGAGGTCTTGCGAGATGGAGACGATGACTGACAGAGGGTGTCGGCCCATATCCAGCCCCGACGGCCCGGGCGCCTCGCCCGTTACCCCGGGCAACCTTCCTGCGGAAAGGCCCATCTGGGCCGTGGTCGAACGCGAAGGGCCCTCGGCCCCCGCCCCCAGGACTAGGGCGTTCTGCCCGGTGCCCAGCCGCAGGCGGCCGGGCTACACGCCGATTCTGCGGCCACTGGATGCCTCATTGGCCAGCCGCGCGGAGCCACGATCCCCGGCGGGCAGGGAAACCCCCGGCTTCCCTGCCGGTCGTTCAGCCGGCACCGCCCTGCTGAGGCTCCCGCGTGCCAGGCTCCCGTTGATCCGGCAGGTTCCTGCAGTGCCTGGCCAGAGGGAATCGGCCGGCTTCCCCGTCCGGCGCAGGCCTGGCGGCTGGGTGAGGCTGTTCGCCAGGGCCATGCCTCCCTCGGCCCGCTCAGAGCCGATGTTGCCTGCCTTGAGGCCGCTCTCCGGGCCGGGCGACAGGCTCCCCGCTCCCCGCCGTGCGCCTTCGACTCCTGTCCTGCGACAGCCGCCGCTGGCCCCTGCGGATTCCGATTGCGCGGCGACCGAGCCCTCCGCGGTCTACGCTCCCCCCAGGAAGATCTAGAGGATTCCGGAGGAGACCGCCAGAGAATCCGGAGGTTCCGCCTGGGCGTTGGCCGGAGGACCTGCGGCCGAAGGGACTGTGCCTGATGGTTCCCCGGCCTCTTGATTTCGGGAATCCTTTTGCGCCGGAAGTCCGGCGCGCTCAAGATTCGGCTGCTCCGCGCGATCGGCGCGTTCCTCCTGTTCTCCGTGATTCCAGCCACAGGCGCTCTCCTCCTGATTCGCGCGAACCGCCCGACCATCTCGATACTCCTGACCGGCGCGGATCGCCCGACCGGCGCGGATCGCCCGGTCCGCGCATTCCGCGCTTCAGGGTGATCCGCCAGATCATCAACTACCGCAACTTCCGCGCGTTCCTTCCATCTTAATGCTCTCCGACTTCCGACTTCCACGTTCCGACCTCCGCATGTTCGCAGATTCGTTGGACAGTCCCCTGGCGGCGACAGGGTACCCTCGCCCTTCGCGGCAATGCTCGTGTGGCGCGGGAGGCTTTGCCTTTCGCTTTGCGCGGGTTTGCGGGTAGCGTAGACGAAGGACATGGAACACCGTTCATGATTTAGCTTTTCAGTCCCTTGCATCCAAGGCTCGCGTGGTCAGATACCCCAGCGCCGAGCCGCTTGCCCTTGACCGCGCCTCCGCGCGTGATTACTTTTAATGGGGCGGACACTCTACCCTGCTCCGGTTTTCGCCTTCGCCCCCCTTAAGGCATCGCCTCGCCGCACCATATAAGGCATCGCCTTCGGCGTCCCGGTAGGGACGCGGAGCACTTCCCGGGACGCCCGGTTCCCGGGGCCGTTAACGGGGCCGTTCACGGGGGATGCCCGGGGCCGTTCGGGCTCTCCAGAAAGCCCGGCGTCCGCTGTGAGGCGGGCTTCGGCGAGACCGCGAGCACCGCGCAGGGCCCGAATCATATTTGCCAGCGTCCGGCCCGGGCGCTATAATGTGGCGGCCCAATGCCCGCCGGGGCGCCTCGGGTGAGGCGGCCCGGGCCCCACCGCTCCCCGGGGCCGGCCGTCAAGAGAGGCTGTCTAAAATGTGGGAATACACCGATAGAGTAATGGACCACTTCGAGAACCCCCGCAACGTCGGCGTCGTGCCCCGCATTGACGGGGAAGGCCAGGTGGGATCGCTTTCTTGCGGGGACGCCCTGAGACTCACCATCCAGGTAGACAAGGACAAGGACCTCATCGAGGACGCCAAGTTCCAGACCTTCGGCTGCGCGAGCGCCATCGCTTCCTCCTCGGCGCTCACGGAGATGATCAAGGGCAAGACCCTGGACGAGGCCCTTTCCATCACCAACCAGGATATAGCCGAGTACCTGGGCGGCCTGCCCCGCGAGAAGATGCACTGCTCCGTTATGGGCCAGGAGGCCCTGGAGGCGGCGGTCGCGAACTACCGCGGCGTGCCCGTGAAGAGCGCGCAGGGGGAGCTCGTGTGCAAGTGCTTCGGAGTGACCGACACGGAAATCGAGAAGGTGGTGAAGGTGAACCGCCTCACTACCGTGGAGGAGATAACCCAGTTCACCAAGGCGGGCGGCGGCTGCGGCCAGTGCAAGCCCAAGCTGGAGGCGCTCCTGGATCACATCCTCCACCAGCAGTCACGCACTGAGCCCGAGGCCCAGAAGCCCTCCAGGATGACCGCGCTCAAGCGCATCAAGCTCATCGAGGAAGCCATCTCCACCGAGATAGCCCCCGCGCTCATGCGCGACGGCGGCGACATCGAGCTCATAGACGTGGACGGACACGAGGTGCTGGTGACCCTTAAGGGCGCCTGCGCGTCATGCCCCGCCTCCAAGGCCACGCTGGCGGACTTCGTGACGGAGCGCCTCAGGGCCCTGGTCGACAAGGACATCGTCGTCAGGGAATACCGCGGCTGAGTACGGTCCCCCCGAATGGGGAGGGCCCTTCCCGGACCTTCCCCCTTCGGGGGTCAGCCCTCGCCGCCCCCGCGCGGCACCGGTTTTTTCGCCCGCACCGGGGCGGCCTGCGTGGAGCTGTCTCCCCCCGCCTCCTCGGCCTGTCCCGTCCCGAGCCGGGGCGGCGCGTCCCGCCGCCATCAGTCGTTGCCCGTCCGTAGCGGCAGCCAGCTCCGCCTTGCTGAAGAGCCCCTGCTGAGGCCTCAGGCCCCGCAGGGAAATCCTGATTTTTTGACAGTTCGGACTGGAGTGGGTCCTCCAGCCGGAACCCCGCCCCGAGCCGTTGCTTTCCAGTTGCGGGCATCGGGGGGACAGATGTCGTCCGGCGCCAGGGTCCAGATATGCCCTATACCAGAGGAGGGTAGCAGATTTCAAAGATGAAAACAATATATTTTGACAATAACGCCACGACACAGGTGGATCCCGAGGTCTTCGAGGCCATGGAGCCGTTCTTCAAGGACTTTTACGGGAACCCCTCAAGCATGCACCACAAGGGGGGCGACGTGGCCGCCCATATCCGGCTGGCCCGCCAGCGTCTGGCGGATCTGTTGGGCTGCGACCCCGAGGAGGTGGTTTACACGTCCTGCGGGACCGAGAGCGACAACGCGGCGATATGGGCCGCCCTGCGCACCCAGCCCGACCGCAGGCACCTGGTGACCAGCCGGGTGGAGCATTCCGCCATCGTCAACAACGTCTCCCTTCTCCGCCGCCTGGGCTACTCCGTGACAGAGGTGGGGGTGGACCGCCAGGGTCGGCTGGACATGGAGGAGCTCCAAAGGTCCGTGACCCCCGAGACCGCCCTGGTAAGCATCCACTGGGCCAACAACGAGACGGGGGTGATCTTCCCGGTCCTGGAGATAGCCGAGATGTGCCGCGAGCGAGGAGTGGTCTTCCACACCGATGCCGTCCAGGCCGTGGGCAAGATCCCCATGACGCTCTCCGAGACCAAGATCGACATGCTCTCCCTTTCCGGTCACAAGCTCCACGCCCCCAAGGGCATAGCCGCCCTGTACGTCAGGAGGGGGCTCAAGTTCCAGCCCTTCATGGTCGGCGGCCACCAGGAGCGCGGGCGCCGCGGCGGCACCGAGAACGTCCCGTACATAGTCGGCCTGGGCAAGGCCGCCGAGCTTGCCCAGAAGCGGCTCCCGGAGGAGAACTCCCGGGTGAAGGCCATGCGCGACCGGCTGGAGGAGGGACTCCTGAAGGTTCCCTACTCCATGGTGAACGGCGACCGGGAGCACCGCCTCCCCAACACCACCAACATCAGTTTCGAGTACATCGAGGGCGAGTCGATCCTCTTCCACCTCTCGCACTTCGGCATCTGCGCCTCGTCGGGGTCCGCCTGCACCTCCGGATCGCTCGAGCCTTCTCACGTGCTCAGGGCCATGGGCGTACCCTTCACCGCGGCGCACGGCTCGATCCGGCTCTCGCTATGCACCTACAACACCGAGGACGAGGTGGACTTCGCGCTGGAGAAGTTCCCGCCAATAGTCGATAAGCTCAGGGCGCTGTCCCCCTTCTGGAAGGACGGGGGACCGGCCGAGAGCCCGCTCCTCACCTGCGACTCCGATTCCTGCAACCTCTGCGCGTCCTGACGGTGGCGCCGGAACCGCAGGACGCTACGCGGCCTGGTCCGGGCCCTCATGGGTATCTGCGGCCGGCGGTCTATATTTCTAGGGACAGGCGTCCGGGGGGGCCGACTGGACGTCGGCTAGCACCGTCCACGTCGGGGAGAGGCCCATCCGCCTGGTGAGCCATTAACCGCAGTCGCGCTGGGTTGCCCTCCGCCGCCGGTCCTGCGGCCTTCGCCGCGCTTCGGGTGCGGTATCGGGGGAAAGCGTCCGCGGCGCAGGGCGCGGAATTTCCCGCCGGGGCCCGCTCTTCCGGACAAAGGATCCGGCGCGGTCGCGGGTGCGGTTGCGAGGCAAGGTACCTTCGGATCGGCCTCCTCGGCCCTCCGTCCTTCAGCGGGGCGGGGCGTTTTTTGAGGGGGCCGGGTTGTTTAAGGCGGGCTCCTGGTTCATCGCATAAGTCCGGCGATTTTGGGTATAAGTCCGGCGCGTCTGGACGGCCGGAACGCCCATGAAATCGGACGGCTCAAGGCAGCCGATATCCCGCCTGGATCTGCCATCGAAACGATTGCCTGGTCAGCATGACCGGCTGCGGCACCTGGTTTAGGATCTGTAGTCCTGCGACTCGGTAGGGCGACGGATCGGGAAAACCTTCGTCGTCCCTGCGCGGTCGACATGCCCTCGACTGATTCGCGAATTCTCGCTGAAATCCGGTTTTGGACGGTTCTTGGGTCACGCGTCACGCGTCACTCGTCTGAAAATGCGACCGCTTTGTTGTCTTAATGTAAAGAGGGAGTCCCTTTCCATAGGCCTGATTGCCTGTCCGATGGAAGTCAGGAAATCTTGCTGGGCCTTTCAGAAAGGCATGCGAAGCCGGACCGCCTGACTTGAATTCCGAAGATGTCACGTCCGCATTCGGGCCGGCGTCGAATCCACCTTTCCAATTCCTTGAGCGGTCGCACTTCCCGATTCCTTGAGCGGTCGCCGATGGAGGGGCCAAACGCGATGGCGGACGATATCACGGCAGTCCGTCAAGGAATTCCGGGTTGGTCCTTACGGAACCAGCGGAGCAAGAAGGGCGGGCAGTTTCCGATTCGCCCGTCTCCGACGCATCTGGGTCCGGATCCGAAGGCGTGCGGCGGCGCTTGCGCAGGCATATTTCGGCGGAGTCGGTCTGCGTCATGTAACCTGACGCATCGCGTCCTCGTTTCGCCAATCATGCCTCGCGAGGCGGACGCCGGCTGATGAGCCGGCGTTCCGGCGACGCGCTCGCGATCCGGCGATGTTCCGGCGCCATGCTTGGCGGGGCAGGGCACACGGTGCCGCCGCCAGCTTTCCGACTCTCTTTGACCCTTTCCGTCTCTTCCGTGCGCTCTCTACCGGTCGTTGCGGTAGTCGTCCTCGTCGTCGCCCTTCGGGGACGGCGGGCCGGAGTTCTTCAGCTCCGGGTACGGGTCGCCGGGCTGGAGCACCCTGAAGAACATGTCCGTCACGACCTCCTCGCCCATCTCGATGTTAAGGATCTTCATCCACTCCTTCTTCATGTAATGGCATCGCTCCGCCAGGTGAGGCGAGTCGACGCGGACATAGAGCATCCCCAGCTGCTTGCCGCAGGCCTCCACCTTGCCCGCGTACTGGGTGCCGATTATCTCGGAGAATTTCCTGAACAGCCGCCGGTTGCGGGCCAGAAAGTGCAGGAAGCCTTCCCGCTTCAGGTATTCCAGCTCCGTTCCCAGGCTCCTGGGGATCTTGGGCGCCCTGTCCTTGCCTCTGGGGGCTTTTTCAGGCTTCTCGGTCAGCCAGCTGTCGGGAATGATTGGTAAGCCCAGCCTGCCTATCTGCAGCGTCTGTTCCTTCGGGCGGCGGGGATACAGGGCGGCGGGGTCGGGCAGGATCCCTGGGAGGCCGTAGTCGCTGTCTCCGCCGGAATAGAAGTATTTGAGATTGCCGTCGTGGTCGTAACCTCTCTTGGGTCTCCGCGTGCCGGGCCCGGGAAATCCTCCCTTGCCGATGGAATCGCCCTTGCGCGGGAATCCTGCCTGGCCCGGTAACTCTTCACGTGGTTCGAATTTCGCTTGGCCGGGGAAACTTTCCCGGCGACCGAACCTCACTTGGCCGGGGATCCCTTCAGGCGCCCCGATCCTCGCCTGTACGGACATGTCGCGGCGGTCCGGTACTCCTTGCGGGAAGCCGAAAGAGGTTCGTGGCGGAATCATGACGCCGGGGTGCGGGGCCTCGCCGCTTACGGGGGACGTCGCCTTGGAGCCACTAGCCCGCTGATGGGGGGCTTTGAACGTTGCCGTGTCGTCTTCCGCAGGTGAGGCACCTGCCAGGGTGCCGTGGCCATTTCCTACGAGTCCCGTTCCGCTTCTACCATCGGGAGCCTTTGCGCCCTCAGGGAATCCTGGACAGGAGGTTATTGTGGCGGCAAGCCGTCTTACGGTGCCGGTCCGTTCCGCAGGGGCGGCCAGTCCCCCGTGGCCGGCCCGATGCGCGTGGATTCCCCTTTCAGCCACGTTTTCCGCGCGTACCGGGAATTCGGGGGCTTTCGGGCAGTCCCCGCCCTCGGGGCGGCGCGAGTTTCCCGTCCTGCCAGGGGCCTTCGGGCGGGCCGGAGTTTCCGTCCTGTCAGGGGCCTTCCGGCAGGCCGGAGTTTCCATCCTGTCAAAGGCCTTCTGGCGGGCCGGGGTTTCCGCGTATCCCGGGTATTCCTTATGTTTCTGATATTCCGTGTATCCCAGGGTTTCAGAGTATTCCGGGCACCCCGGGGTTTCAGAGTATTCCGGGCACCCCGGGGTTTCCGGGTAATCCTGGTACCCCGGGGTTTTCGGGTATCCCGGAGTTTCCGGGTATCCCGGGGCTTCCGGGTAGCCGACGCCCTCGGGGTAGCCCGTGTCTTCCTGACGTTCGTCCGTTTCCGCGTGGGGGGGGGCGTCCCCCTCGGCGGCGGGGCGCTTTTTGGCTGGAGTGCGGGGCCTTTTCCCGCCGCGGCCGCCGTCCTCGTCCTTCATCTCGAGGCCTCCTGTGAGCCCAGGCCCTGCAGGAGGGCCAGGCGGTAGTAGACGCCCTTTCTGGCCAGGAGCTCCGCATGGCTCCCTTCCTCGACTATCCTGCCCCGCGAGAGGGCGATGATGCGGTTCGCCCGCTTCACGGTGGAGAGGCGGTGGGCGATGATGACCGAGGTGCGGCCCTCGAAGAGGGTGTTCATGGCGTCCGCGATGAGGAGTTCGGACTCCGAGTCCACGAAGGCCGTGGCCTCGTCCAGGATGACCAGGTCCGGCGCGTCGATGAGCGCCCTGGCGCAGGCCAGGAGCTGACGCTGGCCTGCGGACAGGCTCCGGCCCTCGCTCCCCAGCTTCTCGTCGTAGCCGGCGGGGAGCCGTTCGATGAAGCGCGCGGCCCCGACCTGCTCGGCCGCGGCGCGGACACGCTCGTCGGAGAGATCCGTGCGCCCCAGCCTCAGGTTGTCCATGACGGTGCCTGAATAGAGGTAGACGTCCTGGGTGACCAGGCCGATGCGCTTGCGGTGGGCCTTCAGGTCCAGGCGCCTGAGCGGCTGGCCGTCGAAAAGGATCTCCCCGTCGGTCGGGTCGTAGAAGCGGAGCATGAGGCTTATGACGCTGGACTTGCCGCTCCCGGTCTCCCCCACGATGGCCAGGGTCTCGCCCCGCCTTACGTCGAAATCCAGGCGGTTCAGCACCATGGGGCCGCCCTCCGAGTAGCGGAGCGAGACCCCGCGGAAGCTCACCTGGCCGCCCGGGCTCGCCGGCGCCAGCGCGGGCCGGGCGGGCTCGGTCCGCTCGTCCGCCATGAAGATGGCGTGGAGTCTTTCCAGGGACGCGAATGCCGACTGGAAGGTGTTGACCTTCTCGGCCATGTCCTTGATGGGCGCGAAGAAGCGGTTGGCGTAGCCGATGAAGGCCGCGAGCACCCCCAGGCTCACGGAGTTGTCCAGCACCATGAGCCCCCCGAACCACAGTACCACGGCAAGCACCAGGTTGGCGATGAGATCCACCAGCGGCAGGAAGATCGCCATGGCATGCACCTGGCGGAAGCTCACCATGTAATTGGCGTGGTTGAGCGCCCCGAAGGACTCCGCCGACTCCCGCTCGTGGCGGAAGGCCTTGATGACGTTCATTCCGGCCCGGGTCTCGGCGAAGAACTGGTTGATTTCGGAAATCTTGCCGCGGATGTCGCGCTGCTGGTCACGGGCGATGCGGCTGAAATACCAGGACACGGCGGCCACCAGCGGGGCCATGAGCAGGGTAGCCGCCGCCAGCCGCGGCGAGAGCATGAAGAGGATCACGGCCACGCCGGTGAGGCTCAGGAGGTCGCTGAAGAAGGATGCCGAGGTGGACTTGATGAGCTGGTTGATGTTGTTGATGTCCGAGGTCAGCCTGGAGGTCAGCCGCCCGGCCTCCTGGCGGTCGAAGTAGCTCTGGGAGAGCCCGAAGAGGTGGTCCAGGAGCCTGCGGCGGAGGTTCAGGCCCAGCTTCTGCGAGGCGGTCTCCAGGATGACCCTCTGGCCAAGATCGGAGAAGTAGCCCAGGACCATGACGAGCCCGAAGGCGATGCCCAGGATCTTCAGGCCGCGGAGGTCGGCCCCGCGCAGGACCGTGAGCGCCGCGCCGTCAATGAGCGGCAGGTTGCGCTCGGGGACGGCCACGAGGCCGGGGTAGGTTTCGCACAGCGCCCCCGCCCGTCCGGCAAGCTCGGAGAGCGCGGCTTCCGGAAAGCCCTCGCCCTCGCGCTTCAGGTAGTATCGGTCCCGGGCCAGGTAGCCCGCGTCGCGGAGCGCCTTCTCCTCCCGGCCGTCTATGCTCTCGATGGAGTCGGGCCCCAGGAAGTACACTCCGGGCGCGCCCGAGTACTCGAAGGCGGAGTCCGGCACCCGCGAGCGCATCCCGACGGGCACCTCCGAGGGGGACGCGGCCGTGATCTTCCAGGCGAGCGGCAGGATATAGCTGTCTATGGCCACCTTGGTGAGGAAGGGCAGGATGATGCTCTGTAGCGAGGCTAGAGCGATGATGAAGACGCCCAGCGCCAGAAGAGGCCTGAAGCTCTTCGTGACCGGCCACAGCGACCAGAGGAGCTTCAGGTCGCCGCTGGTGACGCGTCGGTAGTCGTCCTCGCGCCCGTTCTCCGTGCTCATCTGTCCCCGTGCGCTCATCCGTCCCCGCCTTCCCTGCGGCCCTTGGCCGGTCCGGCCTTCATGTCGCTCGCCCCGGCGGGTCCCCCCTCCGCGCGTGGCCCCGGCGGGGTCTCCCATGAGGCTTCCGGCGGGGCCACGACTGAAGCTTCCGGCGGGGCCTCGACTGCCGTCTCCGGGACGTCTCTCCTCGGCGGGCCAGGAGGGGATGCCCCGTCCGCCCGGCCTCCGGCGCCGTTCACGGGACGGAAGTCCTCGCCGTGCGCCTCCGCCTCCCGGGCGGCCTCCTCGGCCGCCTTCTCGGCATCGGCCAGGCGTTCGCCCAGATATGCCAGATCCACTATACGCTTGAAGTAACCGGGCCTCTCGGTGAGCTCCCGGAAGTCACCTGACGCGGTCAGCTCCCCCTTCTCCAGCACCAGGAAGGTGCCCGCGCGCTTGAGGCTCGTGACCCTGTGGCTCACGACCAGCGTGCCGCGGCCCTCGCGGACTCGCACCAGGGTGTTCAGGATCTCCTCCTCGATGTTGGCGTCCACCGCCGAGAGGGTGTCGTCCAGGATGAGGTAGGGCGGATCCGCCAGGAGCGCGCGGGCGAGCGCGGCCCTCTGCCTCTGGCCGCCGGAGAGCGTGATGCCCTTCTCGCCCACGCGGGTGAGGAGCCCTTCCGGGAAGACCTGGGGATCCATGCGGAGCCCGGCCGCCTCCGCCGCCTCCAGGGCCTGGGCCTCCGTAGCCCCGGGCCTCCCGAAGCGGATGTTGTCCAGGAGGGTGCCGGTGAAGATGTGCCCCTCCTGCGGAACCAGGCCGAAGAGCGATCTCAGATCCTCCAGGCGGTACTCGGTGGAAGGGCGGCCGTCTATGAGGATGCGGCCCTCGTCCGGCTCCAGGAGCGCCGGCAGGAGCGAGGCCAGCGTGCTCTTGCCGCTCCCCGTGGGGCCGGTGAGAGCCGTGAAGCCGCGGGGGTCCAGCTGGGCCGAGAACCCGGAGAGCGCCTTTTCCTTGCGGTCGGGATAGGTGTAGGAGACGCGCTCGAAGGCTATGGAAAAGCCTCCCTTGAGCAGCCGGGGCACCGACGGCGGCGGCGCCGGCACGTTCCGGGCCATGCGGGAAGCGGCCGCGAAGGCTCCCGAGAGCCTTCGGGCGTCCGCAAGCGCCGCCTCGGCCCGCGCCCCGTCCCTTTCCTGGGCCTCGGCGAGCCTTGCCAGCCTGGCCGCGGAGTCCTTGAGCCCGGAGAATTCGCGCGAGAGCGCCCGGGCCTCCCCGGGGGTGAAGCCGACATGGGCGCGCCGCTTTTCAGCGGTCGCCCGAGCGGAATGCCGGGTGTCCGGGACCTGCCCGGCTTCACGTGCCGCAAGGGGCTCCTTGCCTGGGGTCACCAGAGCGGACTGCGGGGTGTTCGCGTCCTGCCCGGCCTCGCCAGCGGCAAAGGGCTCCGCCTTCCTTGGCGCCAGGGCTTCCGCCTCATCCCTTGACGCAATGGTTTCCGCCTCACCCCTTGCCGCCAGGGCCTCCGCCTCATCCCTTGCCGCCAGGGCTTCCGCCTCATCCCTTGTCGCCAGGGCGTCCGCGTCTCGAATCGCGAAGGTGTCCGCTTCCAGCGCGCCCTCCAGCGTGGCTTCGGCCTCCTCCAGCGCCGCTTCCCCCTCTTCAGTGTCCGGGGCCGCGATGACCCCGGCGAGCCTCGTGGCGTAGTCCTTGAGCCGGGAAAATTCCAGGGAAAGCCCCCTGGCGTCCTCCAGGGAGAATACGTCTCGGGGTGCCCGGCGCACGTTGTCCGGGGCAGCAGGGGCCTCGTCGGCGGATTCAGCTTCCTCCATGGGCGCGTCGGCCTCCCTGGCCTCGGCGAGCCCGCAAAGCCTGGCGGCGGAATCCTCGAGCCTGGAGATTTCCTCGGAAAGCGCCCAGGCGTCCTTCACGGTGAATGCATCGGCGGGGGCGCGGAGCGTCCGGTCCGAGTCCGCTTGCCGTTTCCCGGCGACCGGGGGACCGTTGGGATCCGCTCCAGCCTGCATTCCTTCCGCCGCGCCTGAACCCTCCGCCATGCCCGTTCCCGAGGTCGCCGCCGTGCCCGCTCCCGAGATCGCCGCGGCCCCGCCTTCCGGGGAGGGCGCGAGCCAGGCCAGCTCGGTCGCGTAGACCTTGAGCCGGGAGAACTCCTCGGACATGGCCCTGACGTCCGTGGCGGACGGGGGGCCCGGGGGCCCGGCATGGCCGGCGCTGAGGAAACGCTCGTCCATGCCGACCGCCCGGCCCACGGCCCGGGGGTCGCGGTCGGGGGGGTGCGGCAGGTTTTCCTCCGCGAGGAGCACCCGGGACAGCCGCGCCAGGGACGCGAGACCCTGCTGGATGAGCCCAAGGGTGAGGCCCATGGCCATGAGCGGCCAGGCCAGCAGACCCAGGTAGCTCAGGAACGCCACGAAGTCCCCGGGGCTGATCTCGCCCATGATGGCGGCGCGGCCGCCGAAGAACAGGGTGAGCGCCACCGCGAGGTTGGTGAGGAGGTTGAGGAACGGGAAGAAGAGCCCCATCACGAAGGAAAGCCGGACGTTGCGGCGCATGTAGCGGACGCCCTCGCGGTCGATCTCCGCCTTCGCGAGCTCCTCCAGGGCCATGGCCCTGATGACCTTGAAGCCGGAGACGTGCTCGCACACGGCCTCGGTCAGATTGCCGAAGAGGTTCTGGGTTTCCAGGAAGCTGTCGAAGATGCGCCTGCCGAAGATGGCGGTGAGCACCGTGATGAGCGGGAGGGGTATGAAGGCCCACAGACAGAGCCTGGGACTGATCGAGAGCATGAAGACGACCGCCGCGGTGCCCAGCACGATCGAGTCCACCAGGCTCACCAGCCCGAAGCCCACCGCCAGGCGAACCGACTCGATGTCGTTCGTGGCGAGCGCCATGAGGTCCCCGGAGGAGTTGCGGTTGTGCCAGGTGACCGGGAGTTGCACGAAGCGGGCGTAGAGCCGGGCGCGAAGCTCCTTCTCCAGCCTGGTCGAGAACCCGTAGATGAGGTTCCGCCAGGAGTAGCGCATCACCGCCACGCCCCCGGCCAGGCAGACGATGACGGAGAGCTGGCGGCCAATCCCGGAGGCGGCCGCGTGGCCCCCGGCGAGCGTGTCTATGATGCCTCCCACCAATAGCGGCACCCACATCTGCCCGAAGTCGCAGGCGGTGAGCGCCGCGAGCCCCACGCACAAGGGCGCGAGGCTCCTGCGGAAGTAGGGCGTTATGAGCCTGAGCCTTGACATGGTCCGCGCGGGCGCCTACAGGCGCCCCGCGGCCTCCGCGAGCCTCAGGGGCACCTCCCCGGACCAGAATTCCCAGCCGTGCAGGCCGCCCTGCTCCTCGCCGTAGGAGTGGGGGACGGAGAGATCGTTCAAGAGCCTGTGGAACTGGCGGTTCTCGGCCAAGGCCACGGGGTCGGCCACGCCCACGGAGAGGGCGAGCGCCGTCCCGGCGAGCGAGCCGGGGTCGCGGCGGGCGAGGTGGTAGGCGCTGTGGTCGCGCCAGAGTTTCCCCTGGGAGCGGTAGGGGCCCAGGACCGATTCGACCCGCAACGGCGGCCCGCCCGCCGGATCCCCGATGTGGCTCTCCAGCACGGTGATGCCCGAGATCGATCCGGCGAACCTGAAGCGGCCGGGATGCTTCAGGGCGAGAGTCAGCGCCCCGTGCCCGCCCATGGAGACCCCCAGGAGCCCCACCCGTTCGGGATCCATCAGGAACCTGCCCGCGGCGTCGGGGATGAGCTCGCGCATGATGTAGCTCTCGAGCCGTGACTCCCGCTTGAAGGGGCTGTCCAGGTACCAGCCGTGCGGGTCCCCGTCGGGCATGACGAGGTTCACGCCGTTGTCCCTGGCCAGGTCCACCAGCTCGTGCCCGTAGCGCTCGCGCCAGACGCGGTAGCTCTCGTCGGGCCCGTGCAGCAGGATGACCGTGGGCCGCGCGACGTCCTCCGGGCCCGGCAGGCACAAGAGGTAGCTCGTTTCCTTGAGCCTGGCCCGGCTGGGCAGGTTCACCTCGATGAGCGCGGCGGGCGACACCGCCTCCGCCGGGTAGGATCCGGCGGGGCGCGGGGCCCGGAGCGCAGCCAGCGCGGCGCCTTGGGCCCTCGGGGCGGCGCCGCCGGAGGCGGATGCCGCGGCCGGGGCCGTTCCGGTCGCGACTGCCATCGGACCCGCCCCGGCCGCGGCGGGCCCCGACTGAGCGGTGCCCGAAGCGTCCGCCGCGCCTGCGGAGGGCCGCTCGCCTTCGGCGCCGACGGGCAGGGTATCCTCCCCGTCGGCGGCGGCCGATCCGGCGTCCGGGATCCCGTAGATGCCCCAGCCGCCGGCGATCTGGAGGAAGGCCTCGACCAGGATCTCACCGCCCAGCTCGGTCAGGTGGATGGAATCCTTGGCGCGGATCCGCTCGTGCTTGCCGTCTGGCATGGTCCGGAAGGCCGTGAACTCCCCGTCGGGGTCGGCCATGATGTCCCAGGTGTCGAAGTAGCGGCAGTTGAGCGCGTCCGCGCAGGCGCCTGCCACCACGGAGTTCAGGTTGTTCACGCGCTGGTTGTAGAGCTTCTTGCCCATGATGGGGAGCCCAACCCAGAACACGGTGGCGCCGGAGTCCCCGGCCATGTCCAGGATCCGCTTGACCCTCTCGGCATAAACCTCGTTCCAGCCCTCGGTCGCCACCATGTGCCGCGTGCGGTCTTCGGTCACGATGTCCTGGGTGTCGTTCGCGCCCAGGGAGATGACGACCAGCTCGGGGGCGTTCTCCTCCAGGAGTCCCTCCATGAAGGAGAACCAGTCGAAGAAGTCGGGACGGCAGAGGCCGGTCGCCGACTTGAAGACCCTTTTTACCTCGAGCTCGGGGATCTTGCGGAGCTCGCGCTCCAGCACCGGGCCGAAGCCCTCGACCATGAAGGAGTCCCCGACTATGAGGATGTCCCTGTAGTCCGGCCGGCGAGCGGCGGCGGAATAGACCTGCACCTGCCGATCCTGTTCGCCGGGCGCGTATGTGGCCTCGCCCGCCGGGGCGGGGCGGGGCGACGGCGCCCTGGGCCCGCCGGGTCCGACCGCGAGGGCGGTAGGCTCGGTGCCGGCCGGATATCCGGGACTTCCTGGCGGGCCGACAGCGGCCGCGAGCCCCGGAGGCGCCGAGTCCCGGCCAGGGGCGCCGTCCGGGAAGGCCAGCCCGGCGGAATCGGCGCCGGGGCCGACGGCGGGCCGGAGAAGGGGGCTGGACGCGGCAAGGCCTGGAGCCGCGCCCGGCGCCGCTCCAGGGGAGGGGACGGGCGACGGCGCGGAGCCGGGCAGGCGCACGGGGCGCGGCGAGCCGGTCCTGGCGCCCACGACGGAGCGGGGGGTGAGCGCCTCTATGATGCGGGCCTCGCCGGCCTTCAGGCCGGAGAGGCCCGACGCGACGGTCAGGTCCTTCAGGTCGGCCCCGAGGTCCAGGATCCAGGCGAAGGGCCGGCTCTCGCCCTTGCGGCCCAGATCCTCGAGCCAGGTGCTCAGGCGGTCCGCCTCGTGCGCGAGCACCAGGAGGGCCGCCGCGGCGTACGCGAGCGCCATCTTCCGCGGGGTCAAGCCTTCGCGCCTGCGTTGCATGGGAACACCTCCCGTCCCCGGCGGGCGAGCGCCCTAGATCTCCATGATCTCCTCTTCCTTCTCCTTGGCCAGCCGGTCCGCCTGGGCCTCGAACTGCTTGGTGATCGACTGGACCTGGCTTTCGCCCTTGCGCTGCTCGTCCTCCGAGATCTCCTTGGCGGCCTTCATCGACTTGATCCTCTCGTTGGCGTCGCGGCGCACGCCGCGAAGCGAGACCTTGGCGTCCTCGGCGCTGCGGGCCACGGCCTTGGCGAGCTCCTTGCGCCTCTCCTGGGAGAGCATGGGGATGGCGATGCGGATGACCTTGCCGTCGTTCTGGGGGGTGAGGCCCAGGTCGGACTTGAGGATGACCTTCTCGATCTCGGCCAGCGCCGTGATGTCCCAGGGCTGGATCAGCAGGGTCCTCGGATCCGGGACGGAGATGGAGGCCATCTGGGCGAGCGGCGTGGGCGCGTTGTAGTACTTGGCCTGGATGCCGTCCAGGATGGCGGGCGTGGCCCGGCCGGTGCGGATGCGCTTGAGCTCCTTCTCCAGGGCCTGGATGGTCTTCTCCATCCTGTCCTTCAGCTCGTCTATCACTTCGTCCAGCATGTCTCGCTCCATGGGGGGGCGCCGCGCGGGGCGCGGCCGCCCCGGTCAGTCGCAGGTGATCCGGGTGCCCACGGGACGGCCCGTGGCGGCCTTCAGGATGTTGCCTTCGGTTCGGATGTTGAAGACCACGCTGGGGATGCGGTTCTCCATGGCCATGGCGAGCGCCGTCATGTCCATCACGCGCAGCCGCAGCCGCAGGGCGTCCGCGTAGCTCACGGTCTCGAAGAGCCTCGCGTCGGGATGGGCCCGCGGGTCGCGCTCGTAGACCCCGTCCACGTTGGTGGCCTTGAGGATCAGCTCGGCGCCCGTCTCGCTGGCCCGGAGCACGGCGGCTGTGTCGGTGGTGAAGAACGGGTTGCCGGTGCCCGCGGCGAAGACGACCGTGCGGCCCTTCTCCAGGTGCCTCACGGCCCGCCTGCGGATGAAGGGCTCCGCGAGATCCGTCATGACCACGGCGCTCATGACCCTGGTGACGAGCCCGCACCGCTCCAGGCTTTCCTGGAGCGCCAGCGCGTTTATCGCCGTCGCGAGCATGCCCATGTGGTCGCCGGTCACGCGGCTCAGGCCCTTGCGGGCGAGCTCCTGGCCGCGGAAGATGTTGCCGCCGCCGACGACCACGCCCGTCTGGACCCCGGCCTGGGAGACCTGGGCTATCTGGGAGGCGATGGAGTCCAGCGTGTCGGGGTCCAGGCCGAAGCCCCGGCCCCCCTGGAGCGCCTCGCCGGAGATTTTCAGGAGCACGCGCTGCGGACGGCGCGGTTCGCCGCCCGCGGCGGGCGGGCCATCGCCCGGGCCGGGACCTACGGGGGCCCCGGCCGCGGGCGGGCCGTCGTCGTCATTCGGCATCGGGTTCCTTCTCGGAGGCGAGCTCCTCGGCCAGCTGGTAGCGGACGAAGGCCTGGACGGAGACCGCGCCCAGCTCGTCCTTGAGCGAGTCCAGCCACTTCCCGACCGTGAGCTTGGGCTCGCGGATGTACTCCTGCTCCAGGAGCACGCAGTCCTCGTAGAACTTCGTGAGCTGGCCCTCGGCTATCTTGGCCAGGTACTTCTCGTCCTTCCCGGTCTGCCTGGCTATCTCCATGGCCACCTTCCTCTCCCGCTCGACAACCTCCGCGGGGAGGTCCTCGATGGCGACGGCCAGGGGGTTCGATGCGGCAATCTGCATGGCCAGGGTGTGCGCGGCCTCCTGGGCAGCCGGGCCGGGCTTCTCGCAGGCGGCCATGAGGAGGACCGAGAGCTTTTCGCCGGCGTGGTCGTAAGCGTGCAGGAAGGCGTTGGGGGCCTCGGTCTCCATCACGGCGAAGCGCCTTATCTCCGACTTCTCGCCGGTGGTGGCCGTGTTCTCGGTGATGACCTCGCTGAAGACCCTGCCGCAGACCGGGCAGGTCACGTTCAGGAGCGCGTCCACGCCGGAGCAGGCGGGGCCCCGTGTGAGCGCGGTCGCTATGTTCTTGGCTATGCCCCTGAAGGACTCCAGCTTGGCCACGAAGTCGGTCTCGGTGTTGAACTCGACTATGCCGCCCTTCTTTCCGTCCTCGGATATTGCCGTCGCGACCACGCCCTCGCGCGCCACCCTGCCGGAGCGCTTGTTGACGGTGGCGAGCCCGTGCTCGCGGAGCCAGTCCCTGGCCTTCTCCATGTCCCCCCCGGTCTCCCGGAGGGCCTTCTTGCAGTCCATCATTCCGGCGTTGGTCTTGTCCCGGAGCTCCTTTACCATCTTAGCGGTGATTTCCATGATTCTTCGGATCTTCCCTGTCGTTTGCGGTTCCTGCGGCGGTACGGCGGCCTGCGGCCGGGCGACCGCCCGGGATATTTGCGGCCGCCCGCGGCTTCGCGCCGCGGGCGGCCAGTAGGGGGCGCCGGAGGGCCCTGGCCCTCCGGCGGGATAGGCCTCTCAGTCGACGACGCCCTCGGGCTCGGCCGACTCGCCGTAGGCCGGGGCCGCGGCCTCCGCCTGGGGGGCGGGCATCGGAGCGGGGTCGAGGGGCAGCCCGTCCGGCTCGTCCTTGTCCCGGCCCCCGCGGGCCGCCTCCTCCCAGCGGGCGCGGCCCTCAAGGCAGGCCTCGGCCATCTTGGAGGCCATGAGCTTGATGGCGCGGATGGCGTCGTCGTTGCCGGGGATGATGTAGTCCACCTCGTCGGGGTCGCAGTTGGTGTCCACCACGGCCACGACGGGGATGCCGAGGCGGCGCGCCTCGGCGGTCGCTATGTTCTCCCGGCGGGGGTCGATGACGAAGATGGCGCCCGGGAGCCGGTCCATCTCCTTGATGCCGCCGAGGTTTTTGCGGAGCTTCTCCATCTGGTTCTCGAGCTGGGTGATCTCCTTCTTGTAGTAGAGGTTGATCGTGCCGTCGGCCTTCATCTGCTCGAGCTTCTTCAGCCTCTCGATGCTCTGCTTGATGGTCACGAAGTTCGTGAGGGTGCCGCCGAGCCACCGGGAGTTGATGTAGAACATCCCGGCGCGGTTGGCCTCCTCCTGGATCGCGTCCGCGGCCTGCTTCTTGGTGCCCACGAAAAGGACGCTGCGGCCCTTGGCGACAGTGTCGGCCACGAAGTTGAAGGCGATCTTGAAGAGCTGGACCGTCTTCTGCAGGTCGATGATGTAGATGCCGTTGCGGGCCCCGAAGATGTACGGCTTCATCTTCGGGTTCCAGCGGCGGGTCTGGTGGCCGAAGTGGACCCCGGCCTCCAGGAGCTGCTTCATGCTGACTAGTGACATGCTTGGGAATACCTCAAGGTTGGATCTTTCGCCCCGGAAACCCCGAAACAGGGCACCTTGCGTATGGGGCGTCTGGGATGGCGCTGACCCTAACCTGTTGAAAAGACTGATTTTTTCCAACATGGTCGGAGGGGCGCGAAAACTTTGTGATTCTACCACGCCGGGCCCCCCGCATCAAGTGTTTCCTGTGCCCCAAGGCCCTGCGGGCGGCGGCGGTGCCGTCCATCCGTCAGGAGGTTCGGGGTCGGCGGGGCTCCCCGGGCTTCCCGCGACATGGTGAAGGCGGCCTGGAAAGCTGGGGCAGACGGGTAAGTTGGCGGAAGGGCGGAAGCCTTAAGCCTGGAAGGCGGAAGGCGAAAAGTGAAAGGCGAAAGGCGAAAACCGTAAACCGGAAGCCTTAAGGCTGTAAATCGGAAGTCGATGCGGACGCCTCCGGTGGGGACAGAGGCGGACGGCAGGGCTGGCATGGCAACGCGGTAGGGAGGCGAAGGCCATCGATGAGTGACGCCGCCTCCCGAGGCGCGTCCCTGCGGCGGCAGCGGGCGAAAACCTCCGGGAAAATGAGGCGGGGGATACGGGGGGCGTTGCTCCCCGTATCCCCCGCCCGGCCGCAAGCGGCGGCCGCGGGTCAGGCGCGAGGCCTTGACCGGGCTGTCAGGCCTTCTCCAGCTCTGCGAGCCTCCTGCGCAGCGCGCCGCCCTTCTCGAGGTCCTTCTCGGCGCCGTCGCCGTTCTCGTAGGCCTCGGCGAGGGCGGTCATCGCCTCGACGTTCTCCTGGGCGGCGGCCTTCTCGAGCCACCCGAAGGCGGCCTTCTCGTCCTTCTCCAGGCCCTCCTCGCCGGCCTTCAGGAGCCTCGAGAGCTCCAGCTGGGCCTCGGGGCAGCCGAGCTCGGCGGCCTTCTTGACGTTCTCCGTGGCCTGTGCCTTGTCCTCGGGGACGCCGTAGCCGCGGCGGAGGAAGTCCGCGAGGCGGTAGATGCACAGGGGGTCGTCCTTCTCCGCCCCCTTCTGGAACCAGGCGAGAGCCTCGAACTTGTCGCGCTCGGCCCCGCGCCCGGTGAAGTGGGCGGTGCCCAGCTCCCTCATCGCCCCGACGTGGCCCTTCTTGGCGGCGGCCTTGAGCGCCTCGGCGAACTGGTGGAAGTCCTGCGGGACCCCGTCGCCCTTCAGGCTTGCCATTCCCTTCTCGAAGTACTGCTCGGGTGTGATCTCCCAGTACTCGTCAGCTCCCGCGGCGCGGGACCTCATAAGCGGCAGGGCGGCTGCGGCGCCCAGGAGCGCGGCCGCCGCCGGGGCCGCGCCGGAGGCGGCCGCCAGGAGCCCGAGAGGGAGCAAGATGAGTACTTCTTTCGGCGATTTCATGGAATTTCTCCTTCTGGCCCTTCCGACGGAAGGGCTCATCGTATAGTTGTTTAGCGCGCAGGCGGACGCCTGCGGGCGGGAGCATCGTAGGGATCGGTCACGGCTCGACGGGGCGTCCGGGCCATGCGGCCCGCCGGTCCCCGCCGGGCGGCGGCTTTCGTCGTCTGCGAAGCGCGGATGGTTCCCTCCATGCGGGAAGCGGCCCGCCCGCGCCGGGCAACGGCTCTGCTGGTCCGCGTTACGCGAAGGCAACACGAAGTCAAGGAAGATCTCCTTGCCTGCCGTACCGGTCAAGCGTGGAGGCGGCGTCTGCGGAACGCGCAACGCTTCGGGAAGCATTGCGCGGGCCGCCGTGCCGAGGCGAGTTTCCCCTCCGGACCCGTGTCGTCCACATGGAGCCTTAGGAAGCAAGCAGGGCGCGGGACGTGCCGGAGTGCGGCATCGCGCCGGACTGCGGCACCGCGCCGGACTGCGGCATCGCGCCGGACGCGGAATCGCGCCGGACTGCGGCATCGCGCCGGACGCGGAATCGCGCCGGACGAGGGCATGCGAAAGTCGCAAAACGACTGATGCCGCCTGAAACGGAGTTTCAGGCGCCCCGAAAGGCTTCAGGAAGGTCGCAAGTGGGTCAGAGCTGAGAGGGGGGAGCTGGAGTGGTCACGGCTGGAGTGGGTTCGGATTTTCGAAATATCGGCTCGCAAACGAATGGATTATATCCTTACTCAACGGTTTTGCAAGGGGTTCGCGAGATATATAAAATATTATATTTATAAAATAAAGTTATTATGTTCAGTTAAAACAAGATGTTTGTATCACTGAATCATGATTTCAGGACATTTTATTCCCCGAAAATGCCTGCGGGTGTCCATAAAATTTCTATTCTGAAATTTATTTTTTCCGCGTTGTTGCCCTGTAGCTCCGAAAATCTTTACTTTGAACAGATGTTCCGGCGGGTCGCGCTAGATGACTTCAGGTCCCTAGCCTCAGGGCTTTCGAAGCGGCTGCGTCCCCGCGCAGGGCGAAATTTCGTTTCGGTGATGTATTCCAGCCCGAACGAGGCTTCCCGGCGCGAGGGGCGGTTTTTCGGGAAGAGGGGGCATTCAAGAGGAAGCGGCGGCTTTTCATGGCGAAATACGAAGTTCCCTCCGCGCCAGGATGCCGGATCCGCCGATCCGGCGATATCCGTAAGGCCGCGCCGGAAAAAACGGTGCGAACATCGCTCTTTACGGACTCTTGCGGCGGCATTCGCCCCACGCGGCCCGCTCAGTCCAAGCCCGGCCGCAGGTGCCCGGGAGTCCGGACTACTGCCCCGGCTGTGGACCGGAGCCGGGTTCGACCGGGGGCTCGATCCCAAGGTGTCTCCAGGCCTTGGCGGTCGCGACGCGGCCGCGCCTGGTGCGCACTATGAAGCCTTCCTTGACCAGGTAGGGCTCGCAGACCTCGACGAGCGTCTCTGCCTCCTCGCCGAGGGTCGCGGCCAGCGCCGTCAGTCCCACAGGGCCGCCCAGGAAGTCGCGGCACAGGATCTCTAGGATCCTCCGATCCGTCCTGTCCAGGCCCAGCCGGTCTATCCCCTCGATGAGCAGGGCCTGGTCGGCGGTCTCGCGGTCGATCGCCTGTTTCCCCGCCACCTCGGCGAAGTCCCTCACGCGCCTCAGGAGCCTGCCGGCGATGCGGGGCGTGCCGCGGCTGCGGCGGGCAATCTCCAGGGCGCCGTCGTCGGTGAGTTGGACGTTCAGGATCTCGGCGGCGCGGCGGACTATGGCGGTGAGGTCCTCCGCGAGGTAGAAGTCGAGCTTAAGCTGGATTCCGAAGCGGTCGCGCAAAGGGGAGGTGAGGAGCCCCAACCGGGTGGTGGCGCCGACCAGCGTGAAGCGCGGGAGCTCGATGCGCACGGCCCGCGAGCCGGGACCCTGGCCCACCATCACGTCCAGGAGGAATTCCTCCATGGCGGGGTAGAGGATTTCCTCCACGGATGGGGGGAGACGGTGGATCTCGTCTATGAAGAGCACGTCGCCCTGCTCGAGGTTGGAGAGCAGTCCCGCGAGGTCACCGGCCCTCATGATGACGGGCCCGGAGGTGCTCTTGAAGCCCGCGCCCATCTCCACGCTCAGGATGTTGGCGAGGGTGGTCTTGCCCAGGCCCGGGTGCCCGTGGAGGATCACGTGGTCAAGCGAGTCCCCGCGGTTGCGGGCGGCAGTGATCGAGATTTGGAGCTGGGCCTTTATCTCCCGTTGCCCTATGAACTCCTCCAGGGTTCGCGGGCGCAGGACGGCGGCGGCCTGCAGATCGTCGGGACCGCGCGCGGGATCGAACATCTTCCTTTTCATCTCACCCTTTCGGGCGCGGGCGGGCTTGCTCCGCGCCTCGTCTGCGCCCTCCGCGCCCCGTCCGCGCCCGTAAAGCGTTTCCGCGACCTTTCATACCGTAACGAGCGGTTTTGCGCCCCTTCATGCCGTTCCGCGCGTTTACGTGCCCCTTCATGCCGTTCCGCGCGTTTCCGCGTCCCTTGATGCAGTGCCTGGCGTCCGGAAACGGCCGCGGGCCGGATCGTGCCCTCCGGCATTCCGACCGCGACGGCGCCGCGGACTGCCCCCGGCTTAAGCCTGGGCCCAGTAGCGGTTGTGTGACGGCTTCGAGTTGCGGTAGTATTCCAGATACTTGAAGATGCTGCGCTTCAGGTCCTTGCGGGGGGCCACCTCGTGGATGCCGCGGATGGGCCCGAAGAACTCCATGTCCTCGTAGCACTGGACCGAGGCGCGGCACAGCGCGGCGGCGCGCACGTCCTCCTCGTTCACGGCGAAGCCGCGGGCTTCCATGACCCGCGGGCCCGTGAAGATGACGAGCGCCTGGGGCTCGGCCAGGATGACGTCCCCCAGCGCGGCGTAGCTCGCGATGGCGCCCCCGGTGGACGGGTCGCCCAATACGGAGATGAATGGGAGCCCGTCGTGCTTGAGGCGGGTGATGGAGTTCACGGTCTTGACCATCTGCATGAGCGCCGGCGTGCCCTCCAGGACCCGAGCGCCGCCGGAGCAACACAGGCTGACGAGCGGGAGCGACTTGGAGATGGCGTACTCGCACAGGCGGAAGAACTTCTCGCCGAAGACGACGCCCATGGTGCCGCCGGCGAAGTAGAAGTCGCAGACCGCCAGGGCCACCGGGAGGCCGAAGACCGTGGCCTCTCCGGTGACCAGGGCCTCGTGGAAGGAGCTCCGCTGGTCCTGCTTGGCGATGAAGTCGGCGTACTCCTGCGTGAGCAGGGTCGGGTGCAGCAGGTGATGCACGGTGAGATCCCGGTTGAGTTCCTTGAAGCTGTCGGCGTCCGAGAGGCAGCTGATCCAGCCCATGGCCCCCATGACCCTTGAGTGCCCGCAGCTGGGGCAGACGTAGTGGTTGGCCAAGAACGCCGACAGGGGGATCACCGCGCCGCAGCCCTGCTCGCTGGAGCCCGCCTTGAGGTTCATGTCCCCGCACTTCACGTAGCGGTCCGGGCCCTGGAAGACCGCCGGGTCGGACTCCACGCCCCATTCCGCCGAGGGCTGGAGCTCCTGGCCGGGGAGAGCGAAGGTCTTGATGTCCCTCGGGGTCTCTCGGGCCAGGCGGCGGATGGGGGTGAGCCGGAAGAAGGAGGCCCAGGTCCGCGGCTTTTTGGCGGCGTCCACGGCGTTCACCCCGAAGGCCTTGGACCGGGTGCGCCTCACGCGCAACAGCGCCTCCGGCTTGCGCCGGGCCAGGTCCTTCACCTGCCGCTCCAGGTACCCGCCCAGCGCCTTGGCGTAGCCCTGGACGTCCGTAACGGACTTGGGGGAGGGGAGCACCTCGTCGATGATGCCCAGCTCCAGGAGTTCCCCGGCGGTGGGCTTGGAGATCTCGAGCGCCTCCTTCACCTTGGTGGCGTCCCGGAAGATGATGGCGGCCAGGCTTTCCGGGGGGGCCGTGGCGTAGAGGGCGTCGTCGAACTGCGCCCGGCGGTCGGTCATCTGGATGGCTAGCGCGCCGCCCGAGCCGCCTTCCCCGATGATGGCGGAGACGGTGGGCACCGGGATGGTCAGAAAGTCCCGGATGAGGTGCGCGATGAAGAACGCCTGGTAGTACTTGGCCGACTCCATGGAGATGTCGGCGCCGTAGGTGTCGATGAGCGTGACTATGGAGGCCGGGCCACCGTCCAGGCGGGTGTCGTTCGCCGCCTTCAGGAAGCGCATGATGCGCGAGTGGTCCTCGGCGGTGAGCATCCCGTGGTTGAGTTTCGCCAGGTCTTCCTTGGTGCGGAGGTTCTCGGGCTTGGGCTTCTGCTGGGCGATGACGAAGATGTGACGGCCCCACTGCTCGCATTCCCCCAGGATGAGCGCCCCGGACTGGGGGCTCGCCTTGCGGAACATGGGAAAGATGGCCTGGATGAGATCGCTTGCGCGGGGCCTCAAGGGGGAGCGGGTCCTCTTGCGGAAGAGCTCCACTATGTCGGCTGGGGCGTTGGACATTGCTTCTCCGAAGGCGGCCCCCGCGAGGGGGCCGACGTATGGACTGGGACGGGCCGGTGCCGGGGCGCCTGCGCGCGCCGGTCCCCGGTCGAACGCCGCCTTCCGGGACCCGACAGGCTAACTGTAAATTGTAGCGGAAAAAACTAGAGATCACAAGAGATAAAACGTAACATGTTTTGGCAATTTAGCCCCACATGCGATCATTTGGGAATAATTCCCCCCTCCTTCCGGCCCTGCGGCGCGGGGAACGGGCCGCCGGTCGGCGGTATCGGTCGCGGCGAAGGCCACTGAAGTCCATAGGGGCGTGCGATCAGACGCGGCGAAGGCCGCGGAAGTCCATAGGTGCGTGCGATCGGACGCGGCGAAGGCCGCGGAATTCCATAGGGGCGTCCGCTCGGGCGCCTCGGCTCCGCCTGCGGGCCGGACGGTTACGGGGCGCTTTGCGGAAGACGGCGCTTACGAACAAGGGCAGGTGCAGTGCGCTTTTCGCGTTTCCGCAAAACGCGCACGGCTGGCCGCGGAGGAGCGCTGCGTGGGATTTCTTTGGCTGCGGGCGGCCCGCCTTGGAGAATGCGATCGGTCGCGTCGAAGCATGCGGGCGGCCCGCGCGGCCCGCGCTGAAGAATGCGGTCGGACGCGTTGGTTTATGCGGTCGGCATGGGTCGGTTTATGCGGTCGGTTACGTTAGGAGTGTGCGGGCGGCCTGCGGCGGGAGTTTGCTGGAGGATCGCATTTTCGATTGGGGCGGTTTCCGAAGTGTTTCCGACCGGGTTCCCGCAGGCGCTGACTGATCATTGAGTAGCCGGGCCTGTCATTGGAGGATCGTTTCGGAAAGTACGCAGTGGCAACGGATCGTCAAAAGCCGCCGATAATTTGAAAGGAGAAAAAAGTTGATTTTCGGGGTTTTCTGTGGCACGATTAGCCCGCTGTCAAAAAGGGGGACCGCGCCCGCCCGAGTTGCGGCTCCACCGGAGGGAGGCTCCGCACGGGCCTGTACCGCCGCGAGGGGCCGTCCGGACTTGCCCTCCTTTTCGTCCGCGCCGGGGGAAGGCTCCTCCGCAGGCTGACGGCAGGCCCCTCCGGGCCTCTGCGCCTACGCGCCCGGTGCGCTATTCGCCAACGCGAAGCTACACTATATCGGGCCCCTACCACGGGGCCGTTACCATCACCTGCGCCGAACCCCGCAGTGTTCCCCCGAGGGAGGCATTATGAATCCGTTCAAGACCCTATTGATGGTGTTTACTGCCAGCATGTTGGCCATGTTCGTTGTGAGCTCCTGCGGCGAGTCCACGCCGTCGCCGCCCCCCCAGCCGCCCACGCCAGCCAGGCAGGCCGCGCCGCCCTCGGCCGGCGATGTCCCCGCTACCCCGCCCGCGGCCCAACCCTCCGAGCCCGCCGACACGACGCCGGCCGAGCCCGCTGCAGTGACCGAGGCCCCGGCAGCCGGTGACACCGTGATCGCGCCGGCGACTCCCGACGCGCCCGCCGAGGCTCCTGCCGAGACGCCGCCCGCCGATCCTCCTGCAGAGACCCCGCCGACCGACGCGCCCGCCGTTCCTCCGGCCGATGCGCCCGCCGATTCTCCCGCTGAGACTCCGCCGGCCGACGCGCCCGCCGATCCTGCGGCCGAGTAATCCCGCAACGCCCTGGGCGGTGCGCCGCCCCCGGCACGGGATGTTTTCCTGGGAAGGCCCCCCTCTGCGGTTAAGAGGGGGGCCTTTTCCATGTCGGGGACCGAGCGGGCATCACCGCCTCAGCGCGGCGATGGAACACGTTGCGGTGGAACACGCGGCGGCTCGAATGCGGCGGATATGGCGCAGTTCGGCCCTGTGACGCGTTTTCCCGCCTGCGGGAGCGTCGGGCACGTTCAGGCGGGCGGGACACCGCCAGGAGAGCCAGCGAAGGGAGCGGCCTGCCAAGGCTTGCCCGCTCCTACTTCGGGGCGGCTTTCTTCCGTTCCCCATTGGCTCCGCTTTGCCGTGGCTTTGGCACTTGGGCCCGCAGATCTGCGGGCTCGAAGACATGCAGGACCGTAGACGCGGTGGCGCCGATCTTGATCTGCCCTAGCCAAACCTCTTTCGAGCCGCGTTATCGTGTATCGCTCTCAGAACGTTGCCTGTCAGATCCGCCCGTGCGCCTGCCCGTCGAACGCCTTTCGTCCTGAGCGGTCGGGCGCCGAAATTTTCCGGACGGAAAACGGGCTTGCGGAGGAAATCCTCCTTGCGCCGCGAATGGTCAAGGAGGCTTTCATTTCGGCGCCCGTTTTTTGTCAGTAGGAAGCAGACAATGGCGATGGCCTCGCCCGGCAAAACTCACAAACCCCAAGAGGTATCGAAATAATTTCCAGTAAACTCCCGGAACCCGTCCGCAAAACTCAAGCCTTCGGCCGAAACGCCCGATAAAAAGGGCGGAGGCGAAGCCCTGACCCCCGGCGCGGAGCCTCCGCAGCGCGCCATGCGCGCGAGAGCCGGAGGACGGGACAGTGAAGATATTCCTCTACCTGATAGTGATTGCGGCATTCCTCTGAAACGTTCATGAAACGTTCATGCAGATTGGCGATGTCCCGGCGCAAGAAACGCAGTCAGGGACATTACGGCATGAATGATGCGTTCGCAAAAAGCCACGAGACAGGGCATGCATCTCCGGCCCACGGCCTCCGTATTTGCGGCGCCAACAATGGCCTCCGGGGCCGACTCCCTCTCACGGTCCCCGGGCCGGTGCCACCGGCAATAGCTCCGGGCGTCAACCCCCGAGCCTATGGGGCCTAGCAACGGCTTCCGGCCCAGCGGCTCCGCGCATCTGAACCCGGATGGCTGAGTGGCGGGTAGGTCTCCCCCATCTTAAGGATACTTTAGACTTTTTGCGAACGCATCATGAATGGCTGCTGAGAGCCGAGATACCATCGCGTGATACCCGCAGGATGTTACGTGACAAATTCCGGACTATCGTCTGCGGAACGCCGTGATCCCCGCGAGTCAGGCGGATCTGGCTTCCGGTTTCACCTTGCCTGAGGAAAGGCGGCAACGGCCCCCGCCGTCATACGGAAGCGGGGGCCTGACGCCGCGTAGCGAGTCTGCTTGAAGACGGAACAAGGGCGGACGGGCAGCAGGTCAGATGTTGCCCTGCGAAATGCCGCGGAATGGCGTCGAATGCCGTTGAAAGCTCCGGCAACGGCGCTGACAGAACGATTTCACATCGTAGAGCCATGACAGCGCGATAATTCTGATTCCGGATGCGGGTAATGTCATTCCTCCCTGACTTTTCCTTTTCCTGTTCTGCCCTTTTCTCCTTTTTTCCAGCTTTTCCTGTAATTAATCCATGTGACGAAAATCCAAGCAGATGCTGAACTAGAATATCAGGCTATAAAATGTCACACTAATCCAATTAGAATACCGTGGACAGAAATTTTTTGACAAAATGATTCGAGAAAATTAAATTTAAATTTTATGATTGGATTTTTTGCCGATGTTGATTCCACAACAAAAACGCTCACCATCGACTGAGAGGAGGAACGCTTTGTGGCCATCGCATTGGCACCCTTGCGCTTAAGCCTTTAGCCACCGCCATTCTGACACCCCATTTCCCCAGCATTCTGCCGTCAAATTGCTACCTGGAGGTGAGTGTGGGGGTTTTTGAAGTGGAATAAATGTTGTCAAACGCATAATCAACTAATGTCATGTCGAAAATGTAGATGATAATGGTTTCCGTTACTAATTCCACAAATATTCAATCTCTCAATCACTCATTTATTCAATCAATAAGTCACACAACCTGAGCTCTACAGGACAGGATAACGAATATTGATGGCATGGATAGTCCTGGAGAGAAAAAATTGGAATTATTGATGCCGTTTTTTGGACTCGTCTAGAATCCTGTCAAAAGCGGCCCGCTGGAATTTTTCGTTTATCTCCGCCACGCACGGATAGCGGTTCAGTTGAACCGCCGCGACAGATGCAGATGCCAACCCGCCGAAAGGTTCCCAGATCACGCCGCCGTCGGCCGTCGATGCCGAAACGATCCTGCGCATGAATTCCAAAGGCTTTTGGTTGAAACGCAAAGCGGAAGCTTGAGATCTTGACAGGCAACGCGGAGCCGACTTCCCGCCCCTGCGCACTCGTTCTTCTCCTTGAAGCAGGTTCTTGCTCCATACGGTTGTCAAGCCATGAACATGGTGCCATTCATAGAGCAAGGAATCCCGGTCGTCTGCGGTGATTTCGCGCGAACCATCGACGGGAAAGTACGGCCTGCCGGATTTTTCCCCGTATTTCGTGGCGTACTTGGCCATCTTGACCTCCATTTCTCCGGGAGGCCAATACCACAGCCAATCATGCGTCAAATATTTCCACGTTGCGGCGTTCTTCACCCCGCGCGCCTCGTTTGACCTTGAAAGGGGGAGTCCGGTCAGTTTCCATTCGTACCGGAGCCATTCCTGGGCTTCCAACGGGCCGTCAGGCGTGCGGAACACGGCTTTCCTCTGATAAAGCACGCATATTTCCGAGACAACCGGAAACCGACTGATGGTCTTGCCGTTGACGTTTCCCGCGATGTGTCCTATTCCCTTGTTCCAGACGATTGTCTGCACGTATTTCCATCCGAGGCTTTCGATAAGGGGATGAACCGTGGCCCAGCCTATCTCGGAATTCCAGAACCAGAGGGTTGTGCTTGGTTTCGCTGCCTTGTCCCATATTTTCAGATGCGGACCGTACCATTCTGCCAGACCGCCGACTCCGACGGTATCGCCGTCGAAACCTCTGATGCCGTATGCCCCGTAGGAAACGACGGCATCTGGCGAAGGCCATGTGGCGTATGCATCCAGCACGTTCCCGGAATAAAACCGGAAAGAGTCGTTGACTACGTGCCCTGGCCGAATCACTTTGTCTCTCACGCCCCTGACTGCCGAGATGCCGGAAATCAACCGAAAAGTGACAAACCGAACGGCATATGACAATGTCTGGCCTTCCCGGTTTGGCTAATCGTTTAGAAGTCGTCAGTCATGGGCCTGAAATCGTCTGTTTGGCGGCCTTTTTAAATGTTAAAAATTTCCAGAATTCCCGTTGATAATCTCTGGATTAGAAGCCTGGCACGTAATTTTCCAATATGCAAATTACCATAGTCAGAAAGTTTGCCATAAATTCGGCGTTAGATTATGCCGTCAGACTGCGCAACGCGCGAAATCAAGCCGTGCCGGCAAGGGCAATTCCAAGAGTGCCTGGCCGCCCGACCGCGCGGGCGCAAGGCGATGCGGCGTTCCATCGGAGAGCGACCGCGTCTGACGACAGGCGCCCGGCGCCGCTTCCGTCTCCGCCCTCGGGCGGAGACGGCCGGCCGGGCTCCCCGCCGCCCTCCGGAGGCCCGCCCGCCGCCCGGCGCTGTCGGTTCAGGTTATCGGGGGCACCATCAGAAGCCCCTGGGCTATCCTGATGGAGTCCTGGAGGGCGGGGAAGCTGTCGCCAAGATCCATGAACTGGTTCAGGTACTCCACGGTCATGAGGAGGAGCCGCACCAGATCCCCCGCGTCCTTGCCCAGGCGGACGGAGGCGGCGGTGAAATCGTGCGAGGTCATCCACTCGTAGACGGCCCAGCTTCGAGCGGCCTGGAAGGAGGGGCTAGGGAAGCCGGCTTTCCGGAGGCGGTCGGTTATGGGCTTCACGGCCACGTGGAAGGAGGAGAGCGCGTGGGCGAGGTCCTGGGGCGGGCGGCGGGACCGGTCCTCGGGCACGTTCGCGTTGGAGTCGATGAGGCTCGCGACCGCGGACGCCAGGAGGACGGGGGAATCCTCCGGCAGGGCCCCCTTCTGGAGCGCCTCGTGGTAGACCAGGGGATGGTCGAAGCGGAGCTTCGCGCAGACCATGCCCCGGGGCGTGAGCGCGAAGCCCTCGTCCACGAGCTTCTCCTTCCTCAGGAACCTCAGGTGCTTCATGAAGCTCTCCCACACGAGCCTGGTGGCGGCCCGCAGGCTCCGTTCCGTCTTCCGTTCCACGCTCTGCCAGGCGTACAGGGAACGGGACAGCAGGTATTTCACGTCCTCGGCCTTGAAGACCTGGAGGAGGTTGAGCACCATGGTGAAGGAGACGTCCAGCCGGGAGACGATGGGGTTGGGAGGCGAGTTGAAGAGCCCGTTCATGAGCTTCAGGTTCATGTAGGGTCCGGGCAGGATCACGGCGAACCCTATGAGGTCGCGGCCCCTGCGTCCGGCCCGGCCGGTCATCTGGGCGAGTTCCGTAGCCGTCAGGTCGCTGAAGCTGGAGCCGTTGAAGCGGTCGCTCTGGGGTATGACCACCGTGCGGGCGGGGAAGTTCACGCCCGCTGAGACCGTGCTGGTGGAGAAGATGGCGGTCAATAGTCCCCGGCTCATGAGCTCCTCCACCAGGAACTTGTACTGGGGGAGGTTGCCCGCGTGATGGGCCGCCACCGCCCCGGTCCTCAGGGCGCCCACGTCGTGGTAGGCGGCGAGGTAGGGGTGGTTGGCCAGATACTCGTCGATGAGCGTGTCCCGGGCCTCCTGGCGCTCCGAGGTCTCCGGGTGGCGGTAGCTGGCGCGCTCGACCGCGCGGTTGCAGTCGTTTCGGGACTTGAGGAAGAATATCGCGGGCAGGAGATCCAGCGATCCCAGATGCTTGAGCGCCCTGTCCAGCTGGATCTCCTGGGGAGGGGAGGGGACGCGGTCGCCCTGGGAGTTCCAGCGGCCCCGGCGCCGGGGCGTCCTGGTCGAGGCGGAGCTCAGAAGCGAGAGGGAGCCTTCCTCCAGGCACAGGGGGATAAGCGGCACGGGACGCTCGCCGCCGTTCACCACCTTGACCTCGTTGCCCCGGATGTTCGCGAGCCAGCCGGCAATGTCGTCCGCGTTCTCGATGGTGGCCGAGAGTAGCAGGAGCCTCACCCGCACGGGGAGGTAGATCAGGACCTCCTCCCAGACCACCCCACGCTCCTGGTCGCCCAGATAGTGTGCCTCGTCCAGGATGACGAGGTCGTAGCCCACGTCCCGGGCTTCGGCCATGTTGTCGTAGAGCTGGTTGCGGAGGATCTCCGTCGTGCCCACGATGACCGGGGAGAGGGTGTTCAGCTTGTGGTCGCCAGTCAGGAGCCCAACCCTGTCCGCCCCGAAGATCTGTCCGAATTCCAGGAACTTGGAGTTGGAAAGCGCCTTCAAGGGCGAGGTGTACCAGACCTTCCTGCCCAGCGACAGCTCGTGCTCGATGGCCTTCTGGGCGATCCAGGTCTTGCCGCTGCCCGTCGGCGCGGACACGATGACATCGTAATCGCGTACCAGCGCGACAGCCTCCAGCTGGAAGGGGTCCGCCTCGAAGGGTGCCACCTCCGGCTGGCCGATGTTGTTCAGGTGTGGCCAGACGTTGGACTCCACCGTGCATTCGGGGACGCTCCAGGATTTCGGCGGCACGACCGACGCCCTGGCGAACTCGGGTCGGCCATCGGATCTTTTCCTGCCGTGGTGGCTGCGGGACACTGTGAAAATCGCTCCTTCGAGGGCCGCGCGGGGCCGGCTGCATGCGCGGGCCCGCGCGACCGCTGGGCCGCAGGCGGCTCCCGGAGCCGGGCGGAGACGACCGGGCGACGGGCCCGGCGGGTGGTTGGTCTGGAGCCCCGTGCGGGCACCGATGCGATCCGGACCGGCTGGTCGGGGCGCATGCGAAACTATAGCACGGGGGAGGGCGGCTGACAAGGAAAGCGCCCTAGATGCTGCGCGGCGTTTCGGAGCTGCCGCACAGGAGGCGGCGACCGCTCTCCGCAGGCTCAGGATTTGCGCTGGCCCGGAAGCGCTTGCCCCTTGCGGGGTGGAAAAGAAAGGATTTCCGAATGGGCTCTCGGCCTCGGATCGCCGTCAGGACAGGGCCGTCAGGGCTTGCGGGACCGTTAGTCAACGCAGGCGCCGGTTCCCCCTCCATCGCCTCAAGGGTCCTCATCACAATAGGGCAAGGACATTCATCGCAATAAGGGAGGATGGAGTCAGTCGGGGCGGGCGGCCATCGCCGTCATGCCACTCGACCGGTACGGCCGGTATTGTCTGGCGGATCTGCGGGAGCTCCTGCCCGGTTGTCGGCCCCGTTTCCTTCAGGGACCGCCGTTGCCCCGTTTCCCGCTGGGACCGTTGCCGGTCCCGTTTCCTGATGGGACCGTTGCCGCCGGTCCCGTTTCCTGAGGGAACATTCACGGTCTCTGCGGCATGCCTTCAGCGGTATCGTCTGAGGCGGCTGCGTGGTTCGCCGCCAGTGCGGCGCGCGGTCGGCTGATCATCGGGCCGCGCAGTTTAGCCAGTCGGCGAAGCATGTCAGCCTGCGGAAAAAAACGCCCCCCCTTGAACAGACGGTCAGTCTTTCAGAGGGGGGGCGATATGCCGCTTTGGGGTGGGACGACCGGGCCCGGTTGCCGGGGAACGCGTCAGCCCTTTTTCTTCTTGACTACCCTGCGGGTAGTCCCCTTGGCCTTGGAGCCCGAGGACTTGCCGGAGGAGGTGCTGTACTTCTTGCCCTTGCCTTTGCCCTTGGACGAGGCGGCCCTGGCTTTGCCTTTTCCCTTGGCCTTGCCCTTCGCCTTGTAGGATCGGGCCTTGGCGGGGGCGGGGTCCATCCTGGGGATCTCGCCAAGATTGGAGAGGGCCGTCATCACGGCGCCGTTGGTGACCGCCATCTTGGCCTCGTCGGACAGAGGCGCGGCCGCAGGGTCGTCGTAGAGGCGTCTGCCGCCCACGAAATACGGGCCGTAGTCGGTCCCGAAGGCGGCGGTCTCGGTCACGACGTTCAGGCGCGGGGAAGCCAGAATGAAGTTGCCGTTGCCGGAGAAGATCCCCAGGAGGTAGGCGCCTTGGCTCTTGGGGTTGCGGTAGACCACCATGTCGCCGGGGCGCAGGTCATCCTTGGAGACCGGATTGCCGGCGGCCACCATGTCATCGGCGCCCTGCCGACGCGGCAGGCGGATCCCGGCTTGGGAGTACACGTATGTGACGAAGCCAGTGTTGTCGAAGCCCGCCTGGGGGGAGGCCTGGCCCTGTCTGAAGGGGGCCCCGGCCACTGAGAAGGCCGCGGTCAGAAGCTTCGGTGTCACTCCGTTGGCGGCTCGGGGGGACTTGGACGAGCTGGGGGCATCATCGCGATAGACGAGGGTCGGGAGTTCGGAGGCCTTGACCCTTGCGCCAACGGTCATGATGCGGGGGCCGCTGTTGCCGGCAAGCGACTCGCCGGCCCGGGAGGTCCAGAGGCTTCCGGTGAGGCCCGAGACGGCGGCGACCGGATCGATCAGCTGCCTACCGCCGTCGGAGTAAGGATCGGCGTAGCCGGAGCCGCCGCTGTACGAGGGGGTGTAGCCGGCGGTGTACGGGTCGTCCAGGGACGCCCAGCGCTCCTCACCGGCGGCGGGGGCCACGGGGGCCACCAGGCTCGCGGGGCGGAACCGGTTCATCTGGGCATGCATGGAATCGTCGCGGGCGCCTGGCTGTCCGGGAGCCCTCTTGGAGGCGGAGGCGAGGTTCTGGCCGCCCGCGCAGGACGCCAGAAAGAGCAGGGCCGCTGATAGCGCGGCCAAGGCGAGCGTGGCTGGCGCGGGAGAGGGGCGGTCAGCCCCCTCGGTTGTGATAGACATGAGCCTGGTGTCCTCCTGAACGGGGGCCGCTACATACCTCGGCCCCCGGGAGAGCCGCCGAGGCGGAAGCTTCCTGCCTCGGCGCCGGTTTCCTCCTTGTCTGGAAGCGGACGGCCATGCGCCCGCGAGTGCCCGCGCGTTGCGCGGGCCTGTCCCCCGGGTCCCGGCCACAAGGCGGTTTGGATGGGATCGCGCTGCCCAGGCGCGGTCCCGCCGCTTTGGGGGGAGAGTGTTGTTTTGGGGGACGGAAAAAAACTGACCGGGATCGAGACCGCGACGAGGGTCTCGTTCGTGGCATTCGATTCCGGAACTGAGATTGGATATTAATACAGGGAACGGTGGCTGTTGTCAAGCGAAAATTTCCCTGCGCCGGGCTTTGCAACTGCCATGAATCGTTAGAATTGTTGTCCGGGCGTCCCGGGTTCCGCCGCGCGGGTCGAAAAAAAACGTCTCAGGAACGCCGACAACGACCACTTTGCGATACGGTTCCGAAAAAAAATCTGTGCGGGTGGCGGAATGCCGTTGAAAACATTTCTGAAAACGCAAGTCTTTAAAGGCATTCGAATCCCCGTTCCGCCAGGCCTTACGAAACGCCTTACTCCAAAACGATCGCTTTTAGCCTTTTACGGGACAGCTACTTTGAAGGCACGTGCCTTCAAGCCCTTACCGGACGAAGGGCAGAAGTGTCCCTTGGGGCCTCGCTTACGGAAGAATGCTCTTGGGTTTCCAGAATCCGTAAGGCCCTTCGGGAGTTCCGCCGCTCCGCGCGGGGCTGGTCCGGTCGTCAACATGTCGGAAACGGAAAGGAACAAAGGACAGCGGACATGGAAAAAAATTGAATCGGGCATCGGCTTGCTCGGCGGAAAAGAAAGGCGACATATTGAGCAGACAGTTGCATAGGGAAGCAGAGAGGCAGTGAGGCAATGAGGCAAGGATGTCAGGGAGACAGTGAGGCAGGGAGGAAATGAAGCCCCAGGAGATGGTGAGGGGGAAACGCGGAGTTTTCAAGGCCCGAGGAGACAGGGAGAGCCGCTGAGTGAGCGAATTCCGATGATGAAGGCCAGGGAAGCCGGGAGAGTTGCAGGGACTCCGGCGGGAGTAGGCGGAGGCGGGAGGGCGTTTTGGTAGGAAAACGGCTATGCCGCGCCATTCGAGGGCTGGGCATGCGCTGACGGAGAGGCCGTACGTGAAGGGCAAACCCATCGTGGCCGGCCAATAGCGGACCATCCCTTGAGGCAGGCACCCATTGAGGCAGACACCGCTTGAGGCCGAATTTGTGGGCGATACCGGATACGGTTCAGGCTTGGGGGAAGGCTTCGGTTTGGCTCAGCTCCGGTCAGGGGTTGGGGTTCCGGCTTGATTCGGTTGCGGGCCGCAGGGTTTAGGCATCGCGAGAGGTTCTTCGGGTGCCGGTCGCGAAGTCGGGGGAGAGTCATGCCATCCGGAAGCGGACCGTGACCATGCTAAGGCAACTGTCATCGTTCACGCGTCGGCAGCGGTCCCGAGGCAGTTCCAGGTACCGGCAAGCCTATGCACCAGCCAGTGCAGTCGTGAGCATCCGAAAGGCAGGGGCAGAACGCGCGGAAGACAGCGCCCCCTATTCCAGGAGCTCCTCGACCGGTACCTCGCGCGTCTCGATTTCAAGCGCGCCCCCTTCGGCCGGGGCCGCGACGGAGAAGACATGACCCTGCTCCACGAAGGTGCTGAAGGACCACAGCGATCCCAGGGCAGGCAGGGCAGGGGCGTCCAGCGGCACTGCCGAGAAGTCCTCCGGATCCTGGAAGAGTCCCATGCCAGCGGCCTTGAGGAGGCTCTCCTTGCGTGTCCAGACGGCGAGGAAGAGCTCCGGGTCGTCGGGGCTTCCGGCCATGAGCTCCCGCTCCTCCGCGGAGAAGATCCTTTCGGCCACGAGTCCGCGCCTCACGCGGCGGGAGAGGGGTTCCAGGTCCAGGCCGACCGGCACTTCCCCGAGCAGGGCCAACGCGGCGAAGTCACCGGCATGGCTGAGGCTGAAGAAGGGTCCCCGCGTTGAGAGTTCCGGTCGGCCCATGGGGCCGTATGTGAGTTCCGTGTCATCGCGCACGCCCAGGAAGCGTCGCACGAGAAGCCCTGCGGCGAGCGACCGGTACCGGTCGGGCTTGAGCCGCAGTCGCGCGGCCTTCTCGCGGCGTGCCGGAGTGACCAGTCTCATGGCCTGGTCGGCGCACGGAGCGAGCGCCGCGGCCCTCGCGTAGAGGACCGCCGCCTTCAATTGGCGATGCTCGGGATTGCGGCGTCCGGGCGTGGCGCGTTGGCCCAGACGGACGCACTGCATCGCCCTTTTCCGGAGACGTTGCCGCAAGCCATGGCCGGGAAGCTATCCGGCGCAATACCGCACGCCCGAGCAGGGACGGAATCAGGCGCAACGTGGCAAGCCGCTGTCGGGATACGAAACTTTACCGCTTCGTTCCATGCTTCCGTAGGGAGGCTACCCGCCATGGCGCCCAGGCAAGCCTCCCGCGGTCGCCGGTGGACGGGCCTGGCAGGAATCGCGGGCTTCCGGTCCGATGCCGCCGGGAACGGCGCGGCCCCGCTCAATGGAGGGCCTTGAGGCGGTTGTAGCGGCTCAGGAATTTCTGGATGTAAGGGTCCTCGCTCGCCAGGTGGTCTTCCACGCTCCCCCGGGCCCTGATCTTCCCCTCGTGCATGATGACGATGTCACCGGAGAACCGCCTTGCCACGTCAAGATCAGTAGTGGCAAGGAGCATGGCAGCGCCCAGGTCCGCAGAGAGCTCGTTCAAGAGTCTTATTATGGAGGCCGAGGTTAACGGGTCCAGACCCGCCGTGGGCTCGTCGAAGAGGGCCAGCTCGGGGTTAACGATGAGCGCCCGGGCGATGGCCGCGCGCTTGCGCATGCCGCCCGAGAGGCTCGCGGGGTTCTGGAGCGCCGAGCGCTTCAGCCCCACGCGCTCAAGCATGTCGAGGATTTCGTTCGCCCCGGCGGGGGTGCCGCGTCCCCCCCGGCAGCTCTCCTCGGAGGCGAGCGATAGGTTGTTCTGGACGTCCAGGGAGTCGAAGAGGGCCCCGGCCTGGAACTGCATGCCCACCCGGCGGCGGAGCTTCTCCAGTTCCCTAAGTGAGGGCCTGGACAAATCCTTCCCGAAAAGCCGGGCCTTGCCGGAGTCCGGACGAACGAGCCCCACCATGACCTTGAGAAGGGAACTCTTGCCGCAGGAGGACTCGCCGATGATGGAGATCTTGCTCCCCTTCGCCACGGAAATCGAGAAGCCGTCAAGGACGACCTTGTCGCCATAGGATAGCCTCACGCCCTCCAGCTCCACGGCCGGGACGCCGGAGGTGCCGGGTTTCGGTCGCGAAGGCTTTCCGGCTTCGGGCGGCGGCGGAGGAGGGGGGTGCGGCCCGCCTTTGTCCAGCTGTGGTCTGGGTGCGCCGCCCTTGTCGGGGGAAGGCTTGGGGGCGCCGCCCTTGTCGGGGGCGGGCTTGGGTGCGCCGCCCTTGTCGGGGGAAGGCTTGGGTGCGCCGCCCTTGTCGGGGACGGGCTTGGGTGCGCCGCCCTTGTCGGGGGCGGGCTTCTGGGTGCCGGCCCTGCCGGAGGCGGGTTTGGGGGGCCCTCCCTTGTCGGGGGAAGGCTTGGGGGCGCCGCCCCTGTCGGGGGAAGGCTTGGGGGCGCCGCCCTTGTCGGGGGCGTGCTTCGGGGTGCCGCCCCTGCCGGGGGTGGGTTGGGGGGGCCCTCCCTTGTCGGAGGACGGCTTAGGGGTCCCTTCCTTGTCGGCGGAAGGCTTTTCGGGATTGGTCTCCATGGGACCTCTTGGGGGGATCCGTCTCCCTATTCGTCCTTATTGGTAAGCTCGTCCAAGAGCCTTTCGATGTCGGTCTGGCTAAGCCCTCCGGACGAAGGTCCCGCAAGGCTCGTGAAGCCACGGGAAGCGCCGTCCTTAAGGCCCAGGTCCTTGGCAGGCTTCCCTTTGGCGGCGTCCGTTGGGGCTTTTTTCTCGAATGGCTTGCCCTCCGCGGAGTCTGCGGGCCCCTTGCCCTTGAAGGTGTTAGCCGTGCCCTTGAAAGGCTTTTCCCGGGGGGTATCCGCCGTGCCCTTGTAGGGTCTGTTCCCGTAAGGCCTGTCCTTGAAGTCCTTCCCCTTGGCGGGGCCCCTGAGGTCCCTGTCTCCGTAAGGCTTGCCCTTGTAGGGCCTGTCCCCGTATGGCCTGTCCTTGAAGTCCTTCCCCTTGGCGGGGCCCCCGAGGTCCTTGTCGGCGTAGGGTTTGCCCTTGTAGGGCCTCTCGCCGGAGGGCCTGTCCCTGAAGTCCTTTCCCCTGGCTGGCCCCTTGCGGTCCCCGTCTCCGAAAGGCTTGCCCCTGTATGGCCTTTCGGTGAAAGGCTTGCCCCGTGGGGCGGCCCTGTCCCGGTAGCCGGCGGCCGCGCCATGAGTGTCCCGGCCTTCCTCGGCCCCGCCTACCCAGGCAGCCTTGACGTCCCTCAGAAGCTCCCCCAGGGCAAGCATGGCCTCACGGACCTTGGCCATCCTCTGTCCGCAGAGGTCGTGGAAGGAGGACTTCTCGAAGAGCCCGGAGGCTATGGCTTCCGAGGTCTTGACGAACTCCCCCATGCGCGTGCGGACGGTCAGGTCCGCCCGGTCGGAGAGCGGGGGGAACCCCGCGAGCCCGGAAGCTTCCCGCTGGAGGGTCTCGGCCAGGTCCAGGATGCCAGAGGCCGACTCGGCGAGGACCTTCTCGGCCTCCAGGAGTCTCTCGACGGCGAGGGGGATCTCGCGGTCCAAGGCCGCGTCCAGGGCCCCGTTCCGAGGTCCGCGCGGCGGCCCCGCAACCCCGGCCCCGCCTGGGCCGCGGCCTCCCCCCCTGAAGGCCCCTCCGACGGGCGGCCTGGTGCCTGGCCTGGGAGTGCGCCTGGGGGGCAACGCGCCCTCGGTGTCGGGGCGACGGTAATAGACGGTGCCGAAGGGGGTCTCGGCCTTGCGGTAGTCGTTGAGCTTTTTCCGAGGGGCGGGCTCGGGGGTGGCATCGGACTCGGGAGCCTTGGGCCCCGGCGTCCGCCTCACGGTGTCGGTCATGTGGAGTTAAGTCGCTTTCGGCGCACTGGGCGTCGGAGGGCGGCGTAAGCGCCGCGAATGTGGTTCCGCCGGGGGCCGAGGGCGCCCGGAAGTCTGAGGGGGCGGCCGGGCCCCAATTGAAGTAGGGAGCGGGCCCGGAAAGATGCCGCGTTGCCCAGGGGAAGTCAGGGAGCGGGGCCAGGAAGAGGCCGATGTCCCCGGAAGATGGCGCTGGCCATGGAATTGAGGTCGCAGGCCAGGAAAGGGGCGACGGGCCCCGAAAGAGGCCGTGGGCCCTGACGGGGCAACGGGCCACGGAAAGAGGCAACGGGCCCCGGAATGAGGCTGCAGGCCAGGAAAGGGGCAACGGGCCCCGGAATGAGGCTACAGGCCAGGAAAGGGGCAACGGGCCCCGAAGAGGAGACGGGGCCCGGCAAAGTCAGGGAGAGAGCCTCCGGAGAAGGAGCGGAGCCCGGAAAAGGTCGCGGGGAATCGGAACGGGCGTTGGGAAGCCGGCAGGATCCGCGGAATACTGTGAGCGGCCCGGAGGCGGCGGCGGTTCAGGCAGAAAGGATGCCGCTTTTGACCTTGGCCGCCGTCTTGTCGCCCGCCAGGAGCCTCAGGAGCTCCAGCGCGAAGGCGACGGCGGTCGCGGGGCCCCGGGACGTGGTGACCAGCCCGTCGGTTACCACCGGGTCCTTGACTATCGTGGCCCCGACGAGCCTCTCCTCGAAGCCGGGGTAGCAGACAGCCTTCTTGCCCTTGACAAGGCCCAGGGCGCCCAGCACCGACGGCGCGGCGCAGATGGCGGCGAGGCGCTTGCCTGCCTTGGCGGCGAGGAGCACCGCCTCCATGAACGGGGCGTGGTCGAGGTAGGCGATGGTGCCGCCCGGGATTACCAGGATGTCGAAGGAGGGGAGATCCGCGTCCGCGAGCAGGATATCCGCCTTGATCTCGATCCCGTGGGAGCCCTTGACCAGGATGTCGGGGTCAAGCGAGACGACGGACGTGTCGACACCGCCGCGGCGCAGGAGGTCGATCGTGGTGACGGCCTCGGTCTCCTCGAAGCCGCCGATGATGAAAAGCGCTGCCTTGGCCATGGACGGCCTCCTTGCGGCATGGGGCCGGGTGACGCCGCGGCTCGACCGAGGCGCGGGACGGCGAGTGGCCGCGTGCGGTATTGAGGGAATGGCGGGAAGGGTTAAAGGGGCGGGGAACTCCGGGGGCTCGTGGCCGGGCTATCGGTGAATTATATATCAACGGGGCCGACGGCGCAAAGCTCCGGGCTGGCGGGCCCCGAACGCGCCCGGGGCCCCGAGGAGACCCGGACGGCTACCGTGCCCCTCAAAGCGGTCGGAATTCCGGCTGACGGCCGGGCCCGATCCGCCTGCATTTCGGTGTCCGGGCAAATGGGCGTGTCCCGTCCCGTCTGGCCGGAGGCGTCCGCTATCCGTCCCCGAAGGCCAGGCTGTCGAAGAACGGCCGGCAGACCTCCTCCAGGGTCCGCTCGTGCGCCTTAGAGGGGTCCTCGGAGAGATCGCCGCACTCGAGCTTGATCAGGGCGTCCCCGTAGAGCGCCAGGCGCAAGTCCAGCTCGAGGCGCGCCGGCCGGTCGCCGGAACGGACGGCCTGCGAGACGCTCAGATCGGCCGCCGGGTACCCCTTGAAAAAGAACGTCCGGCTTGCCGAGACTCCGGGGATCGCATCCGAAAGGCCTTTCCAGAAAGACTCCAGGATGAGCTGGTCCCATTCTCCGTTCCTGCCCCTGAAGAGCCTGGTGGGCCGGTTCTCCACCCCGGGCACCAGTCCCTCAGAGGCCACGGTGACAGAGAGGTAGCTCGCGCCGCCGCCGGAAGGGTCCGGACGCAGGAATTCCTTGAGCACCCCCGGTGCGGTGCGTGGCGCGGCCGCGAAGGAGGCGGGGACCATGACCGTCACGGCAACCCCGCCCGCGGCCGGCTCGGAGGCGGTGGAATATGGGGTCCACCCGTCGTAGTCGAAGGCAGTCCCGGTCGGGGCAGGGTCGGTCGGTGCGGCCGTGATGGCCGATGGGGCGGCCAAGGCGGCCAGGGCCGCCAAGGCCGTCAGGACTGCGAAGGCGCCGGGGCATGGGGCCGGGGATGGCGGCAAGGGGGGCTCCTTTCGGGGGGCATCGAGGGACCGGGACTCGGGCGACAAGGCCCGGTCTCGGGCGGGAAGGCCCCGGCTTCGCGGGGCAAGGCCCCGGCCTCGCGCGGGAAATCCGACTTCGGCGGCAAGTCCACGGAACCGAACCTTGCGGCGGAACGCGCAGATCTGGACATTGGGCCGGTCGGCGATGACGCTTGCGGGAAGCGAGCCGGCAAGCAGAAGCTGTCCGGATGCCGCGGCATGGTGAGCGGACGCGAGTCCGGCTGTCTCGTCGGCAACATCGGGCTATCGGTCTAAACCGAAGCCGACATCGACAAGGACAGGAGGGCAATCGGTGAATTCCTCGACATGATCAGGCTGAATATCAAGCACAATCAAGCAGAACAAATCAGAATTTAGGGATCGGGCGATTTTACGGCACGGTCCCTCGCGCAGTCAAGTTATGGCACGGACTGGCCCAGATCGCCATTCCGCTCCTTTGGCGCATATGCTTTTGGCTCAGGACAGCCGCCGGAGGCCGTCCGACGATGCGGTAACGTTCCAGGGGCATGGGGCCGGGTTTCTCGATGAAAAGAATGGCTCCGCAAGTCAGCCTTTGCGGAGCCAGTAGACGGACAAAGTAATCGCGGAACGTCACAAATCGGCATCCGGCGGCTAGCGTCCCTTTTGCGGCGGCCCCGGGCGGTCTCCGACGTCATGAGGCAAGCCGTTGCCGCGCCTGTCGCAGGCGGGCGGGACGGTCACCGGCCCGGCCTGCCTCTGGGCGCCCTTCCCTCATCTCCCCTCTCAGCGGCTTGACGGCGCGTCGCCGACGGCTTTGCGACATCAAGGCGACGACGAGGGATATTCCGATGCCGGCACAAGCGGCATGCCAGTCACGGCGGTATCCGGGACGCTCGGCCGACCTGCGGTTACGGCATCGGCCGCGCCGGCGTCGGCACAGCCGATGTCATCCCTTGTATTCGAAAACCAGCAGAGAGCCGGGATTCTTCGCTTTCTGGATCGGCAGGCCGTTCTCGTCCAGCATGTTGCCGGATTTGTCTGTAATCACGAAAATCGAGCGTCCGTCCGGGCTCACGAGCACCTGACGGTAACGGTTGGCGGTGTGGAAATACTTGATCAGATCGCCCTGTGCCTGCTTGGAGTCTCCGCTGAGCGGCAGGCGGTAAAGGGCGCCGTTCTTGAGGCTGCTGATGATAATCGAGTTGCGCCAGGCCGCGATGGGGCCGTCGGGGGGATAATAGTCCAGGCTGGACGGGGCGATGGTCGCCCACCCGAGGTAGGCCAGGGCCCCGAACTTCGAATCGCTGAAGCTGTAGTCGCTGGGCATCGTGAAGAAGGTCCGGACGGGCTCCTTGAAGTCCTTCCGATCCCAGGAGGTCTCCTTGACGCTCGGCTGGCCGGCCGGCAGATAGGCGTCAGCCGCGACCTTGTCGCACCCGGTGACGGAAGACCAGTCGATGTAGGCGTAGGCCTGATCGTCGGGATAGCCGGCTATCAGGGGCCAGCCGTAGTTGCCGCCGGACACCAGGTGATTCAGCTCGTCGTCGGTCGAAGGCCCCTGCTCGACCCCGAACAGCTGGCCGTCGATCCATTTCAGTCCCTGCGGATTGCGGTGGCCGTAAGTGAAGACGTGGCTCTTGACGCCGTTCAGGACCGGGTTGTCATCGGGAATCCCGCCGTCAGGCTCCATGCGGAGGATTTTCCCCACGTAGGCGGAACGGTCCCCGGCCTTGACCTCGTCCGCGGTGGGCAGCCGCTGGGCCTCGTTGGGCTTGCAGCGGTTGGCGCCCTGGTTGTGGCCCAGTTCCCCTTTGCTCAGATACAGCATCCCGTCGGGGCCGAAGACGAGCCTGCCGCCCTGGTGGTCGTTCCCGGCGGGTATCCCCGTAAGGATGTCTTTCGCCTCGGCCAGCTTTCCGGCGGCGGAATCGTACTTGTACGAGACCACCTTGTGGAGCTCGTTGTCGCCGTCGAGATAGGTGTAATTCAGGTAGACCAGCCCGGACTTTTCGAAATCGGGGGAAAGGGCCAGCCCCAGGAGTCCCTCGTGCTGCGGGCCGGTCTTCGCGTCCGGAACTTCCAGAAGCACGGACTTCTTGCCGTCGGCGGGATCCACCTCCACCACGCGCTTGCCCTCGCGTTCGGTGATCCACAGTTTCCCTCCCGGCCCCCAGATCATGGACCAAGGGGAATCGAGACCGTCCAGAACCACCCTGGCGGCAAAGGGCTCTGAAGTCTGGACCGCGGCTTCCTGCCCGATCGAGGACAGGGGAAACGCCAGGGAGATCAGGGACGCAAACAGGCAGAAGGCAAGGATTCTTTTTCCCAACATCTGAAATTTTCTCCTTTTCCGTCAAAAAGAACGATTTCGTCAAAAACCCGGAAACGCGATCCGGACGCCTGGCTGACGGGCGTCGAGGCATCTCCGGGGGGAAGGGTGCTCGCAGGGAGCGGCGGCGGCGACGGAGAAGGGCCGTCGCCTGCGTCCGCGCCTGTCGGCGTGCCGGGAGATCCGGGTTTCGCGGTGGAGCCGCATCAGCCCCTTGGCAATGCCGGTCCGTATGGCTGTCGCAACATGGCCGTCGGCCGCGGCGCGCCCGGCAAGCGGTGCCATCGGCGTGTCAGTTGCCGATGGCCTCAGGATTTCGGTAACGGAAAGGCAAACCCGTCGCGACCGGAGATCCCGCTTCCGCTACTGGCATGGGGCCGCCCCGTCTCGCGGCGTAATCCGCTTCGTCGGTGACCCGGCCGTGACGGCGCGGGGACGGCGGAGAAGCGCATGTCTGTTCGTTAGTCCTGGGTCTTGATGGTCGATTCCGGCAAAAAGTCCCCGCAATCCGGCAAGGACTTCCCGGACGGGCACGGCATGCCGATCCCGGCAGGCCGAGGCTCGCTTCCGAAACGTATCTCGTCCCGGGCTCATCCGGAACTTTCCTGAGTCCCGTATCCCTTGTTCAGCGTCTCTTGTCCCGGAACTTATGTCTTCCGGCCTCGGAGCCCGCAGGCCTTGAGGCGCGTTTCCTCGAACGGGCGGGCCCGGCGTCCGAGGTGCGGCGGTCGCCGTCTTGAAGCGGATGGCGGTCCGCTTGTCGGCGGAGGATCCGGACGGGGCCGAGGCGGCCCCGTTGGGACGTTTTATTTTATCAAGCGCCTTGCGGCGAATCAATCAAGTTTTGGGCGGATTTGCCTCCGCCAGACGGGAAGGCGGCTCCAGTGCCTGCCCTGATGCCGTGAGGCGCCCTCCGCGGAATTCCCGATTCGCTCCCGAGTCTGGGTTATGTCGGGTTCTCATCCCCAAGCCGGATGTTCTAAATATGCAGTCACCCACTGAATGGCGTTCAGGCGGGCAGGGGTGCCCGGAAGCGGGCTTAATCCAGGTCCGGGCAGGGATTGAGCCGCTCGAATTCAATCTTCACGTGAAATCTTCCAGCTACGGAAACGGCTACGGCGTAAACGGCGTTTTTTCCTCCGAGATACTTCCTGGCGTATTGATTATCGTTGATTTGCCTGAAGGCGCGTCTGATACCGTCGTCAAGAAGCTTTTCAATCTTTTCCGCTTCCAGCTCCTTTTTCGTTGGCAGGGCAGATTTGCCTCGACTGTCAAGTCGGATGGCGTTTCCTGGGGTGTCGTCTGGGGTATTTCGGTCCTTGCCGTCAGCAGGGAAGACAGCGGCGGTATCATGGTGAGCACCCCGGGTCGGCTCGTTTTCGCCATCGGCTGAATCGGTCAACTTGCTGTATTTCACTTCCATGACAAGAATGTTGCCGTGACGCATTTCAAGGACGAAATCAGGATCTCCTCCTGCTTCCCTCTTCTCAGCCGTCACAACCGCATCGGCATAGTATAGGGCCGGCAACATATGCGATTTGTAAAAGAATTCCCTGTCGGCTATGCCCTTTTTAGGATGATGGACATGCGGGAAAGTCGAGTAAATCGATGACAGTTGTTTTTCGGCTTCCCTGGGCTGGATAGCGCTCAGGGCTTTGCAGAAATCTTTGTATCTCTTGATCAGGTTTTCCCCGGTCGCTGAATTAGGATCGAAATTTGGGTATAGCCTGCCAATCAGATAGTCTTCTGCGTACGACATCCTGACTTCCTTGTTAGGGATGACAAGATCGAACGTGTCTTCATCCTGATTTGGATCAGGATCAGTCGGCTTTCTGATGGTCAGATAACCCGTCTGCAGCAACGATGATAATGGCGTCAATTTCCCTATGTTATTACGGGTGATAGTTCCTTTATAGGAGACGTTCTTGGAAAACATCTTGGAAAAATCTTCGTTTTCGACCTGCAATTGTTGAAGAAAATTTGGACCCCCGGTATTGTACCAGTATCTTCCAAAATCATTATTATCAAAAAAATTTAGTACTGATTCAGGGTTAAGTACCTTAGTTTCTCCGTCCCACGTGTAGCCATCATACCATTCCAAGATCATGTCCAAAACATTCGCTGGCTTAGAAAGGCGGCTAAGTTTGTTATTGTCCATCAGCTCCTTGTGGGCGGAGATCAAATAATCTTTGAAATTGATTATAATTTCTTCTTTGGTGAAACCGCAGATGGTAGCATATTGAGGTCTAAAGGAGATATCTTTTACGGCGTTCATGCCACTGGTTGTTGTCAGCATCTTGAATTTTGTGATTCCGGTTATCAATAAGAAACTGACTTTACTGAGAACGGATTTGAGTTGGGCATAAAACTGATACAGTTGATGTTGTATTGATTTCAATATTTTCGGATTATCGTAATTGCTGGTCAACGGAAAGTCGTATTCGTCTATCAGAACCGCCACACCGGGAACGTCCGGCAGGATCTCCCTGCCCTTGTCTTTGATTTTACCGGTTACAATACCGGTTTCCCCAAATGAATCATAGAGAGTTTCAATTAATTTGACGATGGCAGGCCCGCTACGTTCTTGATCCAGTATGATTCCGCGAGCGGCGGCGAAGTCCTTCAGCTTTCCGGTCAAATATCTGTCGAAATCCTCCTCATAGTTGCCGAACGAGCTCATGTCCAGCCTGAGCACGTGGCATTTCGGCCAGTCGTATTTCGCTTCAGGGCCGGATATGTACGTATTCCTGAACAGTTCTTCCTTCCCGTGAAGGATGTCTTCGATTGTGCTGACAAGAAGGCTCTTGCCGAACCTCCTCGGCCTGGTCAGGAAGAATCTGCGAGGTTTGAGAGTCAACAGGGAAAGGATGCTCTTTGTCTTGTCAACGTAAACGAAATCGTCGTCGATAAGGATTTGAAAATCGCTTTCCCCGATGCCCAAAGATAATTTCCGAGGATCGCGGGGCGGCTGAGATATTTGTGCCAAGATCTATGTACCTCTTCGGGGGGGGCCGGCGGAAAACCGGGAAAGCCGACACCAGGAGGCGATTGCGCGAAGGTTACAGAAAATCCACGGCTGTACCCGTGTGATTTTGGCCGGGGCAGATAAGTGGCATGACTGTTGCCGATGACATTGGCATCCGGAGGGCATTTTCCTAGTTGCTTTATAAACCATAGGGATTTGTCAGTCAATAGAGTAGTCCGCAGGCAGTCGCGTAAAGCCAATCGATTTCCTCAGTGTTTGCTCGGTGGGCTTGATTGAGTATATTCATGACGCCACCGTAATAAGGCGGCGAGGGATTCATGATGAAGAGCAAGATGGGACGGCGGCGGTCCAAACAGGGCGGCTGGGCAGTCATGCCCCTGTAATTGGCGGGTTTTCCTGCTCTTCTGCCTCCTCGCCAATGGCATGTGGCGGGCCTGCTCCGGGTTGCCTTTTCGGCTTATTGCGGTTCCGGCATTCATGCTTCAAGTTAAACAAGCAATACAAAATATAGCATATGGCAGGTGCAATGTGCTGATATGATTTGCCGTGCATGCAAGAGCGAGATCTTAAACTGCTCTATTTCCTAACAGTGAGGTTTGGCATTAGCTTTGTGCGACCGCATCGGGACCCGGGTAGAGGTTCAGCTCGGGAATGTGAGCTCCCGAGGAGCCTGTGAATAAAGGTTTTTGATGAAGGGTTCGATAGCAAATATGATAGACGAGAGGCAGTACTCCCTCGGCCAATTGGATCATGCCAATACTGTCGCGATTTACGCTCCAGGCTCCTGGCAAAGGGAGCAGGTGCGGCAATTGTCGCGGCTGGGAACGGCGCGTCAGCCGAATCGTGGTAGGAGCCGGTGTTCGGCCCCAAAACCGGAGAGGGTTCTGCGGGCAAGGGATGCGATGGCGTTTTCAGCGGACCGTGTTCTTTTGCCGACTTTCATCGATGGACGGATTACCTCGGAAGCGGCGGGCTTCCGGGAGCTTCCCCCTCGATCTCCAGGCTGTCGAAGAAGGGCCGGCAGATCCCGTCGACCGTCGCGTCGTGGCCTTTCTGCGGGGTGGGGGAGGAATCGTAGCACTGCATCACGAGCATCACGTTCTCGTGCATCACCATGAGCATCTCCGCCTCCTCGTAGGTCGCGCTCCCGTCGTCGGACGCAATGCGAGCGGCGATGCTGGTCAAGGCCGCCGGCCAGCCGCGGTGGCGCGTCCCCTCGTGGCTCCTGTAGCCGTCCATGGGAGAGAGCGTCTCCTGCCAGAAGGCCTCCAGGGAATCCTCGTCCCAGGTCCCTGTTATCGTGCGGTGGGCGCGTGAAAGGTCCCCCTCGGCATCGAAGAGGGCCTGGAAGGTGACTGCGGTCAGGACTCCGGTGGCGGGATCGTTCCTGGCCCAGGATTCTGCGGCGTCCTTGCCGGGCGGCTGTTGCCTGACGAAGGAGGGCGGCACCTTGAACGAGATGCCCAGCCCTTCCAGCTTCGGGTCGTCTTGGGAGTAGAAGTCCGTCCAGGAGCCGTAGTCGAAAGCCAGGGCGGCTGGCTGGGCCGCGAGCGCCGCCAGGGCCGCCGTAGCGAGCATGGCAAGAGATCGCATGATGGACCCCCTGGGCGGCCTGCGCCGCCGCGAGACCCCGGCCGCAGGCCGGGAGTGTGGCAGGGAAAAGTGAAAGCAGGGAAACATTGGGACGGTTCCGCGCACGGACCCGATGGAGGCGCCGTGCCTTGCCCCGGAACTGAGGACCTTATGCCGTCGCCCGGCTCGCGTCGCAGCCATGCGGGCTTCATGGCCTTTGTTCGGCGTGATGCAGATCTTCAGAGGCTCCTTTTGCTTGTGGTTCCCCCATGGCTTGGCCACCTCCGGGCCTTGAGGCTTCCCCATGGCTCGGACGGCTCCGGGCCTTGAGGCTTCCCCATGGCTTGGACGCCGCCGGGCCTTGAGGCTTCCCCATGGCTTGGGCGCCGCCGGGCCTTGGGGCTTCCCCATGGCTTGGGTGCCGCCGGGCCTTGAGGCTTCCCCATGGCTTGAGTCGCTGCCTGGCCTCGAGGCTCCCCTGGCAAGAGGCTCCATGAGCCATTGGGCATCGGAGTGGCGACGATCCCTGCCTGCGGTCAAAGGCTGTGGCCGGGGCGGATGAGGACCACCTCGAGGCCGGGGGAACCGTTGCCGAAGTTGACCTCGACTATCTCCCCCGCATCGGTCCCGATGGTGAAGGCCGCGTAGTCGGCCTGGATGGGCATCTCGCGATGGCCCCTGTCCACCAGGACCAGAAGCTCTACGCATGCAGAGCGCCCGAACTCAGAGAGAGCGTCCAGCGCGGCGCGGACGGTGCGGCCCGTGAAGAGCACGTCGTCCACGAGCACGATCCTCCGGCCCTCCACCTGGAAGCCTATGTCCGTAGGGCTCACCTTCGGGAAGGCCCTCGCGAGCGTCCAGTCGTCGCGGTAGAGGTTTATGTCAACCACGCCGGAGTCGAGCTCCCTGCCCAGGGTCTTCAGGAAGATTTCCTGGAGGCGGTCCATCACGGGCACGCCGCCCCGGCGGACGCCCACCAGCGCCGGGAGCGGGTCGCGGCGGCGCAACACGTCCGCCGCGACCCTGGCCAGGGCCCTGTCGATCTCTTCGGGCCCGTAAAGGACGGTGCGTTCAGGCATGTTCGTGGCCCCTCTGCCCGGAAGGCGTCCGGGCGGCTCGCAGGCGCCCAAGAGCGAACAGGGCGCCGTTCGGTACGCCGGGAAGCGTCCGGCAGCCGTAGGAGATGGCCTGCGCGTCCACCGTCATCTCGGGCCAGGGCCCGAAGACGGCCCCGAAGGCCTTCAGCAGGGAAATTCCAGTCGGGGTCACGGTCTCCCCATCGGAGTCGATGCCGCGCACTGGCACGCCTTCCAGGAGCCTCAACACGGCCGGCGCGGGGGAGGGCAGGATGCCGTGGGCGCACCTGACGGTCCCGTCGCACAGGGGGAGCGGCCCCGAAACGAAGACGTCCGGGCTTACCAGATCGAAGAGGATTGAGCAGAGTCCGGCGTCCAGGATACTGTCCAGCGCCCCCACCTCATGGAAGTGTACCTCTGCGGGCGTGGTCCCGTGGACCCCCGCCTCGGCGTCCGCGAGCAGCCGGAAGCTCTCCAGCGCCAGCTCCCGTGCCCCGGGGGTGAGCGAGGACTTCCGGAAGAATTCCCTGATGTCTCCCAGGCTCCGGTGGCGGGTTTCTTTGGGGAGCGAGAGCTCGAGACCCCAGCCGGTGATGCCCCCGCAGATCCGGGGCGCCACCTTGACCTTGCCGGCGAGTTCGGGGAGCCCCAAGGCGCCCAGGGCATCGTCCAGGTCCTTCCCGTTGAAACCCGCCATGCGGCTCAGGCCGGCGGCCAGGATATCGCCGGCGATGCCGGAGCTGGGCCTGAGCACCAGGGCCTTCTCAGGGCCATAAGCGTAGGTTGAGGGGACCGGTCCCGATGTTTCGTCCCCGCGAGAGTGGCCGTGGCCCTCGTCCCCGTGAGAGTGGCCGTGGCCCTCGTCCCCGTGAGAGTGGCCGCAGGTCCCGTCCCCGTGAGAGTGGCCGTGGCCCTCGTCCCCGTGAGAGTGGCCGTGGCCCTCGTCCCCGTGAGAGTGGCCGTGGCCCTCGTCCCCGTGAGAGTGGCCGCGGGTCCCGTCCCCATGAGTGTGGTCGTGGGTCCCGTCCCCATGAGTGTGGTCGTGGGCCCCGTGTGGGTGGCCGTGGCTCCCCTGTGAGTGGCCCCCGGGGGCGGGCTCATGGCCGCTGGCGGCATCGAGGTCATGGCCGTGGCACTCATGATCGCGGCCTGGATCTCCGTGGCCGCGATCATCAGGGTCAGGGCGGGAATGTCGATGAGGTCCGGATTCTGTCAATTGGGCTCCTTTGAGGCCGGAAGGCGGCTTCTCCGGGCTGCGGGCGACTCGTTGCGGCGCGGCCCTCCGGGGGCAACGGGCCGGAAGGCCGGAAGCTTCGGAAAAAAAACGCCCGGAAGCCGTTCCCGGCCGCGCCGCTCGCGGCTGGCCGTCATCGGAGGGAGGCTTCCGGAACATGGGACCGGCGCGGGACGCCCGCGGCGGAAGGCGCCCATGGGGGCGCGGAAGATGAGGCAGGCTGTGCTTCGGGGCGGAGGCTTGGGGACGGGCGGCGGGACCGTTCGGCGGCTCAGGCCCCCGGGGCGCCGTTCTCGTCATCAGGCGAGCTGATCTCCACCTGGTCCACCTTGCGGTCGTCCGCCTCCTTGATGCGGAAGAGGTGCTCCCGGAAGGGGATCTCCTCGTCCGTGAGCGGCACGCGGCCCAGCTGGTGGGTGAGGAAGCCTCCCAGGGTCTCGTAGTTGCCCTCGGGGATGGAAAGGGACAGCCTGTCGTTCAAGTCCGAGATGCTGGCCTGGCCCGTGGCGAGGAAGACCCCGGGGGAGAGCTCCTTGATGTCCTCCACCTCCTCCGTGTCGTACTCGTCGTGGATGTCGCCCACGATCTCCTCGATGATGTCCTCCATGGTGACCAGTCCGGCCGTGCCGCCGTACTCGTCAAGGACCACGGCCAGGTGGCTCTTGCGGTGCCTGAGCTCGCTCAGGAGATCCCCTATCTTCTTGGTGCCGTGGACAAGGGTGACGGGCCGGACCGCCTCGGCAGGGAGGGGCGCGCCCAGGTCGCTTGACCAGTAGCCCAAAAGATCCTTCACCACCACCATGCCCACGATGTGGTCCAGATCGCCCTCGTAGACCGGCAGGCGGGAGTAGCCCTCCTTCAGGGCCAGGTCTATGATGTCCCCGATGGTGGAGCGCCGCTCCACCCCGCAGACGTCAATGCGCGGCGTCATTATCTTCCGGGCGACCGTGTCGTCGAACTCGAAGATGCTGTGGATCATGTCGCCGGAGCGTTTGGTGAGGGCGCCGTTGTCCAGGAGCCCGGAGATCTCCTCTTCGATCTCTGTCGGGGAAAGGGAATTCCTGCGGAAGGGCCTCATGAGCAGCGCAAGAATCCCCTTTTTCGATGTGCCTTCTTCCAAGCGGAAAGCTCCTTTGTGACGGGGTGGATCGAAGGCCCGGCCCCGGGCCCGGGCGAGGGCCCTCGCGTTGGCGCCGATTAAGGCGGCTAGGGGCCGGTCGGGGGCGCCGTCGGGGCAACAGTCAGGCGAGTCGCCCCCGATAGCGGCGACCTCCCCCGGCTTGAGGGGCCGGAGGCTACTGTCCTGAACCCCGTGCAGGGGATTGTATCATAGGACGGGTCGGTAAGCAGTGGATTTCCCTGAGAAGGCCAGCTGGGGCGCATGAGGCGAGGGAGGCGATGATGCCGCCGGACGCTGTGCTCGGCCAGGCTTTCCGGCGAAAGGCAAGGCAAGTTCCTGGGCGAGGGCTGGGAGGGGTGGCCGCGGAGAGGCAGGGGCCCCGTGAGGGGACGGGAGCGGCAGGAGCCCCGTGAGGGGACGGGAGCGGGGGAGAGAAGGCGTCGACCGTCCGACAAGGCTCGGGGCTCCATGACAGGGGCGTTGGCCCCCATGGCAGGGGCAACCGCCTCCGGAGCTGGGGCAACTGTCCCCGGAACCGAGTCGCCTGTCCCGCCGGAATAGGGGCTATACGGCCCCCGGAACTTAGGCAACTGACCCCGGGACTGAGGCGACAGCTCACGGAAAACAGGGTCGAGTGCCTCAGGAAACGAGGCGACTGCCCCTCTATACTGCGGCAACGGCCCCTTTCCAGGGGCAACGGCCCCTTCTCAGGGCGCGGCCAAAACTGAGCGAGCCGGGCTCGTGGGCTAGAGGTCGTCCTCGATAGGCAGGTTGGTCTGGCCGGGACCACGCTGGGCGGCGGCGAAGGGCTCGCCCTGGTAGTCCATGGGGTCCACGCTGTAGGCGCGGCACTTGATGATGAACTCCTCGGGGGAGAGCTCGAGCACCCCGCTCGCCGTCTCCACGTCGCCCTGGTGGCAGGAGAGCGACTTGGACAGATAGACGCTCTCGGCCTCGGCCAGGAGCGAGTCGCCCGAGACCTCCCCGTGCTTGAACACCTCCGGGGCGAGCCTCAGGTGGAGGGGCAGGACGTCCATCACGATGTGGCCGTTCTGGGAGAAGCGGGCGAGGATGGCCGCCTCGGCCTTGAGCTCCGAGAGGTTGCCAGGCCAGGGGTATGCCCTCAGGCACTCCATGGCCGAGGGATCGATGCCCTTGAAGGCCATGCCCAGCTGGCGGGCGGCCTTGGCGACGTACTCGTTGGCAAGGTACTCGATGTCGTAGCGCATCTCCCTGAGAGGGGGAAGCGCGAGGTTGATCTTGGTGAGCCTGGCGTAGAGGTCCTCGCGGAAAAGCCCGTTCTCGACGCGCTCCAGGAGGTTCGCGGAGGACGAGCTGATGAAGCGCACCGCGACGTTGCGGGCGTGGCGGCTGCCTATGGGGTAGATGAGCCCCTCCTCCAGGGCCATGAGCACGCTCCGCTGGGCGGTCATGGAGAGGTACTCGATGTGGCGCAGGAAGATGGAGCCGTTGTCGGCGAGGCTCATGAGGCCCGCCTGGCTGTCGTCCGCCCCGGACTCCTGGCCGAAGAGGGAGCGGTCCATCTGGGCGGGCTGGAGGTCGGAGAGGGTGACCGTGATGAAGCGGCCGTTCTTCTGGGCGCTCTGGAGGTGGATGTGCCGCGCGAGGCTGGTCTTGTCCGTGCCGGGCTCGCCCGTGATGAAGATGGGCTCGTGGTTCTGGGCCACGTGGGAGGCGGTGGAGTAGACTATCCTGACCTTCAGGTCCCTGCTCGCGATGTCGGCGGCGGGGTCCGTGGAGCCATCCTGGATCTGCCTGGCGTTCTCGCGGTCGGCCCCTGCGATGATGTTGTCAAGGAAAGGGCTCATGAGCTGGCCCAGGGCCGCGAGGAAGTTGAGGTCCTGCTCGTCCGCGTCGCGGTTCTGGTTCTCGACGTACAGGAGCCCCATCTGGCTGGAGCTGCGGGAGTAGAGCGGGGCCATCACGCAGGGCTGGTCCACCTGGCGCACGTGGCGTGTCCCGGCGTTGAAGTCCAGCTCGGTCACGATCCGGGGCCACAGGAGCGCCTCGCCCAGCTCGGTCACCCTGCGGAAGGGGACCTGGCTGATGAGCAGCCGCTTGCCCTCGGGGAAGGAGACGTAGGAGATCTGCCTCAGGCCAGTGGAGGATCCCGGCCACAGGATGGAGATGGAGGTGGCCCCCATCTGCTCGGAGAGGAAGTTGACGAAGGTGGGCACCACGTCCTGCTCGGGGACGGTGCAGAGGACGTGGTTCAGGGCGGAGATGAGCGCCGCCTGCTCGGCGTTCACGTTGGCCGCGCAGTCGGAGCCCGGACGGCTCATAGTGTTCTGCTGGGACTCGGTGATGGAGTTCAGCACCAGTGCCGCCGGGGCGGGGCCGGTCACCACGTCCAGGAGAGGGTCGAAGATGAAGATCTCCTGGCCTATCTTCACGCAGTCGAAGGGCTTGAGCTTGGTCTGGAGGGTTACCGGGAGGTCGTTCAGGAGCGTCCCGTTGGTGCTCTCCAGGTCGGCTATGAAATAGCTCTCGCCTATCTTGGATATCTCGGCGTGCCGTCGGGACGCGCTCCTGTCGAAGAGGATCAGGTCGCAGTCGGAGGAGCGCCCCAGGACCGCCTTGTCATGGAGGGCGAAGCGAAATCCCAGCCGGTCCTCCCGGAAGGCAACAAGCTCGGCCATCGTGTTTCCTTAGCGCTGTCTGAGGGGCGTTGGGACAGGTGCCGGGGGCGATTCCCCTGAGGGCCGGCCGAGGGACGGCTGGCCCCGGGGCGGCCCTGCCGCCCCTGCCGATCCTCACAATCTTGCCAGAAACGTGTTATCAAGTCAAATGCAGCCGCACTTCCGGACGGTAGCGCGAAGCCGGTTCGTTGCCGCGCGGTGGGGGCGCCCGGCCTCCGCCGAAGGGCGGAGGGTTCGGTCAGTGCGGACCCGTCCGTCCGGACGGCAGGGCCGGATGGCGCCTTCCGGCGAAGGGCGTCGGCGCGCCGTAAGCCTGCGGACAATAGGAGGCTGGGCGGGTTCCTCCATGACTCGGGCCCGGAACCTCAGAGACGGTATTCGAACACGCGAGGCTTTTCATCGGGTTCGGTAGCGCCTTCTGCTCCTCAATGCCATGAGGGTTTAACCGCGGGGGCCTGCGGCGGACTGGACCCTGGAGCGCGGAGATCTTCTGGATTCTAACACCCTGGCTCTCGTCTGCAGGGGCGGGGCCGCCCGGCGAGGAACCTGTTGCATAAAGGGTTTTGAAGAAGGGAGTGGCGCCGGATGTGGTAGGCTGGAAACAGCCCCTCCGCAACCAGCAGATTCTTGCCGATGCTTTTGCGATTTATGCGACAGGCTCCTTGGGCTGTGCCGACAGGCCCCGACCTCAGTTCGCTCCGCCTGGACCAGAGGTTCCGCAGCACTGCGTAGCGATCCTTGTGAACATGTATCTGCTGCCTAAATAAGCCGACAGATTCAAATAGATATAATTGACCGTCAATAGTTATTATATAGTAATAATCATGATGTTTGTTGTTGTTCTAATATTATTATGGGCCAAAAAGATCATCGAATTATCATGTATTTTAGCGCGTAGCAATCATTTTTTATTCCGACATTGTTGACCATTCATAAGCTTGATGCACTGTGGCCACCCTCCCCATGCTTGAGTGTCCCCCAATGAACGGAAACTTTAGTCTTTTGGAGGGTTGGGACTGTGGCACCTCCCTGTACCCCACATAGATCCATCCCTGGCCTTCCCGTGTGAGTGAAAACAATTTTGGGATATATAATCTTGCCTCGAAATTTGGTAGAATGAGATATATCGGTGTTCCGGACAGGCCGGGGCTCCCCGAAGTCACGTTCGATGGTGCCCGGACATCATTGGCTTGCCGCCTCTGATAACAGGGAGCGTGCAGGAGGGATCATGGCTCCGAAAGAATTGCCGTTAGGCGATCCGACTTTTCGGGAAATCATTCAGGGGAATTTGCTTTACGCCGACAAGACCAATTATGTCTTTAATCTGATTAAGGGTCCCAAAAGCTGTTTCCTTTCCCGTCCAAGGCGTTTCGGCAAGACGCTCCTGCTCGATACGCTCGAGGAGCTGTTCCGTGGCAACCGGGAGCTTTTCAAGGGCCTGAAGATCGATGGGAAAAAAGATTGCCCCTCCGAAACGCACCCGATCTTGAGATTGAACATGGCCTACGATCCTATCTCCGCCAAAGAAGACTTGATGCATTGGATCGAATGGGACTTGTGCCGCATGGCCAAAAAGGAAAACGTTGAAATTTTCGCAAAATCATACAACGGCATGCTGGAGGAGTTGCTGGATGGTCTTTCCCAAAAGTTCGGTAAAGGTGTTGTTGTCCTGATTGATGAGTACGATGCGCCGGTAGCCGGACATATTTCTAACCGGAAACTCGCATCGGACAACCGCGGTGTCCTTTATGGATTTTATACGTCCATCAAAAAGAATCTCAAATACATCCGCTTTGTATTCGTCACTGGCGTCACCAGATTCACCATGACGGCCTTGGATTCCGGGCCGAACAACTTCGTGGACATCTCCCTTGATCCTAACTATGCAGGAATCTGCGGCTTCACCCTCTCCGAATTCAACAGGCTTTTCTCCGGCAGGTTGAGGGGTACCCTCGGCAGCTTGAAAACTAAAGGCGCGATCGACCAGAATACTGATCGTGAATCCCTGAAGGCGATGATTCTTGACTGGTACGACGGCTATAACTGGCTCGGGACCCAACCGGTACTGAACCCCTACTCGATACTGAATTTTTTCAATGAAAACAGATTCGGCGATTACTGGCCGTCATTAGGGATTCCGACCCACCTGTCCGCCCTTGTGAGGGAAAAGCCGATGGAATTCATGCAGCCATGCCTGAACAGCTACACTTCCGATAAGATCAGGAAAATCGATCTGGGGGGGCTCGAGGCCATTCCCTTGCTGTTTCACAGCGGCTATCTGACCATCGATGGCGTGGCCATAACGGATGTGATCGTCAAGGGCAAAACCGCCAAAGTCGCCAAAGTCGAAGAGTTCACCTTCAGGACCCCGAACCTTGAAGTCGAACTGAATTACCAGGCATCATTTTTCCAGGCGGCTTTCGGCCTGAGTGACCGATATTTCACCAGTTTTTCGAAAAACCTGCCTAAATCCCTGTCGGAAAGGGATTCTGAAAAATTGGTCAAGGTTTTGAGCGGCCTTCTCCATTCGATAACTTACTTGCAGCACATTCCCTCTGAAGCCTATTACCATTCCCTGCTCCACACCGCGTTTCTCGCGTCCGGGATTGTCGTCATGAGCGAGGCGTCGGGGGCCCATGGCCGATCCGACATGGCCTTGTCCCTCGAGGGTGAGGTCAGAGTGGCGATCGAGTTTAAATATTGCCATGCCGATCCGGCGGAGGACGACAGCGTCCCGGCGGCTATTGACCTCGCGGCGAAGGACCTTTCCGCCGCACTGGACGATGCCGAGAAACAGCTGAGGCGGGGTAAATACGGCGAGTCCCTCATGGCCATCAGCAGCGACGTAATATGCCTGGCCCTGGCGATTCGCGGGCGCGCGCAGGTGGCGGCTCGCTTCGTTGAACCCGGAGAGACGGGCGGCCCGCCGATATCCTGAGACGTCTCAGGCGCCTTCGTTCCGGCGCCT